>CAZIQP010000024.1:0-31964 GCA_964541315.1 uncultured Opitutaceae bacterium
CGGCGGCCTTGCGGTCGAGGACGAGCTCCATGTTGCCCGTGCCCTTGAACTCCTGAAAGATCACATCGTCCATGCGCGAGCCGGTCTCGACGAGAATGGAGGCGATGATGGTAAGGGAGCCGCCGTCTTCGGTGTTGCGGGCGGAGGCGAAGAGCTGGCGGGGTTTCTCGAGGGCGCGGACATCGAGACCGCCGGTGCCGGTGCGGCCGGAATTTTTGGCGGTGTTGTGCGCGCGGGCGAGACGGGTGAGGGAGTCGAGCAGCAGCACGACATCCTTGCCGGCCTCGACGAGGCGCTTGGCGCGTTCAATGCAGAGATCGGAGACGCGCAGATGATTCTCGACCGGATCATCGTTGGAGGAGGCCCAGACTTCGGCGGGCACGCTGCGTTTGAAATCGGTGACTTCCTCAGGACGCTCGTCCACGAGCAGAATCATGACGTGGCATTCCGGGTGATTTTGCAGCACGCCAAGCGCGATGTCGCGGAGAAATGTGGTTTTGCCGGTGCGGGGCGGGGCGACGACGAGGCCGCGGGTGCCTTTGCCGATCGGGCAGAGGAGGTCGATCACGCGGTTGGTCATGCGACCGTCCTTCATCTCGAGCTTGATCTGCTCGTTGGGTGTGATCGTGAGGAGATTGGGGAAATCAATCATGCGGCGGCGGGCCTCGATATCCATGCCGTCCACTTTCTCGATGAAACGCACCTTCGGATTTGGGAAACGACCGTCTGGCGTGGCCAGCGCCGTGATGAGATTGCCTTGTTGGAGCTTGAAGCGGCGGATCAATTCACGTGGGACGAATGGATCGGTTGGGCGGTTCCGGCCGAAGCGGTTGAGATCGAGTAACGAGCCGTTGCGGCTGTTGTCGATGTCGAGGACACCTTCGACACGAACGGAATTGTCCGGTTGGGCCGGGGGCTGCGCGGTAACCGGAGCAGGGGTGGGAGCGGGAGCCGGGACGGCCGGGGTGGCCGCAGGCGGATTATCATTTTCCATACAAAAATTTATTTATCGAGCTGCCGAGACTTGACCGTTGAATCTGTCGGCGGCATTGATGGAACCTTCTCAATTCCAACCCCAATTTAGGAGTACCAGTGACAGACCAAACGATAACCTCAGTGTCTCGGGAGAGCAGAGTATTCAAACCCTCGGCCGATTTCACGGGCCAAGCAAATCTTGGCAGCTACGCCGCCTACCGTAGGCTCCATGCGGAGTCTGTCAACGCTCCAGAAAAATTTTGGGCAAAACAGGCGAATGAGCTCATTGTCTGGCGCAAGCCATTCAAGCAGGTTTTGCAATGGAAGGCGCCGCATGCCAAGTGGTTCTTGGGTGGCAAGTTAAATGTATCGGAAAACTGTCTTGATCGGCATCTCGGCACGGTGCGCGAAAACAAGGCCGCCTTAATTTTTGAAGGCGAGCCCGGTGATGTTCGCACAATCACTTACCGGCAATTGTATTTCCACGTCTGCCGGATGGCACATATTTTGGAAAATATGGGCATCAAGGCCGGTGATCGCATCGCGATTTATCTGCCGATGATTCCCGAGGCGGTCATCGCGATGCTGGCCTGCGCGCGCGTCGGTGCGGTGCATACGGTGATATTTGGCGGCTTCAGCGCCGAGGCGATCAAGGATCGGATCAACGATTGCCAGGCGAAACTCGTCATCACCGCCGACGGTGGCTGGCGACGCGGCAAGGTCATCGAACTCAAAGCCAATGTCGACAAAGCCCTCGAAGGCGCGCCTTGCGTGCACTCGGTGCTGGTCGTGAAACGCTGCGGCAATCCGATCACGATGAAGGAAGGTCGCGACACTTGGTGGCGTGAGGCTTGGGAAGGCGCGCCCAACAAGCATGCCGCGAAAGCTTTCGATGCCGAGCACCCGCTCTTCATTCTCTATACCAGCGGTTCCACCGGCAAACCCAAGGGCGTGCTCCACACCTCCGCCGGTTACCTGCTCGGCGCGAAGCTGAGTTCCCACTACGTTTTCGATCTCAAGGACAGTGACCGCTATTTCTGCACCGCCGACATCGGCTGGATCACCGGCCACAGCTACGTTGTCTACGGTCTGCTTTCGAACGCCTCGACAATTTTCCTCTACGAAGGAGCGCCCAACCAGCCCGAGCCCGACCGGCTCTGGCAGATGATCGACCGACATGGCATCACGATTCTCTACACCGCGCCGACCGCCATCCGCGCCTTCATGCGCTGGGGTGACAACTACGTGCTGCGCCACCGCCTTGATTCGCTCCGTCTGCTCGGCTCCGTGGGCGAGCCGATCAATCCCGAGGCTTGGATGTGGTATCATCAGATGATCGGCAAGAAACGCTGTCCGATTGTCGACACCTGGTGGCAGACGGAGACCGGCTCGATCATGATCACACCGATTCCCGGCGTCATTCCGACAAAACCCGGCTCCGCCACGCTGCCGTTTTTCGGCGTCAAGGCGATGGTCGTGGATTCCGACGGCGAGGAAGCGCCGCGCAACAGCGGCGGCAAACTCGTCATCACCCAGCCCTGGCCCTCCATGCTGCGCACCCTCTGGGGCGACGACGAACGTTTCAAGAAAGCCTACTTCAGCGAATTCCCGAAGCATCCGCATTACTACTTCACCGGCGACGGCGCCCGGCAGGACAAAGACGGCTACTTCTGGATCGTCGGTCGTATCGACGACGTGCTCAATGTTTCCGGCCACCGCATCGGCACCGCCGAGATTGAAAGTGCGCTCGTATCTCATCCTTCCGTCGCCGAGGCCGCTGCGGTCGGTCGGCCCGACGAACTCAAGGGCCAGTCGCTGGTGGTCTTCGTGACGCTCAAGTCCACGCACACCGCCAGTGAAGAGCTCAAGGAAGCCCTGCGCGCCCACGTCGGGAAGGAAATCGGTTCGCTGGCCAAGCCCGACCAGGTGCGTTTCGCCGCAAGTCTGCCCAAGACCCGCTCGGGAAAAATCATGCGTCGCCTCCTCAAGGAACTCGCCACGAGCGGCAGCATCAAGGGCGACACCACCACGCTCGAAGACTTTTCCGTGATCGCCGCCTTGCAAACCGAAGATTGAAAACGCAACCAGGCTAAATGTTTCCGGCTCCCGCAGGGGCCATTACCAACCGGACAGGTTTCACCCTGCTCGAGTTGCTTGCCGTGCTCGCGATCATTGCGATACTTGCCGGCCTCGTGCTCGGGGTGGGACGGCGTGTGATTGAATCCGGAAAAATTGCCCGCGCAAAAAGCGAGCTCATCGTGCTTGCCGCCGCGCTCGAGGCCTATCGGCGCAATTACGGCGACTTCCCTCAGACCGATGACGAGGCGCGATTGCTGCAATCCCTGCTCGGCCGGCGCGGCCCTCTGAATCACGAACTCGCCGGCCGCGCCTTGATCGAGACGTCAAAATTCACGACCGCAGGCTCGCTCGATCCGTTCGCCAACAACTCCGCCGTGCTGATCGATCCGTGGGATCAGCCGTACATTTACGCCTACAAATCGCAGACGCCATGGACGAATCCCGGCTTCGTCCTCTATTCCATTGGTCCTGATGGCGCGGATTCGCCGACGCTGTTGACGGGAGGTTTCATCGATCCCGCCCCGCCTGAGAATGCCGACAACCTCTGCGCGAACCGGTGAAATTATGAAAAAAACAACCAGCTTGGTGGCACGGGAGACTCATGCCACAAACCCGAATACGCCAAAGCGCGTTGCGGGCAGCGCGCTCCACCTCTCGACTAGCGCCATTCGACCCACGGCACTTGATACTTGTTCTTTGTCACTTGCACGCCAACGGCGCGCCTTCACCCTGCTCGAACTTCTCTCCGTAATCGCCGTCATCGGAATTTTGGCGGCGCTATTGTTTCCGGGCCTGAGTGCCGCGCGCCAATCCGCCAATCGCGCCAAGACCCGCGTCCAGTTCGCGCAATGGGCTGCCGCCATCGAATTGTTCCGCAACGAATATGGCTGTTATCCGGCCCTGCATAGCTCCCATCTCGTGAATCCCCCCGGCCAAAGCACCGATCCAACCACGTTGCATCTCTTCCAGGATATTCTGGCCGCACGTCGCCGCGACGGTTCGGCCCTTCCGGCCTACACCTCCGGCACGAACAGCCAGTATCCCGAGGCGCAGAACCGGAAGCTCATCAAATTCCACTCCTTCACTGAATCCGATTTCACCACGGCGGATTCCGTTGCGCCCAATCTGCTCCGTGATGCTTTCGGCAACACCGAGATCGCCGTGCTCGTGGATGCCAATCTCGACGGCGTGATCAACGCCGCCGACTTTGGCAGCGCGTTGCCAACGGTCAACGGCCTGAGTCCGTCCTCCGACGATTTTCCAGCCACCGGCATCCGTGCCGGAGTTATCTTTTACGCGCCCGCTCCCGGAGCCACGATAGCGAACCCGGGTTTCATCTACAGTTGGAAATGAGAAAAGCAAACCAGCTATCGGTAGTCAGCGGCCAGCGATTCCGAAATGTAGGAGCGGCTTTATGCCGCGATGTTGAGCTTCGCATTCCTCCCTTGCCATTTCCGCGCCACCGTCGCGGCTTCACCCTTTTCGAACTGCTTGTTGTCATCGGTCTCATTGCCGCGCTATCGCTCGTCTTGCTTGGTGGACTCGGCGGTGGCGGAAAATCCGCCGCGTTACAATCCGCCCAGGCCGTCCTCGCGAATCTCGTCTCCGCCGCCCGCACGAAGGCGCAGGCGGATGGCGGCGGGACACGCCTGCTGATCAACATCGATCCGGCCAACACCGCCGATCCATCGCGGTTTTTGCGCTACATCGCGATTCAAACGCAGGTTGCCGGCGTGTGGCAGTCCGCGACCGTCGTGGACATCTATTTGCCCGAAGGTGTTTACGTCGTGCCGGGAAATTTCGCCTCCATCCCTGCCGGTCTGTTCTCGACGGGCACCGCTGCGCCGTGGACCAAGTCCGACAGCGCCCCATTGCGTTCGACCGCACTGCGGGCGAATCAAATTATATCGGCGACGATCAACAGTCCGGCCACCGAGCAGTGGGTGAGTGTCGGCTTCGCCCCGGCCGGAACCACCGCACAATCCGGCGATATTATTTTGGCGGGTGGGCACCCGCGTGCGCCCGGCTCCTTCGCTCCGGGCGAATCACCGGTGGAGTTGGAGAATCCGGAGACTATACGCGGTCTGACGCTCAGCGCCTACGGCTTGCCCACCTTGATCAACGATCGGGCGAGTTTCTGAAATGTCCCGCTTCCCTTGTACGATCCGGTCGCGACCACAGATTAATCC
Organism: uncultured Opitutaceae bacterium; assembly: GCA_964541315.1. Lineage (GTDB taxonomy): Bacteria > Verrucomicrobiota > Verrucomicrobiia > Opitutales > Opitutaceae > Didemnitutus. The sequence continues at coordinate 5,244 of CAZIQP010000024.1, forward strand.
AGATGGACACAGATCCAGAATTTAAATCATCGGGTGTCGGCATATTCTGGCCTCCGCCGGGCAGTGAGAGAGGTGGTCCTTGGACGCAAAATCGGAGCCTGACTCGATCCATCTGCGTCTATCCGTGTTCATCTGTGGTTAAACTGCATGGTTCCTGCTCAGGCAGAGCATTCCGCGCCTTTTCTCTCATCGAGGTAATCATTGCCGTCGGCGTCTTCGCGGTGGCGGTCGTGGTGATCTTGGCCCTGCTGCCGTCGATGTCACGTCAGGCGATGGATTCGGCGGACACCTTGGTCGCGCAGAGTTTCCCGGACAGCGTGCGGGCTGAGTTGTCACGGCTGGCTGCGAATGGCGGTTTCGATGCGCTGGCCGATCGTCTGCCGGTGATGGCTGCCCCCTTGGTGGATGGATTGTCTTTGGTCGCGGCGCGCGATGCCCGGCGGCTGTACTCGCCCGATTATCTGCCGCCGCCGGTTGCCGTACAATTGCCGCCGGCGGAGCAATATTTTTTTGTGGAAGTCTGGCGCTTCAGCCAGCCGCCGCTGCGCCACGATCCGACCTCGGCGGTGCTGGCGGCTTACGTGCGGGTCAGTTGGCCGTATCAAATTCCGGGTGCCACGGGCAGCACGCCTTTGTCGGCCCGCAGTCAGCTCACCTTCACGGTGGCGTTGAACCGATGAAACCCAATGAATTTATTGCTGGTGGTAAGGCGCGGCCGCCGGGCACGGCGTCAGCAATCGGTTCCCGGGCCTTCACGCTGCTCGAGCTTCTGGTGGCGGCGGCCATCACGTTGCTGCTTGCCGGACTGATGCTGACGATCACAACCGGAACCCTGAAGCTCTGGCATCGTACGCAGGCTGATTTCGGTTCCGCCACGCAGGCCCGGCTCGCGCTCGATCTGCTGGAACGCGATCTGCAGACCGGTGTATTTCACGCCGACGGTGTGACCACCTGGCTGGCGATCGACGTGACAAATTCTTCCGCCACCCTGTTGAACCATGGCTGGCAATCCGCCACGTTCATGAAACCGGCCACGGGCGATAGCCAGCGGGTGCTGCCCGCTTCGGCCGGTGGTCTGGACCCGGTTCTGACCGACGCCCGTTTCGGGCTTTCCGGTGCATGGCTGCGTTTCATCACCTCCAATGTCGAAAGCAACGGCAGCTTGCCCTGCGCGGTTTCGTACCAGATCGCGCGCCGGCCGGTGAGCGGTCCGAATAATTCCCCGGCGAATCCCGCGCAGGTGCGCTACACGTTGTTTCGCTCGGCCGTGGCGGCGGATACGACTTTTGCCACGGGCTACGATATTGTTGCGCCGGCGTATGGCAGCAGCACTTCCGCGCCCTCGGTGGCGCGCTCCGCCTCGACGTTGACAAATCCGCCGCTGGGCGATGCGCTCGCGGTCAATGTCGTGGATTTTGGTGTCTGGCTTTATGTGCGCGACAACTCGGGCGCGTTGCGGCGAATATTTCCCGCCGACAATTCCGATCTTTCGCACGCTGCGCGCGATGCCGGCTCGGCTTCTGATGCCAATCGCTATCCGGCAGTCGCCGACGTGATGCTGCGCATTCTCACCGATGAAGGCGCGCGGTTGATCGACACAATGGAGCAGGGGAATGGCGCGATCACACGGCCGGGTGAATTTTCAGATGACGCGGCATGGTGGTGGGCCGTGGTGGAAGCGAACTCCCGCGTCTATGTGCGAAAGCTCGAGATCAAAGGGCCGGCTCGATGAATACAACCGAATCGGACGGAGTGCCTACGAGGAAAAGTGCTTGTGCTGTAGGAGAGGCTTTAGGCCCCGACGTTGAACTTACGAATCGGGACCTAAAGCCCCTCCTACAGCCAGAGATCCAGCGGCAACACGGCCAAGCCGGCTTTGCCCTCGTGCTCACGCTGGCGTTGCTCGCCTTGCTCGTGCTGGTGCTTTACGCGCTGAGCGCGTTGGTGCGCGTGAACGGGCAGGTTTCCGCGACTGGCGTTTACCAGGCTCAGGCCAGGCAAAATGCGTTGCTCGGCTTGAACGTCGCGCTCGGCGAATTGCAGCGCCATGCGGGCGACGACAGCCGTATCACCGGCATGGCGGGTCTCACCGGCATCACCGCCGGTGCGGGCAACAGCACGCGGCATTGGTGTGGCGTATGGGACGCGAGCGGCGGATTTGTGGCGTGGCTGACGTCGGGCGCGCAGACCACTGCGCTGGCGGCGCTGTCAACCGGTGTGACCCCGATTGAGCTGGTCGCGACGGGGAGTGTCGGTGCGGCCGCCGCCAATTCCGAACATGTGATCGCAGGCAAGATTCCGATCGTGGTGAGTGAGACGCCCGGTGCTCCCGGTGTGGCGGCGACGGTGGGCCGGTATGCTTATCTGGTGAGCGCCGAAGGCATGAAGATCAGTGCCTTCGCGCCTTCAGCCCAACTGATCATTCCCGGAGTCCCGCCTCTCCTCACCGGCACGGTGGCAACATCGGCGCAGGGGAAATTGCGTGCGGCGGTCGGCACTTTCCAAAGTAAACTCCCCGGCGTGCTGATCTACGAGCAACTCGCCTTGCTGCCCACACCGGCAGGCCCGCTCACGCCATCGGTTTTGCAGGATAACTTCCATCACGTCACACTCACTGCGCGCAGCGTGGTGGGCGGCCAGAGTTTCGCGGGCACAATCAATCTGAACACGACGTCAGCCATTGTCTGGCGCAGTATTTTGGAAACCTACAACTCCGCGCCCGGTGTCACCGTGATTGCAACGGCCAGCCTGACGACAAAGGGCAACGCCATCGCCAACGGCATGGCGGCTTCGGCCTCGGGCAAATCGGCCAACGGTCCGTTCACTTCGGTCGCGGCGTTTGGTTCGAGTGCATTGCTCGCCGCGAATCTGCCCGCACCCATCACGCCGGGCGACTTCATGACCGCCATCGGTCCCATGCTCACGGTTCGGTCAGACACTTTTCGCATTCGCGCCTATGGTGAAACGGTGAATCCCGTCGATCCCGCCAAGACCGAGGCCATCGTCTATTGCGAAGCCATCGTGCAGCGCATCGCCGACCCGGCCGCGATGGGTCCCGGGCGGAAGTTTATGATCACGCACTTTCGCTGGCTCGGCCCGGAGGAGATTTGATGGGCTCAACCCCCGAGATACGCGGCCTTGAGCTGCGGGTCGGCGCGGAGTTGCTTGGACGAGCCTTGCATGACGATCCGGCCAGTCTCGAGGACGTAGGCGTGGGAACTGACTTCCAGCGCGAGATTGGCGTTCTGCTCCACGAGTAAAATGGTGACGCCGTGGTTGCGGTTGATCTCCACGATTTTCTCAAAAATTGTGGAGATCAGCTTCGGGGCGATGCCGAGCGAAGGCTCGTCCAGCAGCAGCAACTTTGGCTCGCCCATGAGCGCGCGGCCGATGGCGAGCATCTGCTGTTCGCCGCCCGAGAGGGTGCCGGCAGCCTGGGTCAGGCGTTCCTTCAGCCGCGGAAAAATGCTGAATACGTAGTCACGGCTGCGGGCGATGCGGCCGCTGTCTTTCTGGAGATACGCGCCCATGGAAAGGTTTTCGTTCACGGTGAGATTCCCGAAGATCATGCGGCCTTCGGGCACATGACACAGTCGGCGGGCGACGGTCTGGTGCGGCTCGAGCCGGGTGATGTCTTCGCCGAGGAACTCCATCTTGCCGGCGCGCGGGCGCAGCAGGCCGGAGAGCGCACGCAGGGCCGTGGTTTTGCCCGCGCCGTTGCCGCCGATAAGCGTGACGATGCTGCCCGCCTCGATTGAAAACGAAATGTCATCGAGCGCATTGATGACGCCGTAAGAGACCGAGAGGTTGGATACGGTCAGCATCAGTGGTGCGTGATCGATTTTTGATGGTCTTCGCCGAGGTAGGCTTCGATGACCTTCGGGTCGTTCTGGATGACGGCGGGCGGGCCCTCGGCGATCTTCACGCCGTGATCGAGCACGGCGATGCGTTCGCAGGCGCCCATGACGACCTTCATCGAATGTTCCACGAGCAAAATGGTGAGATTAAATTCGCGTCGGATGCGTTGGATGAGTTCGATGAGCGCAGCCTTTTCGGTCGCGTTCATGCCGGCGGCGGGTTCGTCGAGAAGCAGGAGTCTGGGCTGGGTGGCGAGGGCGCGGACGATTTCGACGCGTCGTTGTTCGCCGTAGGGCAGGCTTTGGGCGGGGGAGTCGCGGAAGCGGAGGAGATTGAACAGCGAGAGCAGTTGCTCGACGCGGCGGGCTATGGCAGTTTCGTCGTCGCGGAATTTTTTCAGACGCAACAGCGCATCGAGCGGACCGGAAGTGCGGTGAAGATTCGCGGCGGCGCGGACATTGTCGGAGACGCTGAGCGAGCCGAAGAGCCGAATGTTTTGGAAGGTGCGGGCGATGCCGAGCGCGGCGATCTGATTGGCGCGCAGTCCGCGCAGGTCGCGCCCCTCAAAACTTACGCGGCCGTCACTGGGCAAATACACGCCGGTGATGAGATTGAAGATCGTGGTTTTGCCCGCACCGTTGGGACCGATCAATCCGCAGAGTTCGCCGGGTTGGAGCGTGAAATCCACGGCATTGACGGCGGTGAGGCCACCGAAGCGCAAGGTGGTGGCGGTAAGCTGCAGGAGCGGCTCGCGGGCGGAGGCTGAAACGTTGGGTGTCGGATCAGTCACGAATTGAATCAGGCGGTCTTGCGGGCCGCCTGGCGTTTGATGTTCAACAGACCTTGCGGATGGAGCAACATCAGGAGAATCAAGATGAGCGAATAGAAGATCATGCGGTTTTCCGCGACGTGGCGCAGCCATAGCGGCAGAAACTCCAAATGGGCGACGTAACGTAGAATTTCCGGCAGGACGGTGAGAAAAACCGCGGCGAGACAGACGCCGATCATGCTGCCCATGCCGCCCAGAATGACCATGACCACAATGTCCATGGAACGCATGAAGCCGAAGCCATCGGGATTGATGTAGAGCTTGAAGTGCGCGTACAGACCACCCGCAACGCCGGCAAAGAGTGCGGCCACGACAAAGGCGGTTATTTTGTAACGGGTGGTGTTAAGTCCCGAGGCTTCGGCGGCAATCTCATCGTCGTGCGTGGCGAGGAAACCGCGCCCGAAAGTGGAATGGACGAGGTTGTGAACGACTAAAATCGTAAGGGCGGCGCAGGCGAAGGTGGTGAAGAAGCCCGTGTGCTTGAGCATACCGCCAAGGCCCCGCTGGGCGCCGAGCGATTCGGCGTTCTGAATCGCACCCTTGATGATCTCGTTGAAGCCGAGGGTCACGATAGCAAGATAGTCACCGCGCAATCGCAGGGAGGGAATGCCCACGGCAAATCCGGCGAGGGCCGCAAGGATACCGCCGGCGAGAAGGGAAAGCAGGAATAGGCCGGTGCCGGCGGCCGTGCCGCTTTGCAGGGTGATCCAGGCGGAGGTGTAGGCGCCGACCGCCATGAAACCGGCATGGCCGAGGGAGAATTGACCCGTGTAGCCGTTGACCAAATTCAGGCTGACCGCGAGGATGAGGTTGATCCCGATGCCGATGAGAATGTCGTAGTAGTAGGGATTCAGTCCGGAGACAAACGGCGTGAGTATGCCGAGTCCGGCGAGCGTGACGAGAAAGACAGGATTGGCGCGAAACTTCATCAGACTTTCTCAAGAATGGTCTTACCCAGCAGGCCGGCTGGGCGGAAAAGCAGAATTCCGATCAACACCGCGAAAACGATGGGATCGCGGTACGTGGGCGAACCGTAGCCGACGATCATGGCTTCGAGGAGACCAATGACGATGCCGCCGAGGACCGCACCTGGGAGATTGCCAATGCCGCCCAGCACAGCGGCGATAAAAGCCTTGAGTCCGGCATTGATACCCATGAGGGGATCGATCGATGGTTGTTGAATGGAGATCAATATACCAGCGGCTCCGGCGAGGGCAGAACCGAGGCCGAAGGTGATGCCAATAATGCGATTGAGATCCACGCCGGAAAGTTGGGCGGCGACGGGGTTGAGCGAGAGGGCGCGCATGGCGAGACCGGTGCGGGTATGGCGGACGATTACGTGCAGCACAATCAGCAGCAGACCAGTGACGACGAGCACGATGACCTGAGAAAGCGTGATGGTGAGGGCGGAGAGCGGTCCGAGAGCGGCGGGCAGTTCCAGTGCGCGATCGGTGATGAGGTCGGGAAAGGACTTGGGATCGGCACCGAAAAGAAATTGCCCGCCGTTTTCCAAAAGCAGAGACACGCCGATGGCGGTGATCAGAACGTTGATGCGTGGCTGGTGACGCAGCGGTTTGTAGCAGAGGCGTTCGATCAGCATGCCGACCAGGGCACAACCAACCATGGCAAACATGAGTGTGAGTCCGGCGACGGCGAAGGAAGGCGTGCCGCCGCAGAGCCGGAGGACGAGCGGCCCAAGATAAAATCCGGCGAAGGAACCGAGCATGAACACGTCGCCGTGCGCGAAATTAATGAAGCGCAGGATCCCATAAACCATCGTGTATCCGAGGGCGATTAGCGCGTAGATCCCGCCTTGGGATATCCCGTTGAGCAGTTGTTGGAGAAATTCGACCACGGGCGGTCAGCGAAGGACTGGTTTACGGCGCGACGGATTGCTCGAATTTGAACGCGCCGTTTTCGATCGTCAGGATGATGGCGGACTTGGAGGCGTTGCGCTTTTCATCGAGCGTGATGCTGCCGGTGATCCCGGCGTGATTCTTGGTGGCGGCGATGGCGTCGCGGAGGGCTGCGCTTTCGGTCGTGCCGGCGCGCTGCATCGCGGCGGCGAGGATCATGGCGCTGTCGTAGCCGAGGGCGGCCATGTCGTCGGGGGTTTCTCCGGGGTAACGCGCACGATATTTTTTGACGAAGGTCTGCACCACGGGCGACGGATCCTGATCGAAAAAGTGGGTGGAGACATACGAGCCGTCGAGGGATTTTCCGGCGACCTTGAGCAACGAGTCGCCGATCCAGCCGTCTCCGCCCATGAGCGTGGCTTTGATGCCGAGCAGCCTGGCCTGTTTGCCGATGAGGGCAGCTTCGCCGTAATAGCCGGGGATGAAAATGGCGTCGGGTTGGGCGGCCTTCAGAGACGTAAGCTGGGGCTTGAAGTCCTTGTCGCCACTGGAAAATTTCTGCTCCTTCACGATCTCGCCGCCATGGCTGGTGAAATATTTGACGAAGAATTCGGCGAGGCCGACGGAGTAATCCTGTTTCACGTCGGTGAGGAGCGCGACCCGTTTCCAGCCTTTGGAGAGGGCGAATTTGGCCATCACGGTGCCTTGGAAAGGATCGATAAAACAGACGCGGAAAATGTAGTCGCCGATTTCCGTGACCTTGGGATTGGTCGAGGCAGGGGAGATCATCGGGATCTTGTTCTGCTGGCAGATCGGTGCGGCTTCGAGGGATTTGGAGGAGGCGACCTCACCGAGGATCGCGACGACCTTGTCTTGGGCGATGAGCTTCTGGACGATGGTGGCTGGCTGGCCGGCCTGGGACTGGTCGTCCTCGGTGATCAGCTCGAACTTCTTTCCAAGCACCCCACCAGCAGCGTTGATTTCCTCGATGGCGAGGAGAGTGCCCTTGTGGGAAGCTTGGCCAAAACTGGCGTTGCCGCCGGTGAGTGAGGCGAATTCGCCCACTTTGATGGTTTCCTGGGCCTTGGCAGTGAAGAAGAGGCCGAGGATGGCGAAGAAGAAGAATATGAGGCGTGACATGGAGGGATGGTTTGCTGGGCGCAGCCAAGTGGACCGGGAGGAGGCTTTCAACCTGCAACTGCCGCAAGGAGGAAGGATTTTGGGCATGGACACCAATGGGGCGGTTGCTTGTCTGAGGAGGCGTGACTGTCTTTGACCGATATATTCTGCGGGAATGGCTGAAAATCCTCGGCCTGATCATGTGTGCCACCGTCGGCCTGCAGTTGATCCAGCCGCTCTATGACAACCTCCGTGATCTGATCGAACTGGGCGCACCGACCAGTGACATCGTTTATTACTACTGCGTGGTACTGCCGAGCTATTTTTCGAACGTGCTGTCGATCTCCCTGCTGCTTTCGTTGTTGTTTGTGCTGAGCAAACTCCACCGGAGCAACGAAATCACCGCGATGCGCTCGGCCGGGCTGAATATTTTTTCCACCACCCGTTCACTCTGGCTGGCGAGCATTGTTTTTTGCGGATTCTCCCTGCTGCTGAATGCCCGGGTTGTCCCGTGGTCGGTGGAGACCTCGCGTCATCTGTTTGAAGGGTTGCAGTACAAGGCCGAGGAAAAGAGGGCGCCGGGCGGAACCCTGGGTTTGGTGACCAGTGTGACCTTTGACAACCACCGGTTGGGCCGCATGTGGTATATCAACCGCTATAGCCGGGTTACCCGGACAGCCTATGGCGTCACGGTGTCGGAGCTGGACCAAGCCCGGCGCGAGCGGTTGCGGCTGATGGCGCGCGAGGGAACTTTCGACCCGGTGAAGAAGTCGTGGTTGTTTACGGACGGACGGGAGATGGGCTTTGATCCCGAGAGCGGGGAGCTGGTTCGTTCGGTGCTTTTTGCGCAGAAGACGGAGCCGCAATTCAACGAAGATCCGGCGCTGATGCTGCTGATCGATCGCAAGCCGGTCGATCTCTCGCTTTTTGAGCTCCAGCGGATTGTCGCCTATTTCGAAAGCGAGTTGAGTCCGAAGGTGCTGCCTTATGCGGTGCGCTATTACGGGGTGCTGGCCGAGTCAATCCTGCCGCTGATCATTCTGGGGATCGCCATTCCTTTCACGCTGGCGGGGGTGCGAGTGAGCCCGACTGTGGGTGTGTCCAAAGCCTTCGGTCTGTTTTTTGCCTATTATCTCTTGGATACTCTAGGGACGAATCTGGGTGGCAACGGTTTCATGGATCCGCTCTGGGCGGCCTGGCTGCCCAATATCGCGCTGACCGGTATGGCGACATTTTTCTTCGGACGGATGCGGTAAGCGGGGAGCGGATTGCCCGTGGGTGGGGCGAATCCTCCGGATGAGCCTTTGGGCGTTGCGGCTTGGCCGAGATCAGCCTTCGCCAAGGCGACGGCGCGGCAAGAGCCTTGCCCTGTCTTTCGATGTCAGGTTGTTCGTCTGCCTAAGGCAGAAACTGCGGCGGCCAGCGGAGAAATTCGAGGGTTCTGATCCGGTGCCAGTTGGAGAAAAGGATGGTGCCCCACACCGCGAGGCAGTTCAGGAAAGCGAGGAAGACGGCGGCGCTCGCCATGTCTTTCGCGCGTTTGGCGAGGGGACGTTTCTCCAATGAAATATCATCGATGGCCGATTCGATCGCGGAATTGAGCAGCTCGGTGACAACAATCAGCAGCAAGGAGGCGAGCATCACGGCGGTGGACACGGCGTTGACGGGAAGAATGATCGCAAACGGGGTCAGCAGCGTCACGAAGACCAGATCTTCGCGGAATGATTGTTCGTGACGAAAGGCCTCGGCAAATCCGGCCAGCGAATGGCGCATCGAGCGGATAAGGTGCCAAAAGTCGCGCGATTTCGTCGGAGGTGGCGTGGAGTCGGACACGACCGCAATCGAACCGATCTCAGGGGATTGGACAAACCAAATTACCGGGAAGCGCACCGCTCAGCATTCACGCGGATTGCCGGCATATTTGCACTTCACGGGCAGGGGCCCCACCAAGTCCGGTCAGGCAACGTCAAGCAGGCGCTGGCTGCGATGCGATATAAAGTCGGTAAAATCCGCGGCGTGATGCCGAGCGATCCCGGCGAGAAGGGCGAGGTAGCGATCGGCCGGTTCGGGCAATCCGGAAAAATCCCCGCTGGTCAGATGAAACAACAGAGGGTCGCCGCTGATGGGGCGGCGGGAGTCGAGCAGAGCGGCCAACATTTCGGCCGGGGTTTGTCTTTTGGCGGCGGCCAACCGTTGCAGCGCCGCGTAACTTGCATCACTCATTTCCACGTTTTTCATGCCGGTAGAATGCGCGATTTCCGCTCGCGTTGTAAGGGCGCAGCGGAAAATAACGCCAGGGTTCTTTGTAATGCCCGACCGTTTTTCCCGGGATCGGGATGTGACGGTTTTTCGCGACGACAGCGGATTATTTGCCGCCGGGAGCCGGATTATCGGGCGGTGTTTCCGGGGTGGCTTGCGGGACGATGGTCAGCACGATGTTCTTTTTCTCCCCCTGGCCGGCCAGACGCAGGGCGAGGGTGACCGTGGCGCTGGCAATATCCGCGTCGAGCCGCGAGGTCATGGGCTCCACTTCGACAGTCTGCCCGGGCTCAAGGGAAAGTTTTTCAGGTTCGACGACGAAATTACCGAGGGGGGACAGGAAATCCGCAATGAGCAGTTCGGCCTTGGTTGCGCCATTATTGGTGAAGCGCAGATGGATCATGACCGGCGGGTTCGGATTGGCCGCATGGCGCATGGACGAGACCTGCTGGCGTTCGACTGGATCCGACGTGCCGCCGGAATCACCGCCGCCACTGCTGTCATTATCGCGGTGCCTGTTTCCACCTCCGCCGCGGGAACCGCCTCCAGCGTGCATCCCGCCCCCGCCACCTCCCATGCTGAAACCCCCGCCACCACCGTGCGGTTTGGGTTCTGTGTCCGAGGCATCAGCTTCTTTGTCGGGCTTGCGTTCAAAGCCAGGGCCATGACCGACAGTCAGCTCGGCGGTGATTTGGCCGTTGAAGAAAGTTTCTTTTCCGGCGAGAGGCGGGGCGCTCGGCCTCTTGCCTCCCGGGCCCCCGTGTCGGTGTTCGGGTTGGTCGCTGCTGCAGCCGGTGGCAAAAAATGCAATCAGCATGGAGAGAGGAATCAGGCCGTGACGGAAGAATTTACTCATGGAATTTGGGGCGGTATTTAAACGGTAGTAGACGCGGCTCGCGGGAAAAGGTTGCGGGAATTCACAAGGGTAGGACTTAAGCCTAATGGTGGTTAAAAGCCACGCTGTGGGACCGAAAGCCGATTGTGTTCGGATGCTGCAAGTTCAAGCCCAATTGTAATTGAAGCTTACGCTGATCCTTTCCTCGGTGGTTCGGTTGGGGGCGACTTCATGCCGGAGCCAGCTTTCAAACAGGATCACATGACCGGCGGTGGCGGGGTAGGTGATATGCGCGCGGTTGGCCGGCCGGGCGCTGGCGGTCTTGGGCGGCGCGGCCATGAATTTGCTGAGGCGGGGATCTTCAAATTTCAAGCCGGGGCAGCCCTTCGGTGTGACGACATAGTAGGTGCCGCTGATGAACGAGAGCGGATGCAGATGGAGGCTGTGGGTGACGTGTTCCGGCATGATGTTCACCCAGAAATCCGTCATGTGCACCGTGCGGCCGCGCAGATCCATGTCGAGATGCCGGGCGTAGCGCCGCACATGCGCGGTGATGCGTCGCTCGAGGTCGCCGAAAGTGGAGGAAATTTTATGCAGTTGGTTGAGCGACGCGTAGGAGGTGTAGCCGCCGGGATAATTTTTTTTCGACCAGCGCTGGCCGGCGGCATCGTAGTCGCGGATGCGGTGGCACTCGTCCGCCAGTTCGGCATTGAATTTGAGCAGGCCGGCGCGTTGGAGCGGCTCGTGATAGATGCAAGTGGGAAACCAGGCGCGGGTGGGCATGTGGGGTTCAATACCCTGCTTCACGCGAAAAGCGCAACCCGTAAGCGGTTTTGTCTGCTTAACCAGCGCCAACTTCGGATTAGCCGAAAATATTTTCGAAACAATCTGCAACATCGCCTTGCGGGATGCGTCGTAGGGAGGATGTTGCCCGCAATCATGCACAAAACAATTTCCCGCCTGATGCTCGCCTTGCTCTGCCTGGTTTTGCCCCAATGGGGCTGGGCCACCGAGCCGGAGACGAACACCCGTGATACGCTGGTCTACAAGGATGGCGATCGTTTGCAGGGGCGGTTGATCGACAAGACCGACAAGATCATCGTCTTTGAGTCGGATCGTTTCGGGGTGCTCCGGGTGTTGGTGGAAAATGCCGTCGTCATCAAGGCCGAGCCGCGGGAGAAACCGGCGCTGGCGGCCACGCCCGGCGCGCCTCCCGCCGTGGTGGCCTTGGGGAATGAGAAGGACGCCCAAAGCGCGGAGGCGGAAAGGCTTTCCGTCCTGGACCGGTTCAGGCTGTCGGTCCTGACCGCGAAGCTGGGCGACTTTTTCGGACCCTGGCACGGCCGTTTCGCTTTTTCCCTGGAGCAGGTTTCCAACACGGCCGATCAGGTCAACACGGGGGTGGAAATGACCCTGCTGCGTAAATGGAAAACCGACGAGGTTATGCTCAAGGGGCGCTATGACTTCAGCGAGACCAACAAGCTTACGACGACGGACCTGATCAAGGCCGACGGGCTTTGGCGGCACGATTTTCTCCCGAAATATTTTGTCCTCTATCGACCCACCGTGGAGTGGAACCGCGCGAGTTTCAACAATGGGGTGCCCAACGACTATGTGCAATTGCAGCAGGAAATCGGCGCCGGTGTGAACATTGTGTCCGCTGTGCGCCGCAAGGTGCGGGTGGGCTTGTCCGAGAATTTGTTCGACGTGTGGAATACCACCCCGGGCGGCATCCACTCGTCCCGGACCGTCGAGTCGATGTTTCTGGAAACGGAACTCAAGCTGCCCTGGCGGATGAGTCTTTCGGAACGCGCGGTGTATTATTACTCGTTTTCCTCCGCCAAGGATGGCTGGGAAAACCATGTCGAGCTGAGCAAGAAGTTCACCGAGACCCTGAGCACGTCGATCCGGCATGAAATCCGCCGGTATAATCTCGACGGAACGACGCAGGATTATTCACGCCTGAAGCTTTTGTTTGGCTTGGATTTCTAGAGCGCAGGCCAATGCCGAAGCGCGAAGGGATGAAGCTTGGCCGGCCAACCTGTTCGTTGGCCATTTCAGATTTTAGCGATGACAACCTAATCGGTGACCGCTGGATCGGGATCCGGCTTAACGCAAATAATGCGTATCTTTTCTGGTTGATCTGTCTTCTTGGGACTGATTCATCAGCCCCTCCCTATGAAAAACCTGCATCTGAAAAATATCGCCTGCGCTGCGGTTGCGCTGGTGTTTGCCACCTTGGCGCTCGCTGACCGGATTGAACTCACCGACGGCTCCGTGATCAACGGCAAGCTGGTCTCCGCCGAGGGAGGCAAGCTGAAAGTCGATACGGCCTTTGCGGGCACGATCGAAATCAAACAAGCCAGCGTGAAAAACTTTTCCACCGACGAGGCCGTCAACGTGGCGCTGGCCGGCGGCAGCCAGGTGCTCGGCAAGGTCGAAGTGACCGATGCCGGCATCAAGGTCGTCGCCAACGACGGCCAGATGTCCGCCACGACGGCCAATGTCGCCGCCGTCTGGCGCCAGGGTGCTGATAGCCCGGAAACCAAGAAGCTCAAGGCCGACCTGGAAGCCAGTCAGCGCAAGTGGGCCTACGAGTCTTCCGTCGCCATTGCCGGTCGCACCGGGGCGAGCGAAAAATTCGGCGCCAACCTGGGCTTCAAGGCCACTCTCGCCAGCGCGCAGGACAAATTGATCTTTGCGGTCGCTGCCGAGAAAGCCCGGGACAGCGGCGTTGATACTGCCAACCGCCAGTTTGGCAGTGTTGATTATTCCTCCTATTTCTCGGCCGATAACGGCTGGTATGCCCGTACCTCGATCGAGAAGGACACGATCAAGCAACTCGATCTGCGCTCGAATACTTCGTTCGGCTTTGGCCGCAGATTGATCAAAAACAAAGTGCAAGACCTGGAGCTCCGGGTCGGTGTGAACTATGTTTACGAAAGCTACTCGAATAACACCAAGTTTGACTCTCCCGGCCTCGATCTCGCCATCTTGCACACCTACCTGTTCACCACGTCAAAACTGGTCGATGTGCTAAGCTTCACACCGGCCTTCAAGGAATTCAGCAACTACCGCCTGCATCATGAGTCGTCCTGGGAACTGCCCGTCGGCTCCAGCATGTGGAAACTCCGGCTCGGCGTGGCCAATGATTACAACAGCAAGCCGCCGGCGGGTACGGTGCGCCTTGATACAACTTACTTCACCAGCCTGATTTTGAACTGGCAGTAAGACGAAACATTTTGCCTTCGTTCTCTGGCCGGCCTTTTTTGTTGGCGGATGGTTGTCGCAACCAGGAGCGGCTTTACGCCGCGACTCGAACATTGGATCGCGGCATAAAGCCGCTCCTACAAATCAAGGTGCAGGCTTCGCCTGCAGCGGAAACGCCTGCACCGACCGATAGACCGGCGCGCCGCTCTGGTCTGCGGAACCCTGGCGGAGCTCGCTCGCCATCAGGTGAAACTCGCTCACGCGAAACGGCGGGGCTTCGCATGATTTGTGTCGGGCGAGAAACTTTTCCAGTTCCTTGGGTTCATGATCCTCTCCCAGCCGGCCCAAGGTGAAGTGGGGATGGAAGTGGCGCACATCAAGTCCGCCATCGACTGCCAGCAAGGCCTCGTCGATTTGCTTGCGCAGTTGAAACAGCCGCGTGTGAGCGTTGCCCACGCCGGCCCACAGCGTTTTCGCCGGCCCGCGCGCGGGGAAAACGCCGACGTTCTCGACCGGCAAAATAAACGGCTCCACCCGCACGCGCGTCAGCTTTTCGCTGTACCGTTCCAATTTCTCCGGCGAGGTCTCGCCGATGAACCGCATGGTGAGATGGAAATTCTGCTCGGGCACCCAACGTACACCTGTCATCCGCACGGCGAGCATAGCAAGCTCGGTCCGGACGGTGGCGGGAGGAATCAGGGCGACGAAGAGTCTGATGGCTGACATGCTTCCGAACAAAACTAACAGCCGCCATTTCGCGAATCAGAATCGCCGGGTGACAGTCAGGCGCACGGTGCGGGGCTCGGCGGGATGAAGGTGGATGTCGCCGACGGGCGCAGATTCGGATTTGAGCCGGGACTCGTAGTAGTAGGCGATGTCGTTATTGGCCCGATTCAGAATGTTCAGCACGTCAACAGAAACATCCCAGTTGCGACCGTGCCACCCGATACGACCGTTGAAAGCAACCGATGACGGCCCGATGACGGAATTGTCCTCCATCAGCGGCTGCGGGCCAAAATAGCGGAGGCGCAAACTGCCGGCCCAGCCGGAGGGAAGGTCGACCACTGCCCCTGCGGTTATGACGGTGGCAATGGAGTTGGGGAGGTAAGAACCGATGTTGGGCGCATCGCCTTCAACGTCCCGGTAACGCGCATGGGAGAACGAAACATCAGCGTCCAGCGCGAGCCACGGCTTCACGCGATAAAAATTGGCCAACTCCACCCCATAGCGACGGGTCGGGCCGGAGGCTTCGGTGCCGCCGGAGTCGCCGCTGAAGACAAGTTCCGAGTCGAGGTCGAGCGCCCAGAATGACACGGTGCTGACCAAGCCATGCACAAAGGAAGTGCGGACGCCGAACTCGGCGCCTTTGGCGCGAACCAAGGGGATGGCCCGGTCGGTCGTGAGGCCGGTGCCGGGATCAATCGTGGTCAGCACGCCGCGCGCATCGTTGCTGTGGAATCCATAGCCGCCGTTCAGATAAAATTCCGTTTTGTTCCACGGTCCAAAGACGAGGTTGAGCTTGGGGCTGGCGATGGCGGCAGTGCGTGTGCCGGAATTGGCCGCGAGATTGCTGTCCACCTTGAAGCGGTAGGTATCGGCGCGCACGCCGGATTCGATCCGAAACCAATCGGTAAACTGAAACACATTTTTGGCGAAGAGCCCCGCGCTGCCTTCATTGACGTGATCTTCGCGTACGGTGGAGAGCAGCTCGCGCTGCGCCGTGTTGAAGAGACCTACGTCGATGATGTCGTCGCGGAATTGTAGCCCGACGGTGGTCTCGCATCTGCGTCCGGCCGGATTGCCCGTCCAAGTGTGCGCAAGCGATCCGCCGAAGACATCGCGGTTCTCGCGCTGGTTGAACTGATCGCCGTTGACCGGATCGTTGAGGAAATAGGTAAAGTCGGAAAACAGGTTCAAGCGGTAATAGATGGCATAGAGGTTGAGCTTGGTCGTGCCAGCGGCACCGTGGTTGATCCAGTCGAATGCGAGGCTCTCGCGGTCGCTCGACCCCCCGTCGGTGGGGTCGATGAAACCGAAGCGGTCGATCTGGCCGTTGTTGATGGCTCGTTGGGGCACTTGGTCGGTGGAGTTCCATGCGCCGTGATAACCCAGCGCCGTGAGGCTGAATTCGTTGTCGCCGCGCTTCCAAGCATGTCGCACGAGGCCGGTGTAGTGCCGAGCGTCTTCCGGCTTGGCCCATGGGCCGTTGTTGTAACCGGTCTCGAAGCCCAGCGTGGTGGCGGAATGTGGACCCGGGGTCAGGGTTTCGCCGAAGACCAGGCGGGCATAGTCATTTTCGCCCAGCTCCACCTTGGCGAAATTGCGCGGGAGCGCATTCACCAGATGAAACTGCGCCGCGCCGGCGGCGGAGAAATCACCATTGTCGGCAAAGGACAGGCCTTTCTGGTAGGTGATGCTCTGGACAAATTCAGGGATGATGAAGTTGAGGTCGGAGTAGCCCTGCCCATGAGCGTTGGTGCGCATGTTGACCGGCATCCCGTCCACGCTGGTGGCAAAGTCGGTGCCGTGATCGAGATCGAAGCCGCGCAGAAAATACTGGTTGGCTTTGCCGTCGCCGGAATGCTGCGTGATGATGACGCCGGGGATGACTTCCAGCAGCTCGCCCCGGCGAAGAAAAGGCCGGGCGGCCAGTTCGGCCGAGCCCACCTGGCCAACTGCGGCGGAGGGAGCTTCACCGAGGAGGTCGTCAGCGCGGCCATAGACGACGACCTTGTCGAGCATGGTGGGTGTTCCGGTTTCCGGAATATCGTTGGCGGCGGCGCACAAAGCGCCGGTAGCCAGAATTAAAGAGAGAAGGTTGAGACGGGAAAAAGGGGCCATGGAAATAACCCGGGAGATTCCGGGAATATGCGGCTGGAAGAATTCACGGCCGTGCGCATCGCGACCGTGACACACGATGTTGTGTGCGGGGATGTTCCCGAGGGGAACAGGTACGGATCAGGCCAGCTCGCGGACGCGCGGCGGCGGATACGGCACTTCCACCACCGGATCGGCCGGTGCGTGGATTTCAAGAACGGGCCGGACTGATTCTGGCAAAGAGGCGATCAACCGGAGGGAGCCGGTTGCCGTCGCAAAATCAATTTTCTTCACTTCGACTCCGGCGGGCGGCAGCGCAGGCGGCAGTGACTGGTGGGCTGATCTTGCATGCGTCAACTGCGCCGAAGCGGGGTCGCGTTTGCCTGAGAGGAGGCTGGCGACGCTCTGCCGAAGATCGGCATAGTGGGAGAAATGCTCCGTGCCCTTGATCCATGTGAAAAGCTGCGCGGTGGCCGTAGGAGGCACATTGGCGCAAAACCACGCGGCAACCGTCAGCCAGAACGGCCAGGCGGCGGAAATGGATCGATGGCGAATGCGCATGGGGGACAAAACTGAATGCAGGACTCATACCATGATGGTGCGGTCAATCAACCAAAAGAGCCCGGCCATGGCGATGAACAGTGATAGTCCCGGTACCCAGCGCCGGGCAAATACCGGATTGTGGCGCAGCCACCAAAACAACGGCAGCACCAGGGCGGCAAAAACCAACTGGCCTGTCTCCACCCCCAGATTGAAACCCAGCAAGGGTCCGGCAATACCACGGCCATCCGCCCCCACGCCGAGTTCCCGCAGCACGTTGGCAAAGCCAAAGCCATGAACGAGGCCGAAGAGCAGGGTGACCGTCCAGCGGCCCCGGGGCGGTTCACCACGCCGCCAAATATTTTCCGCGCCGACGAACAGGATGGTGAATGCGATCGTCGGCTCGGTCAGGCGCGGCGGCAGGTTCACGAGGTTGAGCGTGGCCAGCGCGAGCGTCAGGGAATGGCCGATGGTGAAACAGGTGACGATGAGCAGCAACTCACGCCAACGCGTACAGACCAGCAGCAGCCCGAAAAGAAAAAACAGGTGGTCGTAGCCAGTGAAAATATGCTCCAGCCCCAGCTTGAAAAAATCGGGAAACGATGCAGCGGGCATGAGCAGCATCGTTTCCCGATGATTTTTAAATTCAATCTTTTTGCGGCATAGGCATGTCGCCTCTCACGCGTTCTGGCGAAATATTCGTGATTACATTCGTGATGAAACGTAAGGCAGGCTGGAGTGTGACCGGATCATAGTTTCCAACGTACACCGACCGAGAGCAGCCACTTGGGTTCCAACTGGAGGCCGTTGACGCGCTGGTAGACGGGGAGCTGCACGAAAACGAAGGCATTGGCTTGCTGGGTGAGCTCTGCGGTCACGCCCGGACTGAGATACGCGATGGTGCCGCCACTGTTGTCGGTGTCGGCCTCGGCACCGTGTTCGCGGGTTTCCGTTTTCATATTGAGCTGGAACTGCGGGGTGAAGCGGCTCGTGTTCAGCCAGCGGACACCGCCGCTGAGATTGAGGCTGGAGGATGGGAGGAAATCGGCGCGCGCGGCGAGCGGTTGTTCGAATGTCGCTTGTACGAAGGTGCCAAGGTTTGTGGTTGGACGGGAAAACCAGGAGAAGCCAAGAATCAGGTTGGTTGTGCCTGTGCCGAGCTGGAGGCCGCGATCGAGCAGTTCACCGGCCTGCGGACCCTGGGCGAAGTTCTGATCAAAGCGACCGGTCGGAAGCTTCAACCCGAATTGCAGGCTCCAACTTTGACTGGCTTCACGGTGAAACTGGTAGCGGGCAAGCAACCGCACATCGCCGAGTCCGCTGGCGCACGAGGTGGAAATGTCGGTATCCCCGGCGGCAATCGTGGTGTGGAAGCGATCGTGATAAGGAATCGATGCGGTGACGGCCCACGACGAATTCACGACATAGTTCAAGTCGAGCCAGGTGTTGCGGTTTACTGTCTTCTGTTGGATTTCGTTGTCATTGGGAAACGTCAGCGTGGAACGGTCCACGCTGCGGGTGCCGCTGCGCAGATCGGATTGTTCGAAGTATTCGAAGCGCACGCCGGCATCGAGGCCGGGCGTGGTGGCGTAGCCTTGGGCCGCCCAGTCGGAGCTGAGCGAGCAGCCGCAGACGGAGCAGGCGGACGAGTTGGCAGCGCCAGCCAGTGAGGCCAGCGCGACGAGGGAGACGAGCAGTTTGGTTTTCATGGGAGGGATGGGTTTAGGTTGAGGTTGGTCGGAACGAGAGCAGGTGGCGGCCGAGAGTGAAATCGAGTAGAACAAGAATGATGAGGCTTGCCGCCATGAGTGGCAGAAGGGCGGCAAGCAGGACGACGATGACGACCGCACCGCGCGAGGCTTGGAAAAGCGGGGTTGGTGCCACGGGTGCGGCGAGCTGGCCCTTGGGTCGGCGCGACCACCACATCATCACGCCGGTGACCGCGAGGGTGATGATACCGAGGCAGGTGACGAGGCCGAGCAACTGGTTGGCGAGGCCGAAGAGCTGGCCCTCGTGGGCGATGATGCCGAAGGTGTAGAACTTCGCCGTGCGACCGAAATCCTTGTAGCGGATGTCGGCGAGAACTTTTCCCGAATACTGGTCGAGGTGGACGTAGGCGCGGGTGAAGGCGCGGTTGCGGTCGGAGAGGATCGAATAGACGCCAGTCGGGCCCTGTGGCAGCGCGATCGCGTAGGAATCGGTGACGTTGCGTTCGGCGGCGATGGCCATCACTCGCTCAAGGGAAATGCGAGGATGCGCGGGGTCGTCGATAAAACCGGAACTGCTTTTGCCGCGGCGATGCTCGGCGTGCTCGTCAACGGGCGGAGCCGACGCGACGATGGCGGCCTGCTCGGCCTTGGCCTTTGAGTTGAGATACGGTGACCAGCCGCCGAGAAGTTCGGAGCGGTGGGCGCTGGCGGAGGTTTCGCGTGGCTGCCATTCGCCGACGGCTTGGGCCAGAGTTCGCGACCATTGCCCGCCGACCTTTGTCCACTGGATGCCCGTGGCGAGGAGGAAGAGCGTGAAGACGGAGAGCCACACTGCGGGCACGGCATGGAGATCCCGCAGCAGCGCGCGGCGGCCTGCGCCGAGGCGCGGGAGCAGGAACCCCCGGACCGTGAATGGACGGGGCCACCATAAAAAGAAACCGGAGACGATGAGCACGAAGGCCCAGCTCGCCGCGAGTTCGATGATGATTTCGCCGGGAGTGCCGGTGAGCAGCGTGCCGTGCAGATCGTGCAGGACCTTCATCGGGCGGGTGGCTTCGTCGATCCGGCCGAGGACGGCCCCGGTGAAAGGATTGATGAAGACGGAGATTCTTTCCCGGCTGTACGGAGAGCCGAACTGCATCTCGGCGGAACGTCCGGCGCTCGACGCGGGGATGAACTGGCTGGGATTCAATTTTGGGAACGCGGCACGGGCGGCGGCGAATTGCGCGTCCGCCGAGAGCGGCGCAGCGTTGGCAGGCACCGCAACATTGAAGAGGTCGCGGTATTTCCATTCCTCGAACTGCGGTTTCCAGAGATAGAGTGCGCCCGTGATGGCGAGAAAGACCGCGAAGGGCGCGACGAAGAGACCGGCGAAAAAATGCCAGCGCCAGACGGCGCGGTAAAAGATGCCCGCCCCCACGGAGGCGGAGGATGACGACGGGCTCGGGGCGGGCGTGGAGTTCATGGGCTTACAGTTTCCAATTGAGCTCGGTGAACCAGGTGCGGCCGGGCATGGGGTGGAAGACGTGGTAACGGTCGTCGGTGGCGTTATCCACGCCCAGCGACGCGGTGAGACCGTGCCGGAAACGGTAGGACGCCTTGAGATCCACGACGAAGAACGCATCCGTGCCGCCGTAGCCGCCGTAGGGATCGGAATTGTCCAGCGTGTTGTACTGGTAACTGGAGTAGCGCGCGGCGGCGGAGAGCGAGAGCGCGGTGGTGGCGCGCCAGCTGAGGATTGACTTCACCTGCCAATGCGGGATGCGCGGGAACTGCTTGCCGACGGTGTTGGTCAGCACGCCGTTCACCAGGATCGGTGCGTTTTCCTTGATCACCGCGTTGGTGTAGGACGCGTTGAAATCGAGCGAGAGCGTGTCGATCAGGAAACGTTTCTGCTGCACCGCGAACTCCGCGCCCCGCGTCAGGACGCGACCGACATTTTGCGGACCCGTGAGCGAGGTGCCATCCGGGCGCAGCGTGGATTGGTTCACAAGGGAATCGGTGATGTTCTCCTCAAACAAACTGAAGCGAAGGGTGCCGCGAGGGATCGTGCGCTCCACGGTGAGATCCTTCGCGAAATCGCGTTCGGGTTTCAAATCGGGGTTGTTTTGCGTGACTGAACCCGAGGCGCTGACGGTGCCTTGGAAAAGTTCGCCGACCGTGGGGAAACGCGTGGCCTTGGCGAGGGAGAGCCGGGCCGTCCACTCGGATTTCGGCCGCCACAGCAGCGCGAGTTTCGGCGACCATGCCGAGTCTGTCCGCGTTGCGTAGGGACCGATGGCCACGGCCGAGGCCTGATAACCGTCCTTCGCGATCCACGATTCCCAACGCACTCCCGGAGTGAGCGTCCACTGATCGTTGAGTCGCCACGCATCCTGGGCGAAGAACGCCTGGGTGGCAGTGGTGCCGCCATTGCCACTGACCAAGGAGGTGACCGTTGAATCGTCACGCCAACTGGTCATTTTGCGCTGATCCTGCTGGGTAAAATAGGTGTCGTAGTGATAACCGAAGATGGGGGCGTGTGGCGCCATCGCACCCGAAGCGTCGTGCCAACCCAAGAGGGCATCCGCCGTCTTCCAGCCAGTGTCACCCACAAGAGTAGCCAAGCCGGCGCCACCGGTGTTGGCCGAGGGTAGCGCCGTGCTGGCCGCGTAAGTCTTATCCTTCAGCACATCATAGAGCGAGCCGTTAAGCGTGAACTGCAGGCCGCTGGCCGGTTCGTGGGTCAGCGTGAGTCCCTGGATGAGGTCGCGTTGCTGGCGGGTATTCACATTGAAGGTGGTCGGCGAGATTGTGAACGTCCGGCCCGCCGCTTCGACCTTGCCGCTCCAAACCGGGTTGCCGGCCGCGTCGCGCAGGTAGGTTTCGGGCGCGAGATTGTTTTCCTGGTTGGTCCAGTAGATGATCGAGTAGCGCAGCTGCAACTGCTCGGTGAGATCGTAACCGAGCTTGAGCTTGTAGGTGTCGTGAACGACGTCGGTGGGCCCGTAGGAACCGTAGATGATGCGGTCGTTGTTCGAAAAATCCTTGTCGGTGAGAGCGCCGGTGACGGCCGTGCCGCCGGTGCCCGGGGCGGTGGTGGCCGAGACGTTTACCGTGCCGAATTGCATCGGCTGGCTGTCGTTGTCGAGGTGGTTGACGTAAGCGAAGTAGGAAAATTTGCCGATGCGGTCGCCGACCGAGACGTAGCCGGTCTTGCCGGTATAAGTTCCCTTCGTGGCATATTCGCTGAAATCCTCCGCGAAATACTGGGCTTTGGCCGTGGAGGTGAAGTGTGTGGGCATCTGGGTCGTGAAAAGCACGGTGCCGCCGATGCTGTTACCCGTGTAGAGGGCCGAGTAGGGGCCATAACTGACGGCGATCTTTTCAATCTCCTCCGGGGCGATCAAAAACCAGCGCGGAGAATTCCCGAAGCCGGTGCCAAGGAAATTTGAGAGCACGATGCCGTCGGCCAGCACGAGCGTGCGGCCGGGCTGCCGGTTCGAGGTGCCACGGATACTCGTGAGCGAATTCTGGTCCCCGATGAAGCGTTTCCGGATGAAGAGATCCGGCATATACTGGAGCGCGTCCCCGGTTTCAGGGAGGTTTAGCGCCTCGAGATCCTCGCGCACCACCTGGTGGGTGACGGCCGGAGCCTTCAGCTTGAAGGTGGAGGGGGAAGTCTCGACGATGTAATCATCGAGGTGGACCGTGGGTCCGGTGGTGGCTGCGACGGCATCAGCCTCGGTGTCGGCGGCGCGGAGCCAACCGGCAAAAGTGAGAACCGCAGCGGTTAACGCAGCGGCGCGTGGAATACGACGTGGGAAAGACATGAAACGAAAAAGAAAATGATGCGCGCATAGGAAATACGCGTGCGCGCAAGCGCGGCCCGGCAAGGGCGGAGGGTTACGGAAAAACGCTGCGTTCTGCGGGTCGGCAAAACGCGTGGCGGCGTGGGGAAGCGATGCGCGTTAAACGCGCGGGGGAGGAGTCGGCGGGGCCGAGCGCAGCGCGCTGAGCGGCTCCCGGTCGCCATGCGGCCACCCTGAAGAATCAGGCGCGGTCAGAATAACTTCCGTCGTCGGTTGATACACCAAAATGATTTTTCCTTCGAACTTGCCGCTGGGCACAGTCGTGCGGCTCTCCTGCTGTTTGGCCGCTTTCACCGCCAGACACACGTTGCACATTTCGCCGTCAAAAGTCTTTTTCACCGCATCAATCAGGGTCATGTTGCGCGAGTGGTTCGCAATCATGCGGCCCCAGCCGAAGACTTGCACCAAATCCCATTGCGCCCCCGTGGCCATAACCCACGCGAGCAGGACAACAAAAATCTGGGAGCGTTTTAACACAGGTTGCCACGACAAACGGGTTTGCCCGGGGTGGCAACCTTTCTTTTGCAAATGCCGGTGCTCATAATGTAATCTTCCGCATCCCGTCGCAAAATCTCATCAACCCCACCGACGCGGATTACTTGATGTCGAGTGAGGAGCCGTATCGTCGGGGCCTGCCGCGATGGCGACAAAGTGCAGGGATCATAATTTATAGCTGACCGAACCAAAGAAGCCGCGCCGCATGCCGAACTGCGCGGCGTTGACGCCCACGCCCGAACCATCGCGCAATTCGTAGATCTTGTCGGCCACGTTCACGACATCGAACCGGATGCTCCATTCCCGGTTTTTGCCGCACTTGAAGCTTCTTTCCGCGCCAAGGTTGAAGGTGACGTAGGAGGGAACCGCGGCGCCATTCGGGATGGTGGAACCATCCGGAGCTGTCGCATCGTTTCGCAGGCCGCTGCCATAGATCACGTCCGCGTAGACCAGTGTGCTTCCCCGAGTGTCCTTCCGGCGATGGGAGATTCCAGCGGAGCCTGACCAGGTCTGGTCGTGATCGAGAAAAATCGCATGAGTCTTTACATAGGCGAGGTCCGCCGGATCGAAGAGAAATTGCGCTGAATTCCACTCCTGGCCTTTCGCCACGGAATGCGCGAGGTTCGCATAGGCGGAGAAGCCGCCGTTTGTGTAGGAGGCGGTGAATTCCAGACCATAGATTTCGCCCTTGGCGTAGTTGAAAGCGGAGAGAATCAAGGTCTGGCCGAACAGGCCGTCATCCAGTTGGTTCCTGGCCCGCTTGTAGTAGCCATCCAAACCGACCGTAAATCCGGGTGCGAGCTTCTGGCTGAGGCCGGCATCAAAATAGTCCGAACGCTCCGCTTTGACCCGATCATCCAGATTTATGGCCGACGCGTTCGAGGTACCGTCGAACTGCGCCACTGTGCTGCGTGACACATTCTCCACCGGGGGTGGCGTGAAATAGCGCGCATAGCCGGCGTGCAAGGTTGTCGATTCGGACGGATTGTAGATGAAGTTAAACCGCGGGCTCAATTGGTTCTCATCATCGAAGCTCGAATGGAAAACATCGGAGCGCGCGCCATAATTCAGCGTCAGCTTCGATCCGACTTTCCATTCGTCCTGCAAATACCCGCCGGCAAACAGCCCGTGGAGCCTGTCTTGATCAGCAATTGCATAGCTCGGGCCGGTTGGGTCGCCGTTAACGTCCGCCGGAAATACCGTCGTGGTTGAATCGGCGGCCACGGATTCGTGCAACAGCGTTACGCCGCCGCGCAAGGTGTGATTGTCGCCCAGGGCGTAGCTGAAGTCACCCTGTATGCCGACAGAACGGAGCTGGCGGGCCACGTCGCTGGCGACGCCGTTGAAATAGAGGTCGCCCGCCGGGTCCGGCACGAAATGCACATAGCTTTCGCGACCGAAGACTGAAACTTGATAATTCAAATCGCCGGCGGATTTTTGGTAGGCAGCGATGGCGTAATAATTTTGTTCCTTTTGATTTTCGTTCAAGCGGGACGAATCGAACGCGCCGGGCAGCCAGGGATTGCCGTCCGGCGAGGTTCCGGCGGCCAGTCCCGGTGCGTTGGGCACCTGAAAGTTGCTGTCGGATGCGCTGGCCATCACGCTGAGGCGACTGGTGTGATCCAGAATGTAGGAAAAATAGGTAAACAACCTGCTCTGGTCGGTAGTGTCGTGGACCGCACTGGCGTTGGCCGTGGGGTTCTCGATGCCGTTGGCGCTATGGTTGTAACTGCCGCTGACAAAATAGCTGAGATGATCGTTGGATGAACCGGTTTCGAAAGAAGGACGGAGGGTGCCGAAACTGCCCCCGTACACGGAGCCTTCGCCGCCCTGCGTGAAAGTGCCGTTTCGGGTGTGGATGTCCACGATCCCCGCCGTGCGGAAACCGTATTGGGCCGGCAGCGATCCGGTGACCAATTGCAACGAGCCCACAAAACGCGGATCGAGTTCGAGCCCGAATCCCGAGAGGCCTTCCGGCAGCAGCACATCGTTGACGCGATATTGCAGGTTGGCGTGCTCGCCCCGGACATGCACACCACCAGCCGCCGCGGAGTCCGCCGCAACCCCGGGCGCGCGCAACAGAATTTGCGAAAACGGCGCATTCGCCCCCTGCGAAATGGTTTCGATTTGCTGTTGGGTGATGATGTAGGAGGTCGCGCCGAGGCTCGGCACGATCAGCTCGCGGGCGTCATCGAGTTTTTCGGTGACGATATAAGGATCAAGCACCTCCGGAGCAGTCGCGGCGGCGGACGGTGGCGCAACTGGGGCGGTTTGGGCGCTGGCGGTGATGGCCGTAAGCGCGAATAAGAAATGACGTGGAAAGAAACGAAATTGAGCGGACATGATGGGGCTGAGTTAAATGAAACACAGATTCGCCGGGACGTAATACGCCCCAAGCCGGGAACACGAAACACACGCCGCGAACAGCGCGGCATGCGGAACTCTAACGGTTCAATTCAGACCAACGGGGGCGCGTGCGACGGCACGAGCCAGTAGTGGGGTCGGGTGACGATCAGCCAGTTGCTCGCAAGCAACGCTTGGTTGCGGATCAACACCCGCGCCAGCAAAACGAGAAAAAACGCGAGCAGCAGACTGACGCCGCTCGCGAAAAGCGTGACGGCGCACGCATGATCAGCGTTTCCGACGGGCGCATCGTCGTGTGCGCTGTGTTGAGCTGCCTCGTGACGACCATGTACCCAGGCATGCAGTTCGGGACTGGCCGCCAGCACATTGAGCAACAGCACCAAGGCGACGCCCAGCACCGCGGTCAGGCGGTGGAATGGCGAAGAATGGCGAGCGACAGTGAACATGGTCGGGACTGAATCAACGCAGCATAGCAAATTCGTCAAGTGGCGGTGAGATCAAGATGGCCGGATTGGGCGGGCAGTCCGGATCTACGGAAGCAGCAGACCGAGCAGAGCGCAGGAAACGACCACCAGCCACGTGGGAATCTTGAGGTATTGCAATGAGGCAAATGCGACCACGGCCAGCGAGACGTGCCAGACATTGGCCAGCCCGGTGCGCCCCACCGGATCAATCAGCGCGGCCAGCAGCACGCCGACGACGGCGGCGTTGGCTCCGGACAACGCCGCCTGGGCTGTGGGAATTTTGCGCAGTTTTTCCCAGTACGGCAGCACGCCCAGCACGATCACCAGCGCCGGGGTGAAGACCCAGACCAAAGCCCAGATGCCACCGAGCCATCCGCCGGGGCCGACGCGAACGACGGTGCCTAGATAGCCGACGAAGGTAAACAGCGGCCCCGGCATTGCCTGGACGGCACCGTAGCCCGCGAGAAATTGATCATGCGTCAGCCAGCCGGGCGTCACCACTTCGCGTTCGAGCA
>CAZIQP010000024.1:32064-37176 GCA_964541315.1 uncultured Opitutaceae bacterium
GCGAGAAATTGATCATGCGTCAGCCAGCCGGGCGTCACCACTTCGCGTTCGAGCAAAGGCAACACCGCATGGCCGCTGCCGAAAACCAACGCCCCAGTGCGATAAAATTTGTCGGCCACGTCCATCCAGCCGCCGGGCGAAATCCGGGCGAGCCATGGCAGCGCAACCAACAGTGCAAAAAAAACCAGCAACCATGGGAGTCCGTTGCCCGTTCGAACCGGTACTGGCGCAACGGCCGGGGTCGCCACTTTTGGTTTCAGCCACGCGCTGCCCACCAAGGCCCCCAACGCAATAACGCCGATCTGGCTCCACGCACCGGACACAAAGAATAGCAGGCCTGCAGCTATCACAGCCAAGATAGATCGGGGCAGGTCGGGGCAGAGGCTGCGCCACATCGAGAGCACGGCTTGCGCCACGACGGCAACAGCAGCGATTTTCAGGCCTTGCAACCATCCGGCATGGGCGACACGGCCCATCGCCGCCAGGCCATAACCGAATGCGATCATCAATATCGCCGACGGCAAGGTGAAGCCGAGCCACGCCAGCAGCCCGCCGGCCAGCCCGCCGCGCTGGTAACCGATGGCAAAGCCGGTCTGTGAACTGGCCGGTCCCGGCAGAAACTGACAGAGCGCGACCAGATCGGCGTATTGTTCCTCAGTGAGCCAGCGGCGTTTCTCCACGTATTCCTGTTGGAAGTAGGCGAGGTGGGCGATCGGTCCGCCGAAAGACGTGCAGCCCAGTCGCAGCGCGACGAGGAAAATTTCTGAAAGTGACGGACGAATTTCCGACATCGCCGGAAAGCAAGCAGGCGTTGCCGGCGCCTGCACGCCTTTTGCGGAAAATATTTCGAGACTCTTGGGAAACAGCTCACAATGCCGAACTGTAGGAGGGGCTTTACGCCCCGATCTTGGACGGCCAATAAAAGCCGCGTTCGAATCGGGGCATAAAGCCCCTCCTACAGCTTGTTTCTTCGTGTCACGGGCAAAACGCGTTTTGCGGCCGAGGCTGCATGAGTCCGGATGAGGATTCTTCGAGATTGTTTGAACCTTTTGCGGTCTCCGGCATTCCACTAAGAAATGCCCCTTGTGGCTGAAAACAACCATTCTCTCGTTCAAGCCGCCCGCCGTCATGATGCCCAAGCCTGGTCCGCCCTGCTCAAGCAGCATCAACTGTCGCTCTACGCCTATGTCGCAGAACTCACCCATAATCGCGAAGTCGCACTCGACGTCGTGCAGGAAACCTTCGCCAACGCGGTGCGCCACATCGCGACCTTGCGCGACGACGCCAAGTTTTCCTCATGGCTATTCGGCATCGCGCACCAGCGTTGCGTCCAGCAATTCCGCCGGAAGCGCCGCCATGAAGAGTTTTTCGCCGAGACCGACGAAGCAGCGGACGATTTCCCCGATGCAGAAATCGATGATCCGCGTGACACGCTCATTCGGGCCGAACGCAGCGAGGCCTTTTTCGCCCTCGTGGAAAAGCTTCCCGTCGCGCAGCGCTCCGCCCTGCTGCTGCACGTGCTCGAGGATTTCTCCATCGAGGAAATTGCCGCCATTACCGCCGCACCTGTTGGCACCGTGAAATCCCGCCTGCATCACGCCAAACGCACCCTGCGCAAACTCGTGGAGGACCACTCATGAAAAAGACCGCTCGCGACCTGCTGCTCGCCCGCCATGCCGCCGTCGCACCGCAGCTCGATACGCTTCGCCGCGCCGTGCTGGCCGACGCCACCCCGATCACCGCCAGCCAGCTCCTGCCCGCGCTTTTTTATCCGCAACGCCGCCTCTGGCTCGGCCTCGCCGCCGCGTGGATCGTGATTCTCGCCTTCAATTTCTCCCAGCGTCCGTCGTCCCGCCCAGACGTCACCGCCACTTCGTACATTGCCGACTGGACCACCAACCAAGCCCAACTCCATGCCCTTCTCGCCCAAACTGGTTCGGATCGTTAGACGTCTGCTGATCAGCCTCGCGGTCTTCGTGACTCTGATTGCTCTCGTTTTCGTGGTCGAAAACTGGCGCGGCGACCGCGCGTGGAAAAAATACGCAGCGGAGCATGCCGCTCGCGGCGAGATTTTCGATGCGCTGCCCA
Organism: uncultured Opitutaceae bacterium; assembly: GCA_964541315.1. Lineage (GTDB taxonomy): Bacteria > Verrucomicrobiota > Verrucomicrobiia > Opitutales > Opitutaceae > Didemnitutus. The sequence goes on from CAZIQP010000024.1 coordinate 34,153, forward strand.
ATCCGTCGACGCTTCCGCCCGAGGTTAATTTTTTCAAAACTCCCGTGATCGATCGGTGGGCTTATGATGAAAAATTCGAGGATTTTTTGATAAAAATAGCCGCCCCCAACCTCGATTCAGGTCGTGGCATCACCAAAGGCTGGACGGCCGGTCGCGCGACTGATTTCAAACGTGTCGTCGAAGCCCTAAAGAAGGACCGGAAGAAACCGCCTGCTCAGGAGGCCGTGCAGTCTGCCGTTGTCACACCCTCCGCCCAAGTCCTCGAGCTGTTGGCGCCCATGGAATCCATGCTCGTTGAGCTGCGGCAGGCCGCCCGGCAACGCCCTGAATCCCAGCTGACACGACTCACACAAGTCCCTCGGAACTGGGGTACATTCCACAGTCCAAACGGTGATTTTCCCTTCGCAATTGAGACCGCCCTCAGTCTCCACGCCTCCGCTTCACTCGCCGAGCAGCATCCTGAAATCGCCTTCGAAGACGTTATGGCCGGACTAAAGTTCTCCCGCGGTTTTTCCGATGCGCCCGACGCGGTATTGATTGAGACTCTGGTCGGCGCCGCGCTTTTACAGCAATCGCTGCAACCGATTTGGGAAGGGTTGCAACATCATGCCTGGAGCGACGACCAACTGGCAAAAATTCAGCAAGAGATCACAAAGACAGACTTATTCTATTCTCTTGATCGGACATTTCATACCGAACGAGCCATGTGTCTGGATTTGCTTGAACATTTGCCGTCCCGAACCATCGCTTCCGATATGCGGGAGCAGTGGATCTGGCGATCGATGCCGCACGGGTGGATCCAGCAAAATAAAATTTCCTACTGTGTTTTGAGCGCCCCCTATTTTCAGATAGTTTCGGCATGCGGCACACGAGATTTTCTTCCCCGGCTTTCGAACATAGGCAAGTATCCCAAAGGGTTCGATCGTTTCACCGCGCCCTACACGGTTTTCGCCTCAAGATTATTGAAAGGTATGTCCCGACTTCCTGAAAACATCGCGCCATACCAGGCGTTTCGCACCCTCGCCGAAACCGCCTGTGCGCTCGAACGCTATAGGCTGGCACACGGCAACTATCCCGGGAGCTTGCCCGAACTTGTGCCCACTTACCTCGACAAGGTGCCGCTCGATATCATCAACGGCCAGCCCTTGACTTATCGGCGCACTGATAGTGGAAAGTTCATTCTCTACTCCGTCGGTCTCGACGGCAAAGACGATGGCGGCAAGCCCGCAACCTCTGATTCTGAAGGTGACTTGGCTTGGCCGCAGCCAGTTGAAAACTAGAGCAATCTGATGGACAGCTTGAGAGTAGTGGACATCGGCGTCCGGGACGCGTTGTGTTCACTTCTTCCATGCTGATCGCGCTCAACAAACCTTACGGTCTTCTCTCCCAATTCACGCATGAGTCCGGTTCATCGTGGGGGACGCTGGCGGAGTTGAGGCTGCCGAAGGGCGTTTACGCGCTCGGCCGGCTCGATGCGGATTCGGAGGGATTGCTCCTGTTGAGCGACGAAGCAGGATTGAACTCTCGTTTGCTCAATCCGGATCAGGGTCATCGGCGCGAATATTGGGTGCAGGTGGAACGTGTGCCAACCGATGAAGCGCTCCAGCAGCTAGCAGCCGGAGTAAAGATCGGTGATCATCAAACGCTGCCGTGTGCGGTGCGGCGGCTTGATCCTGCGCCGACTCTGCCGCCGCGCGAGCCGCCGGTGCGTTTTCGGAAAACGGTGCCGGACAGTTGGCTCAGCCTGGAGCTCACCGAGGGAAAAAACCGGCAGGTGCGACGGATGACGGCGGCGATCGGCCACCCGACGTTGCGGTTGATCCGCGTGCGGATCGGTGAGCTCACATTGGAATCGCTCGCGCTCAAGCCCGGCAAGTGGCGCGAGCTGACGATGGCGGAGCGAACGGCCGTGTTTCTGTAGGAGCCCGTTTACAGGCGATTCGAGATTCTGTCCGTTGGCGGGCTTAGCCTGTCGCCTGCAAGCAGGCTCTTGCAAAAAAGAATCACTTTTTCGGGCATTCGTTCAGGGCAGGCTCTCGACTGGACTCTTCCTCACGACTCCAGCAAAACGCTGCGCACGGTTTTGCTGAAGTTCGCCAATTCGAAAGGTTTTTGAATGAAACCGGCGAGGCCTTTGCCGACGAAACGGTTGATGGCCTCGTGATGATTGAAACCGCTCGTGAGGATGACGCGGACTCCGGGATTAAGGAGCCGGAGCTGGCGGAATGTTTCCTCGCCGTCGAGATGCGGCATGGTGAGATCGAGCAGGACAAAAACAAAGCGGGCGGGCTCGGCCCGAAATTTCTCCACGGCTTCGCGCCCGTCCGCCGCCAGCACCACCGAAAAACCCAGGTGTTCGAGCATCCGCGCCGCGACGGTGCGCACAGTTTCCTCATCATCGGCGACCAGCACCGTGCCGGAGCCGTGGAATTGAGGACCGTTGTCGATGGGTTCGTCGATGGCCTCGGCCTTGCCGGGGACGCAGGGGAAGAACAGTTTGAAGGTGGTGCCCTTGCCCACCTCGGAATAAACCTTCAAGCCCCCCTTGTGCCCGCGGACAATACCCAGGACGGCGGCGAGACCCAGGCCGCGCCCGGTGAACTTGGTGGTGAAAAACGGATCGAAGATGCGGGCCAGGGTGGCGGCATCCATGCCGCAGCCATTGTCGCTCACCTCGATGAAAACATAGTCGCCCGGGGTCGGAGTGGCATCGGGCCGGAAGCTGCGGAGATATTCGGCATCCACGCGGGCGACGCCGGTGTTGAGCGCCAGCACGCCGCTGCGGTTGCCGATGGCTTCCGAGGCATTGATGACCAGATTCATGATGATCTGGCGAAGTTGCGTGGCATCCGCGCTGATGGCCGGCAGTTCAACGGCGAGGTTGAAGCGGAGGATGCAGTTTTTTCCGATGGAGATCTGGAGCAGGTGGGTGGTGTCCTCGATCAGGGTGTTGAGATCCAGCCGCTGGATCACAAAGCGGCCCCGGCCCGAGTAGGCCAGCATCTGTTTGCACAGGTCGGCGGC
>CAZIQP010000025.1:0-1165 GCA_964541315.1 uncultured Opitutaceae bacterium
CGGCCTCGATTGCATCAGACCACGGCAAACTGCAACTGATCCGCAGGCAGTGTCGGTAACGGTCTTTCACCGAGAAAAGATTGCCCGGAGCCGTGTTGATCTTGTGCTTGAGCGCGTCGCGCCGCAACCGGAGCGCATCGACCTTCGCCGGGAATTCCACCCAGATGAAGTTGCCGCCCTGCGGCCGGCTGTAACGCGTGCCCTCGGGAAAATACTTCTGCATGCCCCGCAGGAAAAGATGCAGGTGCTGATGGTACGCGCGCCGGAGCGAGCGCAGATGATGGTCGTAGCCGCCATCGCGCAGAAATTCGGCGAGCGTTTTCTGCAGCACGACGGGCGTGCCCATGGTGTTGGTGAACTTCAGCCGGCGCACCCGTTCAAGGTAGCGGCCGGGCGCGGTCCAGCCGACGTGAAAACCGGGCGCGAGCGTCTTGCCGAACGACGAGCACAGCATCACGCGGCCGTCGCGATCCCAGGCCTTGAGCGGCTTGGGCCGGGTGTCGCCGAAATGCGTGTCGCCATAGATGTCGTCCTCGATGACGGGCAGGTCGAACTCGCCGAGCAGATCGTAGAGCCGTTCCTTTTTTTCATCGGGCATGAGCGAGCCGAGCGGATTTTGGAAATTCGGCATGATCATCACGGCCTTCACCTCGTTCGCCACGATGGCGTCGCGCAACTCATCCAGGCAGATGCCTTCACGCGACGAGGTCGGGATTTCGAGGGCGCGAAGATTAAGGCTCTGGATGATTTCGAGAAAGCCAAAGTATGCGGGCGTCTCGATCGCAATGGTGTCGCCGGGCTTGGTGACGGCCCGCAGACAAAGGTTGAGCGCCTCGGTGCAACCGGTGGTGACGAGCAGTTCGTCGTGCGAGATCGGCACGCCGGCTTGGAGATAGCGCCGGGCAATTTCCCGGGTGAGCGGTTCGAAACCGGTGTTCATGCCCGACCGACCGAGCAGGGTCGGATCGCGCCGGGCGACAGAACCAAGAATACGCGCGAGCTTCTTGGTCGGAAACAAACTGTGGTGCGGACACGCCGAGCCGAAGGGCACGTAGTCGGCCTTCATGGCGAATTCCAGCACCTCGGCGGTCAGATCGTTAACCCCCACGTAGGCGGGTTTCGCCATCGGCTTGGCCATGCGCGGCTCGGGCGCAAAACTCGGCGG
>CAZIQP010000025.1:1265-10374 GCA_964541315.1 uncultured Opitutaceae bacterium
CCATTTACCGGGGAAACTAACTTGGGCTTGGTCAGGGTTTCGATCATGGCGCGTGGGAGTTGGTGGCGGACTATACCGGAACAGTCGGCGCTCCGGTAGCATCAGCCCGGGTAGATTGACACCAGTACAGTTGCGTGAAACACATGACTGTGACCATGACAAATTAAGCATTTAACCGCCAAACGGGGCGTCGCGGTATATTAAGTACAATCCAAAGAAAAAGTGGCTTTTTTGCGCACCCGCCTGCAAATTGCCGTCATGACGCGCCTTCAAGCATTGAGAAGCGAAGCCCTGAGCCTCACGGAGGTTGAACGTGCAGCTCTCGCGGCGGATCTCCTGCAAACCCTACCCGGAGTCCTCTCCGAGGAGGATGAAGGGATCGCGGAAGCACTGCGACGGGATGCAGATCTGGAAGCTAATCCATCGGCCGGAATCGAGTGGTCGGAGCTAAAGAAAGGGCTGGGACGCTAGCCGATGGCGTTGATCTTTCACCGGCTCGTCCAGAAAGATTTGCGAACAGCCCTGAGATACTACGAGGAGGAAAGCGGGGCCGCTTTGGCGGATCGTTTCTTCGCCGAATTGGACGGCTTGGTTGCTGAGATAGGGCGCCATCCCACGAAATTTCATTTGGTGTCTCAAGAATTGCGCCGGGCCAATATGACAAGATTTCCCTACCACTTACTCTTTCGCGAAAGCTCAAGAGGCATTCATGTGCTGGTTCTACGACACCACAGACGTCATCCCGGCTTTGGCGCGACCCGAAAGTAATACCAGTTACGAATCGCTTTGCGACTGTAGGGCTGGCGCTCGTCGCCAAGCCGCGGCACGCCGACAAGCGGCGGCCCTACGAAAAGGCTTAGGCTTCGATCTCGCCACGCAGGTAGAGCACCGCACGGCCAGCGATGCCAACGCGGTCGCCACGGAGCTCGCACCAAAGTTCACCACCACGGGCGGAGATTTGCCGGGCGTGGAGTTTGGCTTTGCCGAGGCGGTCGGACCAATAAGGTGTGAGCGTACAGTGGGCGGAGCCGGTGACAGGATCCTCGTTGATGCCGGCACGCAGGGCGAAGAAGCGGGAGACAAAATCGCGGTCGCAACCGGGTGCGGTGACGATGACGGCATACGCGTCGAGTCTGGCGAGGCCCGCGAAATCGGGTCGCAAGGCGAGAACGTCCTCTTCGCAGGCGAATACGCAAAAAATGTCGCGGGCTTTCGCTACCTGGATTGGCGTGGCACCGAGCGCTTGAACGAGTCCATCGGGAGTCGCGCAGGGTTGCGCGGGGCGGCTGGGAAAATCGAGCTCCAGCAGTCCGCCTGGTTGGCGCTTGACCGTGAGCGGGCCGGAGCGGGAATCAAACGTCACCGTTTCGCCGGTCAGGCCCAGTTGGGTGAAGACGATGAAGGCACTCGCGAGCGTGGCGTGGCCGCAAAGATCGACCTCCATGACCGGCGTGAACCAGCGAAGGTGGTAACGACCCTCCGCAGTCTTCACAAAAAATGCCGTCTCAGCCAACCCGTTCTCGAAAGCGATCTGCTGCATCAGCGCATCGGGCAACCATTCGACGAGCGGCACGACGGCAGCGGGATTGCCGGCGAAAATTTTGTCAGTAAAGGCGTCGACCCAGTAGAGCGGGAGTTTCATGAATCCCAGACAGAGGACGAAAGGATCATCAGCACGACCTTCTTCGCGCTGTATCAGATCAATTCAACAAGCACTGGATCGGCCGGCGGTTGATGGCAGTCTACACCTGAATAGTCAGCGCGGAGGCAGGAAACAGCTCTTTTGCTGAACTGTAGGAGGGGCTTTATGCCCCGATTCTAAAATTTCGCCGGGATAGAGCATTGAAGATCGGGGCATAAAGCCCCTCCTACAGTTTGTTTCTTCCCATCACGGGCAAAACGGGTTTTGCAGCCGAGGCTACATCGATACGGTTCAGGCGTATTGCTGCAACGAAGGACCCGTCAGCCGGCAGATTTGCCACTCCTTCATGCGCTGGGCGCCGAGTTTTTCGTAGAAGTCGATCGCGGGCTGGTTCCAGTCGAGGACCGTCCACTCCATGCGGCCGCAGCCCCGGGCGTTGGCGAGTTTGGCGAGATGGAGCAGCAGGGCCTTCCCGATGCCTTGGCCGCGATATTCGGTTTTCACGTACAGATCCTCCAAATACAGGCCGGGTTTGGCCAGAAAGGTGGAGTAGTTGAAAAAATAGAGGGCGAATCCGGCCGGCACACCGTCGGCAAAAGCGAACACGCAATAAGCCGCCGGCGCAGTGCCGCCGGCGTCAGGGAACAGCGTGCGGCGTAATTTCTCCTCGGTGGCTTCGACTCCGTCCGTGAGTTTTTCGTAGTCGGCGAGTCCGCGGATGAACTCAAGAATCAGCGGCACATCGGTGGTCTGGGCGGGGCGGATGGTTGGAGTCATGGCGGTAGAGCAAAGCATAACCCCATGCGGCGCGAACCCCAAAACACCGCACCGGGGTTGCCCGACCGATGGGATTGCACCGGTCGCAAGGGTGGAGCCGTTCCCTTGCCAACGGGCACAGGCCGTGCTGAAAGAACCGCCAAGGCTGAAAACAGCATTGCGCCTCGACTTAGCCGCGAGACAAAGATGTTTTCCACGGCCTCCCCCGATGCATTTCACCAGACGCCATTCCCGTAATTTTCGGCTGACCGCGATCCTCTGGCTGGGGCTGGGCGCAGCCGGGGCGATGGCACAAACCGCGCAAACCGGCGAAAAAGTGGTGCTGCAACTGCCCGAATCGGCGCAGTTCGAGTTCGCCGGTTATTATGCGGCCCAGGCCCAGGGTTATTTCAAGGCCGAAGGACTGGAGGTGGAGATCCGCCCGGGCAGCATCGGGTTGCGCCCGGTGGCCGAAGTGACGGAAGGCACGGCCCAGTACGGCGTGGAGGCGTCGGCGCTGCTCGTGGCCCGCTTGCGGGGGGCTCCGGTGGTGCTGGTCTCGTCGATTTTCCAGCATTCGTCCCTCGCCCTGGCGGTGCTGAGCAAATCCGGCGTCGCGATGCCGGTTGATCTGGCGCACAAACGGGTGGCGCTGGACCCGCACGGCTCAACGCCCGAAATCCAAGCCATGCTCATCACCGGCGGGCTGGCGCCGGAGCAATATGTGACGGTGCCCGATCAGTGGGGCGTGGACGAAATTGAGACGGGCGCGGCCGACGCCATGGTGATCAATACCTGGCAGGCCGAACAGGATTTCAAGCCCCGGGGAGTGAACGTGCAACTGCTCCGTCCCTCGGACTATGGCGTGGATTTTTATGGGGACAGCCTGTTCACCTCCGAAGCGGAGGCCCGCAAAAATCCTGAGCGGGTCGAGGCCATGCGCCGGGCGGTGCTGCGGGGCTGGCGGTTTGCTTTGGAAAATCCCGATGCCGTCATCCGCTGGATGCTGGACAACCGGTCCGGCGCCGCCGGCGGTCTGACGGAAGCGCGGCTGCGGAAGGAAGCGGTGGAAACCGTCGCGCTGATCAACGCCAATCTAATCGGCATCGGCCACATCAATCCCGAGCGCTGGAGCCGGCTCGCCGATCTCGTGGTGCGCACCGGGCTGGCCCCGGATGCCCGGCGGCTGCGCGGATTTGTTTTTCTCGGAGCGGACAATCAGATGCCGCGCTGGGTCAAATGGCTCTGCGGTCTCTTGGGCCTGGCCGTGGTGCTCGTCTTCCTCGGCTTTCTCACCAACCGCCGGCTGCAACGCCTGGTGGAACGCCGCACGCGCGAGCTGCGGGAATCGGAATCGATCCAGCGGGAATTTTTCGACCTCGCACCGGCGCCGATCGTGATTGAAAACTACACCGCGCTGGAGCCCGAGCTGGCCCGCTTCACCGCCGAGGGAATCACGGATCTGCGCCGGCATCTGCGGACCCGGCCGGAATTGGTGGACCGGCTGTTCAAAATGAAACGCGTGGTCGCGGCCAACCGTCTGGCGCTCGTCCGCACCGGTTACAAATCGCTCGAGGACATGGACCGCAATCTGAAGGATGTGATGAGCGCCCAGGCCATGGAGATGTTTGTGGAGGAACTGGTGGCCATCTGGACCGGGGTGGACCGCCTCACCCTCGAAAAAACCTATCACAGCAAAAACAACGAGACCATCCACACCCTGATCAACTGGGAGGTGGGCCAGACCGGCGGCCGGCGCGATCTGTCGAAGGTGCGGCTGGTCTTTACGGAAATCACCGAGCTGAAAAAAGCCGAGCAGGCGCTCCGCGAAAGCGAGGCGCGCTACCGGCTCTTTTTCGAACAGTCCCCGCTGCCAATCGTGGAATACGACTACACGGCGGCCTTCCAGTGGTTCACGGAACTGCGGGCGCAGGGCGTGACCGATCTGGCCGCACACCAGAAAGCCCATCCCGAGATCCGCGCCACCGCCCTGCAAAAAGTAAGGCCGCTGGGCATAAATCAGACGGCCCTCCGGATGCTGGGCGTGGCTTCGGCCCGGGAGTTCATGGAGAAACAGGCCCAGTTTCACACGGAAAGTCTCTATGAGGTCCGCTGGCAGAATGTGGTGCTGCTCTGGCAGGGGAAAAACTTCTCCGAAGGGGAGTTTCAAATCCGCAAAATGGACGGCAGCCTGCACACGGCCTGGTTTCACTGGCGCATCATCCTGGAGGGCGACGACTCGCATCTGGCCCGCCGCACGCAGACGATCATGGTCGATATCACCGAGCAACGTCAGGCCGAGCTGGCCTTGCGCGAGAGCGAGGCGCGCTACCGCGAGCTGTTTGAACGGGCGGTCGGCGGCATCTACCGTTCCAGCCCCGACGGCCGTTTCCTCACGCTCAATCCCGCCATGGCCCGGGTCTTCGGCTTCGACACCCCGGCGCAGATGATCGAATGGGTCGAACGCAACCCCGGCGCAACCTTCTACGCCAAACCCGGGCGGAGGGAGGAATTTGTCGCGCTGATGGGCCGGAACGATTTCGTGAATGATTTTGAATCGGAGATCCGCCACCGCAACGGGAGCACCATCTGGATTTCCGAAAACGCCCGCGCCGTGCGCGACAACCGGAAAAGCCTGCTCTATTACGAAGGGTTTGTCACCGACATCACCGCCCGGCGCCGGCTCGAAGCCGAGATGACCCGCGCCTCCAAGCTGGAAGCCGTCGGCATTCTGGCGGGCGGCATCGCCCATGATTTCAACAACATCCTGACCGTCGTGCTCGGCAACATGGCGCTGGCCGAGATGGACACCGCGCCGGGCCACTCCATCCGCCAGATGCTGGCCAACGCCAAGAGTGCGACGCTGCGCGCCCGCGACCTCACCTTGCAACTGCTCACCTTTGCCAAGGGCGGCGACCCCGTCCGCAGCGCGATCGAGCTGCCCGAGCTCCTGCGCGAGTCGGTGGCCTTTGCCTTGCACGGCGCCAAGGCCCGGAGTGAATTCCACATCGCGGAAGACCTCTGGCCCGCCAATGCGGACAAGGGCCAGGTCGGCCAGGTGGTGCAGAACCTCGTGATCAACGCCGTTCAGGCCATGCCCGATGGCGGTGTGGTCACGATCACCGCCGCCAACGCCGTGCAGCTCGCCTCGAACGGCGACCGGTCGCCGTTGCGTCCGGGACGCCATGTTTTCATCGCCGTCAGCGATACCGGCGTGGGTGTCGCCTCCGACCACCTGGTGAAAATTTTCGATCCTTACTTCACCACCAAAAAACAGGGCAGCGGCCTGGGTCTGGCCACGGTTTATTCCATCATCAGAAAACACCAGGGTCACATCGAGGTGGAATCCACGTTGGGCAAGGGCACTACCTTCCGGCTCTGGCTGCCCGCCGCGTCCGAAAATCCGGTCGTGCAGGTCGTCGAGGAAGCCGCGCGGCCCGTCCTCCACACCCGCGTGCTCTTCATGGACGACGAGGCTCCCATCCGGGACATGGCGATGATGTTCATGCAACGCATCGGCGCCCAATGCGAGGTGGCCGCCGATGGCGCCGAAGCCGTGAGAAAATACCGCGAGGCGCTGGACGCCGGCAAGGCGTTCAATGTGGTCGTGATGGATCTGACGGTGCCGGGCGGCATGGGTGGGCGGGAGGCCTTGGAAAAAATCCGCCAGATCGATCCGCAGGTCCGGGCCATTGTCTCCAGCGGTTACTCCCAGGATCCGATCCTGTCCGATCACAGTGCGCACGGCTTCCGGGGTATTTTGCCCAAGCCCTACACTCTCGACCAACTGATCCGGGCTTTGCAGGAAGTGCTGGCTGATCGAGTGCCCAAAAAATCGGGCTGATACTTTCAGGGAGCAAAGTTGAACCCCCCGTGTCAGGATGGCTGTTCCGACCATCATTATGAAACCTGCCACTCAATATTCCACCCGACGCCTGCTCACCCGCCTCAGCCTGATCATCACGCTGGGCCTGCTTCCCTTCCTCACCGGCTGCGCGGTCGCGGTAGCGGGAGCCGCCGCCGGTGCCGGTGCCATCGCCTATGTGCGGGGCGAGCTCGAATCCACCCTTGATCAAGATTACAACAAGACCGTCGAGGCCTGCCGCATTGCCCTTAAAAATCTCGAATTCACCAAGATCAGCGAGAAGAAGGACGCCCTTGATGCCGAACTCGTCTACCGCACCGCGCTCGACAAGAAAGTGACCATCAAGCTCAACCAGGTGGCAGATAAATTCACCAGGGTGAAGATTCGCGTCGATCTCTTGGGTGATGAGGCACTTTCGATGACCATCCTCGAAAAGATCAAAGCCAGCCTCTGAGCGGGATTCGACCTTCCCCTACATTATCAGGCGCCCGCTCACCGGGCGCCTTTTTGCAGGATTGCAAAGGCAGGCCCGGCCCCAGATAAGCCTTGTCTCTCTTCATGCTCCGCAAGCTATTTTCCAAGATCAAGCAGTCCTTCAAGTCGGGTCCCAAGCCTGCTTCCGCCAAGCCGGCACCCAGTCACGCGCCAAAGCACGTCAAACCGGCCGCCAAAGGCGGTCATCACCATCACGAAAAACGCCCCGCCGCGCCGCGTCCGTCCCACCACTCCTCCGGCCGTCACCAGACAGAGCACGCTCATCCGCGTTCGCACCCGAAACCCCAGGCCCAGCATGCTCCCGCGCATCACGCGCCCAAGCCTGCTCACGCGCACACGCCCAAGCCGCTTCCCGAGGTGCCGAAAATGGACACGGCCTTTACCGCTCTCGGCTTGGGCGATCGTCTGGCGTACGCGGTGCAGGAAAAAGGTTATGAGACCCCCACGCCCATCCAGACCCAGGCCATTCCGGTCGTGCTGGCCGGCCGCGATGTGATCGGCTCCGCCCAGACCGGCACCGGCAAGACCGCCGCATTTTCCCTGCCCATTCTTCAGATGCTCGGCACGCACGGCTCGATCCGTTGCCTTGTGCTCGAACCCACCCGTGAGCTCGCTTTGCAGGTCGAGGAATCATTTCAAAATTACGCCAAGTTCACCGATCTGCGCACCACGGTCATCTACGGTGGCGTCGGTTACGGCAAACAGCGCGAAGATCTGGCGCGCGGCATGGATATTCTCGTCGCCACTCCGGGCCGCCTGCTCGACTACATGGAGCAGGGCGAAATCAAGCTCGACCAGGTTCAGGTGCTCGTGCTCGACGAGGTCGACCGCATGCTCGACATGGGTTTTCTGCCCGATGTGAAACGCATCGTCCAAAAGGTCGCGAAGAACCGCCAGACACTTTTCTTCACCGCCACGCTGCCGCCCGAGATCGAACAGCTCGCCGCGTGGGCCCTGCGCGATCCGTTCAAGATCGCGGTCAGCCGCGAGCGCTCCACCGCCGAGACGATCACGCACGCCTTCTATCCCGTGGTGCAGGCGCAGAAATTTGATCTGCTCGCCCGGCTGCTCGAGGAAACGCAGTACAACAGTGTCATTATTTTTTCCCGCACCAAGAGCGGCGCCGACTACATCGCCAGCCGGCTCAAGCACGAGGGCCACACCTGCGCCGTCATGCACGCCGACCGCAGCCAGCCCGAGCGCGTGGACGCGCTCAAGGGTTTCAAGTCCGGCAAATACGAGGTGCTCGTCGCCACCGATCTCGCGGCCCGTGGCCTCGACATCGCCGACGTGTCGCACGTCATCAATTTCGACGTGCCGGAAAACCCCGAGGATTACGTGCACCGCATCGGCCGCACCGGCCGCGCGCAGAAAACCGGCGACGCCTTCACGCTCGTGACCGAGGAAACCTGGCGCGACGCCCGCAGCATCGAACGCTTCATCGGCCAGAGCATCGAGTGGAAGAAGCTCCCCGGCTTCAACTACACCTATTCCGGAATTTTCGACGGTGGAGGCATGACCGGCACGGCGTTGCCGACCGGGGCCGCCAAACCCGCCAGCCGCCTCACCCGCGGCGGCCGGCGCTGAGCTCCGGGCGATACCTGTCGCTTCACTCTCTCCCCGAACGCCAGGTTGATTTCCATGCGCGAGAAAAGAATGTCAGTCGCATAATCAACAATGGACAAAGATGACTAAATTTGAATCCGATACCCCGTTTGGAAAGCGCACGTATGAGCTTACCGACGTGGCCGTTTCCGTGCGTGGTTACATCCCACTAAGAGGTGATTTCGAGATTACTTTGTCATTTGCGGATCTTGATTCTCGTTTCGAACGGTTTTGGCTCCATAGTTATCGATTGAATCTCGGTATGTGGTTTTTCGCTGCTGGGATGTTTGCTTTCCTCATCGAGACAAGTGCCGCCAAGATGGACGGCTTTGGTTTAGTAGGACTCATCACGCTCTTTTGGATATTTGCATCCGCGGCTTTGATATTTGTCGGCCTGAAGAAATATCAGCTCGCCCGTTTTAAGACAAAGGCCGGGGTCGGTGTACTCGAGATTTTTGAAGATGGTCCGATGAAGGCCAGCTTCCAGGTATTCCTGACTGAGACCATTCGCCGTATTACTGACCAAGAAAATAAGACGATCCAGATATCGGAGGTGAACAGACGGCCAGAACGCTAATGCTGCGGAATATAATTTAAATCATATGTCCTAGCAAATGACGTCACGTCATGACTCTTAACGAAATGACACGGGGACCTGCGGGGTGTCGTTGCTGGTCGATGACCAGGATGTGACGCCGAAAGAAGATTTGGCGAGCGGCGTCGCCCTCTTTTTGACTCACACCTGA
>CAZIQP010000025.1:10474-35604 GCA_964541315.1 uncultured Opitutaceae bacterium
GACGCCGAAAGAAGATTTGGCGAGCGGCGTCGCCCTCTTTTTGACTCACACCTGACGGCGAACAAATCACCGCTTGGCCGATAATGATCCCGGGCAGGGGGAACGGGCGGTGGCGTCCTGCCGTAAAGGAAACCCCATTCTCCTTTGGCGTTGTATGAGACGCCGGGAGGGATCTAAGGTTCAGCCGAACAGGGAAATTCAGGGAAGAGGGTCCGCCTTCTTCTTTGGCTCATCCCGATACTATCTTAAAAAACGCAATCGAAACCACGGATTTCACGAATGCCCACGGATGATCAATCCCATACAAATTTTCCGGCTTTCATCCGGCAGGTGAACCGAATTGATCCGGATTCCCCCCTGATTTTTTCTGTATCCGTGGAGATCTGGGAAATCCGTGGTTAAATTGGTCCGTAGTATTGCTGAATATAGGATTATTTGAACCGAAAATTTTTTCCTCCGCCATGCGCTCCCTACCTTGCCTCGCGATTTTGTCCTGCCCTTGTCTGGTTGTTTCCACCCTCGCTGCGGACAAAGCCGCCCCGCCGCCTTATACGCTCACCGAGGTGTGGTCGCCCATCCCGCCGGTCGTCACCGCGCCCGCCGATGGCCTACCCTCCGACGCCATCGTGCTCTTCGACGGAAAAAATCTCGACGAATGGGAACCTGCCCGGCCCGACGGCCATCCTTGGAAAATCGAGGACGGCGCGATGGCGGTCATTCCCACGGCCGCGCCCGCCAAGCCCTGCGATCAGCAGACCAAGCGCGCCTTCGGGGACGTGCAGCTCCACCTCGAGTTTCGTCCGCCCGCCGCGGCCAAGGGCGAGGGCCAGGCTCGCGGCAACAGCGGTGTGTTTTTCATGGGACTCTACGAGCTGCAGATCCTCGACTCCTACAACAACCCCACCTACGTCAACGGCCAGAACGCATCCATCTACAAGGAACACGCGCCCCTCGTGAACGCCTCGCGGCCGCCCGGCGAGTGGCAGACCTACGATGTCGTTTTCATCGCGCCCCGCTTCGCCGCCGACGGCCGGTTGCTCAGCCCCGCGCGCCTCACGGCGTTTCACAATGGCGTGCTCGTGCAGCACGATGTCGCGCTCACGGGCCCCACGCCCAACGGCCCGACCTACAACCAGCCCAAGCTTCCGCCCTACGCGGCGCATGCCGCCAAGCTTCCCCTGCTGCTGCAGGACCACCGCAATCCTGTCGCCTTCCGCAATATCTGGGTGCGCGAACTCACCCTGCCCGGCACCGACTGAGTTCCCGGGAAGCGATCGACCGGTCAGACCTTCCCGGTTTGTCCGCCGCAACTTTGGCGAAGCCGCAGGATCAGGTTCCTCCGGTCAATCATTCGCCACCCGTTCAGAGCGCCTTCTTCACCACGGCCTCGTACTCGGCGTGATCCCAGGTGCCGCTTTTCTGGTGCACGATGCGGCCTTCCCGGTTGATCAGAAAGGTGGTGGGAATGGAATTGAAATTGCCGAAGGCCGCGACGATGTCGTCGTTGGCCATCACCAGCGTGTAGTTCATGCCATTTTTCACGGCGAATTTCTTCACTTCCTTCGCGGCGATGGAATCAATCGAAACCCCGATCACCACCAGGCCGTCCTTCCCGTATTTCTTCTGCAGCGCGATGTAGCCGGGGATTTCCATGCGGCAGGGCCCGCACCAGGTGGCCCAGAAATCGATGACGACCACCTTGCCCTTGAAATCGGAAAAGCTGACGGCCTGGCCATCGAGATTCTTCAGCGTCCAGGCCGGGGCGGCTTGATTAAGGAGTTCATTCGGCTCCTTCGCCGCGAGGGCCGAAGGAAAAAGAAAAGCCGCGGCATACACGGCGGCGAGAAGGGAGAGGCGTTGGATGTGTTTCATGATGGTATTGCCCGTGAGAGACATGAAGGCGCCCGGTTCTTCCCGGAAATCCAACGGAATGTTTCCCGGCTCAGTCCCGCAGGTCCGCCGCGGCACCCTCGGCGCTCAGGGTCTCGATGAACTTTTTCATCGCGGGCGTCAGCACGCGGCCCTTCCGGTAGAGTACGGACAGCGGCCGGGTGAATTCCTTGCCCTTGAAAGGCACGGCCACCAGCGTCCCCTGCCGGATCTCCTGCTGCACCGTGGCCTGGGGCACGATGGCGATGCCATGGTCGATCTCGACCGCCCGCTTCACCGTCTCGATGTTGTCGAACTCCATCACCGGCGTGATATCGAGTTTGTTTTCCCGGAAAATCTGATCCACCGCCTTGCGCGTGGGGATGTCGGGATCGAAGCCGATGAATTTCTGGCCGGCGAGGGTCTTCAAATCCACCTCGGTCGCCTTGGCCAGCGGATGATTGGGGTGGGTGATCAGCACCAGCCGGTCGTTGCGGAAAGGGAGCATCTCGATCTGCCGGGTCTTCTGCGGAAAGGCCACCAGGCCGAAATCGACCGCATTGTGGAGGATGTCCTCATAAACCAGATTCGAGCGCCGGTATTCGATGCGGACGTTGACCGAGGGGTATTCCTGCAGGAAGCGCTTGATGTAGGGCGGCAGCTCATGCAGCCCGATGGAATAAATTGTCGACAGCCGGATGGTGCCGCTGATCACCTTCTTCATTTCCTGCAGCTCGCTGCTCAGTTTCTCATAGACGTGCAGGATTTCCTTGGACGCCTCGTAGATCCGCTGGCCTTCGCGGGTGAGATTGAACTGCTTCTGGCTACGATCGACCATCAGCGTCTTGAAGTTGCGCTCCATCGAGCGCGCCTGCTGGCTGACCGCGGATTGGGTGATGCCGTTCAGTTTGGCCGCCTTGGAGAAGCTCTTCGTTTCGACGAGGTCGGCAAAAATCTTGAAGTTTTCGATTTGCATAACTGCGAGGTTGGGCGGCCAATATAAAGGCTTCTAATCCGCAATCCACCCTAAAAGATCAACTCATAGATGTTTATCGACTACGAGACTTTCCGCTCCCGCGCCGAGGCGCTGACCGCGCGCATCGCGGAGGCTTGCCGGGCGGCGGGGCGCGACCCGCGATCCGCGGCACTGCTGCCCGTGACCAAAACCCATCCGGCGGCCGCGGCGGAATATGTCATCCGCTACGGGCTGCCCGCCGTCGGAGAGAATCGCGTGCAGGAAGCCGTGGAGAAACGCGCCCAAGTCGCCGCGCCGCTCCGCTGGGAATTGATCGGCCATCTCCAGTCCAACAAAGCCCGGCTCGCCGCCGCGCACTGTGATCGCGTGCAGAGCGTCGACAGCGAAAAACTCCTCCGCCACCTCGATCGCGCCGCCGGCGAACTCGGCAAAAAACTGCCCGTGCTGCTCCAGATCAACGCCGGCAATGATCCGGCCAAATTTGGCGCCGAACCCGCCGACGCCCCGCGCCTCCTCGAGACCGCGCTCAGCCTGCCGCACCTGCAAGTGGACGGGCTCATGACGATCGCCCCGCTCGGGACCACGCCGGAGGAAACCGCCACCCTCGCCCATCGCACCTTTGCCAATCTGCGGATCATCCGCGACGAACTCGCACTCCGCAGCGGCCGGCCACTGCCCGAACTCTCCATGGGCATGACCGGGGATTTCGCCGTCGCCATCGCCGAAGGGAGCACGATCGTCCGCGTCGGCACCGCGCTGTTTGGTCCGCGCTGAGGATTTGCGCGGGGAAGGTGGAGCGATCGGCAGGCCGGCATGACGAGGCATCCCAAATATCAATAAAAATTATCGATAATTTTTTCCCGCCGGAATTCGCGTTGCATCGTCCGGCGAAAACCTTTCGCTGTTTTTCGTGGAAACAAACCGGCTCACGGCCCCGGAAAAAGAAGCGCTCATTTCGTTGCTGGATGATCCGTCGCCGGCCGTTCACCAGGCGCTGATCGCCCAGTTCACCCGGCTTGGCGCCGAAGGCAGCGAATTTCTCTTCACGATCGCCAGCAGCACCAACCGCATCGCCGCTCTCGCCGCCAGCGACTATCTCCGGGAATTAAGGTTCAGCGACCCTGCGGCGGATTTCCGCAAATTCATCCGTTCCCTCAACTACGAGCTTGAGACGGGGATGCTGCTGCTGAACCGCACGGTGAACCCCTCGCTCGATGTCGCCGGCATCTGCACGCAGTTGGACGCGCTCGCCGCCCGCTGCCGCAAGCTCGCTCCCGCCACCCGCAACCTGCGCGAACAGTGCCGGGTCATCAACCGCGTGCTGTTCGATGAGCTTAAACTTCGCGGCAACGAAGAGAACTACACCGATCCCAACAACAGCCTCCTCGACCAGGTGCTCTCGCGTCACCTCGGCATTCCCCTTTCCCTCTCGGTGGTTTATCTGCTCGTCGCCCAACGCATGGGGCTGGAGCTGGAGCCGGTCGGAGTGCCCGGACATTTTCTGATCGGGTGTTACGAGCCCGAGGGGCCGTTCTACCTCGACGCCTTCAACCAGGGCCAGTTTCTCACCGCCGACGATGTCTTTGCCCGGCTGCGCAGCCAGCAGCGCCTGCCGCAACTTTCCGATCTCGCCCCCACCCCGGTGCGCGAAGTGCTGTCCCGCTGCTGCCGTAATCTCGCGAAACATTACATGGCGGCCGGCGATACGGCCCATGCCCGGCTCTTTGCCGGTTTTGTGCATGACTTCGAAGCCGCCTACGAACGCCACGCGCAGTCGTAAGATCAGGCTCGTTCTTGTCTGTGAAGTGGGCTTTGCTCCCGCCGCCTTATGAGCGCCGCGACCGAGCATACTTATACCTTGGCTGATCTAGAATATTGGCCGAACGAGATACCTGATTGGCCGTCCGATGGCACCGCGCTGGCGGTGCTAGGTTGTCCAATTGAGCATTCACTCAGTCCGGCAATGCATAATGCCGCGCTCGCTGAACTCGCTGCTAAATGCGACTCCAGATTTGAGAACTGGCGTTATTATAAATTCAGAATCGAGCCCGAAGAATTGCCCGCCGCACTGACCAAGTTCCGACAACAAAAATTCTTGGGATTGAATCTGACCGTGCCTCACAAGGTACTCGCTTTGCAGCACATCAATTTGCAAGTACAGCAAGATTTTGTTCGCGAGATGGGTGCTGCCAACACTCTGAAGAACATCAACGATGAGTGGTATGGATACAACACCGATGGTCCTGGATTGGTTGAGGCTCTGCGTTTTGAATTTCCTTCGCTAAATCTGCAGGATGCTAATATTATTATTCTTGGCGCTGGCGGGGCCGCGCGCGCTGCCGCGGTAATGTGCTTGGGGAAATGTGCTTCACTTCAAATTGGCAGCCGGTCGGCAAAAGCTCGGGGTGAACTTATAAATTTCCTCCAAACGCACACCGTTCCACGGCATCACAACTCTGAGGTTATTGTCGAAGGCTTTGATCTTGCTCATCCTTCCTCTGATCTGCGCGAAGGATCTATTATAATTAACGCCACGTCATTGGGATTGAAGCCCGGTGATGGTTCACCGCTCGACCTCTCCAAAATCTCAACACCCGCTTTTGTTTACGATATGATCTATAATCCGCCACAAACAGCTCTCCTAAAACAAGCTGCGGACTCAAAGATCCCACATGCCAATGGCTTGTCGATGTTGGTTTTCCAGGGAGCAAGTGCGCTGAAACATTGGACAGGGCAACAACCTCCTATCAGCGTGATGATGGCAGCCGCCCGTGCAGCTCTGGCCAACTCCCACTGACATGAACGATCTCCAGCAACTCTCCGCGCAGCTTCCGTGGCTTTTCACCACCTTCGCCGGGATCTTCGGCGCGCTCATCGGCAGTTTTCTCAATGTCTGCATCTATCGGATTCCCAAAAACGAATCGATTGTGTCCCCCGGCTCGCATTGCGGCTGCGGCCAGCCGGTCGCCTGGTATGACAACATCCCGGTGCTGAGCTGGCTGATTTTGCGCGGACGCGCCCGCTGCTGCGGCCGGCCCTTCAGTTTTCGCTATCCTTGCATCGAGCTGCTCACCGCCGTCCTCTTCGCCCTGTGCTGGCACTTGTTTCCCGGCGGCAAAGCCGTCGCCGGCATGGTGCTCGTGGCCATCGTGATTTGCGCCACGTTCATCGATCTCGACCACATGATCATTCCCGATGTCTTCACCATCGGCGGCGGCGTGGCGGGCGTGCTGCTCTCCCTCGCGCTCCCGGCGTTGCACGGTCAGCGCCATGAAATTTTTCTGATCGGCAGCGCGCGGAGCGGACTGGACGGGCTGCTCGGGCTGATGGTGGGCTCGTCGCTCGTGCTCTGGATCGCGCTGATCGCCGAGGCCATTCTCAAAAAGGAGGCGATGGGTTTCGGCGACGTGAAGTTTCTCGGGGCACTCGGCGCTTTCGTGGGCTGGAAAGGCGCGCTGTTTTCCATGTTCGGCGGCGCCATCATCGGCTGCCTTTGGTTTATTTTCGCCGTGAGTTGGAAAAAAATCTTCGGGCGCGCCACCACGCTGGCGCCAAAAATCGAGACGCCCGACGGCCAGCCCGCCGAGGCCGGCCTCGGCGTGCATATCAGCTTCGGCCCCATGCTCGGTATCGCGGCGCTCTGTTATTATTTTGGCCTGGATCGCTGGGTCGATGCCTACTTCGCGACGCTCAGCATGCTGTTCTGAGAAAACAATACGCAGCGGGCAGGGGACCATCCTGCCCTTGCAGGCTTTTTCGCCACCCGCTCACGCCCCGCCGTGCCGATCCTTGAAGGTGAGCTCGGCCACGCCGCTCTTGTCGTATTCGCCCAGCCCCAGCTCAATCATGCGGTCGTATTGCGCTTTCGTCGCGGCGGCGAGCGGCAGATTCAGGCCGGCTTCCCTGGCGAGGGTCAGCGCGATCGTCGAATCCTTGGCCGCATGCACCGCCGGGAAAAAGCATTCGTGCGTCCGGTTCTGCATATCCGCGCCATCGGTGATCAGCACCTGCGAATTCGCGCCGGTCTGCGCAAACACTTCGCGCAGCATGGTGAGATCCAGCCCGAGCGCGGCCCCGAGACCGAGACCTTCGGCCAGACCGGCGGTGTTGATGTTCATCACCATGTTGACAATCGCCTTCACCTGCGCGGCCTGCCCGGCCGGCCCGATATAGCGCAGGGTGCTGCTCATTTTCTCCAGCACCGTTTTCACGCGCTCAAACACCGTCGGGGCTCCGCCACACATCAGATAGAGCGTGCCGTCGCGCGCCTGCGGGAGCGACGCCGCCATGCAGCACTCCAAAGTAAAGACCCACGCTTTCTTCGCGCGACGTTCCAACTCGACATGCGTCTGCGGCGATATCGTGGCGCAATTCACAAATACCTTCCCGGTGGCGCCGGCAAAAAGCGAGTCGCCCTTCTCCGCAAACAAACTGAGCTGCGCGGCATCATCGTTGACCACGGTGAAGATGATGTCGGCCGCCGCCGTGACATCAGCCAGCCGTTCAGGATGCGCCGCGCCCAGCTCGGCCGCCACGGCTGCCGCCACCCCGGTGTTCAAGTCGTAGACCGCGCCGATGGTGTACCCGCAATCCTTGAGCCGGCGGGCCATGTTGGACCCCATGCGCCCCACTCCGACAAATGCGATTTTTTCAGTCATATGGATGGACAATATGCTTTGAACTTACCCGTGAAAACAAATCTACCATAAATGCTTGCGACGCAATCCTCGGTTTTCGTGATCCGGTGTTTTTTGCCCCAAGGGGCACGGCGGCCCAAACAATTCCGCCCCCAGGTCGCAAGCCCACCGGCCTGCCCGTCGCGGAGGGCGTGAGCGATTTGTGCAATTTTATGAGCGCGCTGCACCCTTTACGAATTCGGCATCCCGGCGCTTATCTAGCTGGCACCAAAGTGCTGACTACCCCCTGCGGCCAATTTGGCTTTTATGCTGTCCTCCATTGACGTATAGTCATCGGAGTCAACTCCACGAAGCCATCCCCCGGCCGTGGGAAGCACTAGCCAAACCATACAAACATGAACCCGACCAAACTACGTTCGTTGCTTCAGACCACCGCGACCGCCCTCCTGCTGGGCGCAGTCGCTACAGCTTCAGCCCAAACCGCGCCGGCCGCGAAGACCGAGGAAGTCGTCACGCTGCCGACCTTTACCATCACCGAATCCCCCGACAATCCCTATGTCTCCAAGCAGGCGCTCTCCGCCTCCCGGGTGGCCATGAGCATCATGGACATCCCGCAAACGGTCTCGGTGGTGACCAGTGAATTCATCAAGGACACCATGAGCCAGCGCATGCTCGATGGCGCGAAATATATCACGCCTGTGGTTGAGTCCACCCTGCCGGTGGGCGGCGACCGCTACACGATCCGCGGTTTCCAAGTATCCCACGAATTTATCGATGGCATGGTCATCTCCGGCGAGGACGGTTACAGCATGACGCTCGCGCCCTATAACATTGACCGCATCGAGATTATCAAGGGCCCGAACGCCATCCTCGTCCCCGGCGGCGCGCCCGGCGGCCAGTTCAATCCGATCACGAAGTCCCCGATCATGAAGGACCAGCAGTCCGCCACCTTGGAGCTCGCCCAATACATCGGCGACGCCATCAGCACCGACATCAACCGCATCGTTTCGAAAGACAAGGGGATCGCCGCACGGTTTATCGCGGCCTATTGGGACAGCAAAGGCTACCAGAAAAATTATTTCCGCAAGGGCTACATGTATGCGCCATCGCTCAGCTGGCAGCTATCCCCCACCTCCAAGTTCATCGCCAAGCTGGAAGTGGTCCACAATGACGAGAGCACCGGCATTTCGGTGCCGATCGATCCGGCCGTCGGCAGCGATGGTTATGCCGTCATCGCGCGGGGACTTCCGCGGGATTTTGGCTTCGGCAACGACCAGGACCACCGTGTCCGCGATACCGCCCGCGTCACTTTGGAACTGCAATCAACGCTGAGCGACCACATCACCTCCCGGCTGATGATCTCAGGTGACGAGATCAAGCGTATCGACCAGGGCGGCAGCAGCGCCTCGATCTTTTTCCCCAACGGTTCGGGTGGCTACACGGCCTTCAATCCGACCCGCAATCCTTATACCGGCAAATATGAACCCGGCATCACTTGGACAGTGGACAATTCCGGGCCCCTGGCCGTCGCCACCTCCACCGTGACCCCGATTCCCGACCCCAGCACCTGGATCTTCCGCCGGATCAACGGTGCCGACCATCTCTGGTACGACGAGGCGCACCTCCGCAACGACTATGCCGCCAAGTTCAACAACGATCTGGTCAGCTCCACCACCATCGCCGGCCTCGCCGCCAATTTCTCGAAGACGAAATGGCGAAGCTATGCGGGCGCCTCGCAGGGACCGGATGTTCCCGATACTGCCGCCGGCCTCGCCGCGATCACCTACACCCCTTATGTGTTCACGACCCTGACCCAGGCCAAGATCGCCAAGCTGGAGGAAATGCAATTCTACGCCCAGGAGAACGCCGGCTTTTTCCAGGACCGCCTGCTGCTTACCGGCGGTGTTTCGCGTTACTTCGGCACGCTGACCCGCACCGACACCACCAACATCCCCGTTCCCGGACCCAATCTCACGCTCGATATCAGCAGCACTGCCGCCAGTTATGGCGTGGTGGTGCGGCCCATCAAGCCGATCTCCTTTTATTTCAGCCACAATACGTCCGGTGACACGATGCCGGGCTCGTTGCAGGCGGGCAACGCGAACCTGTCCCCGTCCGCTCTTCCGCCGTACAAGCCCTCCGCCGGCAAGCAGGATGAATTTGGCATCAAGGGCTCCTTTCTGAAGGACACGCTCAACTTCACGGTCTCGCATTTCAACATCACGCAGACCAACTATGCGGTGCCGAACAGCGAGTATTATGTGCTCGTGTCCCAAGGCAATCAGGCGGCCGCCAATCTGCTTCCGACCAGCACATTCCTTGACGTCATTTCCAAGGGCTGGGAAGCTGAAGGCAGCTATTCGGTCAACAAGAACCTCACGTTCATCGGGAACCTGTCCTCGTACACCTACCGCCAGCCGACGGGTGTCCGCATCCGCGCGGTGCCCGATCACATCTGGGCCGGTTTTGCCGACTACCACTTCACGGAAGGCGCGCTCAACGGCTTCGGCTTCAATGTCGGAGTCGATTCCAAGTCAGACATGGTGGGCGAAAGCGTCACCGCACTCACGACCACCAAGCCGCTCGCCGGAGTCACCGCGACCTACCCCGGCGTCGCCCCCGGTTTCGTCCCCCAGCAGGCGTCGTACAAATATAACGGACGGACCCTGGTAAATCTCGGTCTCTCCTATCGCACCAAAGACTGGACCGCCCGTTTTCAGGTCAACAACCTGTTCGACAAAGACTATATTGCCGTCGGCGGCAGTCGCACCGCCATCGCCGTGGGTAATCCGCGCGAATTCCGGGCGACCGTCACCTACAACTTCTGATCGTCCGGCGTTATTCAAAGAAACACCCTTGGTGGTGTGAACCGGGCCGGCACTTGCGTGCCGGCCTTTTTATTTTCCGGATGGGATCTCGGACTGACCGAATGGGACACGGCTCGCGGCCAGGCCCGTCTTAGCCATCCTTCGCGCAACCCACCCCATTGCATGCTTCGCTACCTCGCCAATGGACGAATTCGCTGGAAATCAGGCATGCGCTGCAACACGCGCACCAATTGGGAGTTTTATGCCGTAATTGATGGCCGATGCGGGCTGGTTGTAAAAGACGGGGTGCGTCCGCACCTGCATGAACACACCCTCTGGGTTCTCGCCCCGGAGTTTCCCCATGGCTGGATCGATGATGGGCATCACACCTACCACCGGCTCTCCTTTCATTTTGGCAGTGTACCCCATCCGCTGGATGAAATTGTGCGCCAGAGCGGCGGCTGGCTGGCCCGCCCGCTGAGCAAGGCCGACATCCTCCGGCTGGAAGACATCGCCCGCCATCTCGAGCAACATTTCTGTCATCCCATCGTCGCCAGTTCGCTCCATTTTCAGCGCGGGCTCATGGATCTTTCCCTTTTGCTGCTCGACGGCCAGCGTCGCGCGACCGAACCGATGGCGCTCACCGATGTCGCCAGTTTTCGCGTCGAACGTGCTCTCTCGTGGTTTGCCGAGCATCTTGCCCGCAACCCTTCCGTCAAAGACGTGGCGGATGTCGTCCATGTGTCGACCAGCCACCTGCGGCGGCTTTTTGCCGAGGTGCGCCAGGCCAGCCCCAAGGAACTGTTCCGCCGGGTCCGGTTGGAAAAGGCCCATGAATTGATGGGCAACACCAACCTCACGCTGGACGAAATCGCCGGACTCTGCGGCTACGCCAACGCCAGCCATTTTTGCCGCGATTACAAGGCCGTGCATCACTTCACCCCGTCCACCTGGCGACGGCGATTGATTGATCGCTTCACGCGGCCACTGCCGGCCGGCATGGTGCCGGTGCGTGAATTCAGCGCCCGTCCCGGCGAACGCTCCCTGCGCGCCTGAGGTGGATTTTATTCACTCCACCCTGTCCCGCCCGGACCACTCCGGCCATTGCTGCGCCACAAGACGCTTGGCCTCGTCCAGCACCGTCCGAATCAGCGGCATCGGTTCGCCATTCCACAGCGCGGCGACTTCCACCGCGGCAAAATCATGCAACGGCAGGACACGCACCCGGGGAGGCAGCTCCATCCCGGGCAGATTCACGCTCAGTCCGATCCCGTAGCCGTTGGCGACGTAGCGCGTCACCAGATCCATCGAGCTCGCCTCGATCGCCTGCGGCCAATCCACCTTTTTCTGGCGCAGCCCCTGCCGGAAATTTCGGCTCATCACCTCCGTCTGCGGCAGGCAGATCAGCGGCTCCTCGATCTCCGCCCGCGCCCAAAGTTCCGCCGCCGATTTGATCTTTGATTTTTTCGGCACCAGCAGCACCAGCGGCAGCCGCAGCAGCCGCAGACAGCGGAGTCGCGCCGGCGGTTTGGCGTCGAGCGGCACGATCGCCAGATCAATCTCCCGGTCGAGCAACCATTGCTCCATCTCCGCCTGGAAACCCGAGCGCAGCCCCAGCCGCAACTTCGGCTCCTGTTCGTGCAACCGCGCCGCCACCGCCGGCAGATAATCCCGCAACACCAGCTCCGACGCGCCGATGCGCAGCAGCGGCGCGGACTCTTTCCGCAACCGCCGCGCCATCGCCTCGAGGTTTTCAAAAAACGGCCGAGCAAATTCATACAGCTCCTCGCCCGCCAGCGTGAGCTTGAACGGGCTGCGCGCAAACAGCTTCATACCCAGATCCTGTTCGAGCTGCAAAATCTGGCTGCTCACCGCCGGCTGCTGGATGCCGTACGGCATGCTGCGCACCGCGCGGCTGATGCCCCCGTGCCGGGCCACATAATAGAACAACTCAAGGTGGTGGACGTTCATATTTTGTCACCACGCTTGTCCGACCGTCACGACGACGCAACGCCGTTCCTGTTTCCCAATCGTTCTCTTTCTCATGCTCATTCTCGTTCTCTCTCCCCCGATTTAAGACACGAGAACGATTAAGATTACGAGAATGAGAACGATACTTAACGCCGACACTTGATCCTCTTTGTCCTTTTGGAGGCCCGTCTCCCCGTTCGACAAGCTCAGGGCCTGTGGACGACGGGCCGCTATTCACCAAACAAGGAACGAACCGCAACCGCTTCCTCCATCACCACCCTCAATACCCTTCATCAAGTTTATCGATTAACGCCACCGGCTCCGCTTCGGTTAAGGTAGCGGCATGAAATCTCGTCGCCTCGCCCGTAGCATCCCCGTGCTGCTCGTGATCGTCTCAATGTCCCTGTCTGGCTGCGCCGGTTTCTGGGGAAACAACCACGACCGCCACGAATCCAGCAGTGTTGTGCAGTTTCTGTATCCGGATAAAAATCTGCCGTTCATCCAGCCCCAAATCCCCACGTTGCGTCTGCCGCTGCGCGTCGGAGTCGCCTTCATCCCAACCGGGACCGCCGGCAGCAACAGTTCCTATTACCATGTCGGTTCCGGATTCACCGAACAGCAAAAGACCGACCTCATGCGCCAGGTCGGGGCCCAGTTCAAAGCCCAGCCCTTTGTCCAATCGATCGAGATCATCCCGACCACCTATCTGCGCCCCGGCGGAGGTTTCGACAACCTCGACCAACTGCGCGGCATGATGGGGATCGATATCGTGGTTCTCATCGCCTACGACCAACGCCAGTTTTCCGCCGACACCGAAGCCAGCCTCGCTTACTGGACCATCGTCGGCGCCTACTTCGTCCAGGGCCAGCGCAACACCACCCACACGCTGATGGAGGCCGTCGTGTACGACATCCCCAGCCGCAACCTCCTCTTCCGCGCCCCCGGCACCCACAGCCTCAAGAACCACTCCACGCTTCTCCGCACCGATGAGGAACTCCGTCGCGACTCCGCGACCAGTTTGGAGGAGGCCGCGAAACAAATGACGCTCAACCTCGCCCAGGAACTCGAACGCTTCAAAATCCGCGCCAAGGAGGAACCCGAAACAATCAAGATCGAGCACAAGCCCGGCTTCAGCATGGGCCTCGGCTCCATCGAAGGCTGGTTCGCCGCAGCGCTCGTCCTGCTGCTCGTCTGCCGCTCCCTCTCAGCTCATCGGATATTTTTCAGTCGCACCCCATGAACTCATGGTCTCCTCTCTTTTGCACCCCTTCGCGTTTCGTCTCTCATGACTTTCCCCGTCTATCTGGAAATCGCTGGTTTGCGGCTCCATCCCCACTTGGTATTCGAAGGGCTCGGCTACTTTCTCGGCGCGCGCCTGTATTTTATTCTGCGTCGCCGCGTGGGGGATTCGGCCGTGCCGTTGGAAACCAATCTCTGGCTGCTGGTCGGTTGCATCTTCGGCGCTTGGGCCGGCTCCAAGCTGCTCGCGTGGGCCGAATCGCCGCAATTCTACTGGCCGTTGCGCCATGATCCGACCGCCCTTCTGGGCGGCAAGACCATTGTCGGCGGACTGCTCGGCGGCTGGGCCGGCATCGAACTGGCCAAGAAAATCCTTGGCATCACCCGCTCCACCGGTGACGCGTTCGTCTATCCGCTCGCGCTTGGCACGGCCATCGGCCGGCTCGGTTGTTTCTTCACCGGCCTGTCCGACCGCACCTACGGCATCGCGACCACTCTTCCGTGGGGCGTCGACTTCGGCGATGGGATCGCCCGCCATCCCACGCAGCTCTATGAAAGCATCTTCGTGCTCATTCTCGCCGCGATTCTTTATTTCACCTTACGCGGACGTACCCTGCCACCCGGCACTCGCTTCCGCCTCTACTTTGCCGGCTACTTCCTTTTCCGCTTCGTGGTGGAATTCATCAAGCCGCGCGAAACCCCGCTCCTCGGCCTGAGCGCCATCCAACTCGCCGCTCTCTTCGGCGCCACGCTCGCTCTCACGAGCATTCGCCGCCTTACGCCACTCGTAATCGAGACCCAACAATCCTAAATCGAAAATCTTTCCATGGACCGTCCTTATCTCTACGCCGAACTCACCAACAGCCTTTGCGCGAAATGCCTCCGCAAGGTGGAGGCCAAAGTCGTCTACCAGGACGAAAAGGTTTTTCTCCACAAGCACTGCCCCGAGCACGGTTTCGAAAAAGTCCTGATCTCAACCGACATCGACTACTACAAACGCTCCCGCGCCACCCTGAAGCCCGGACAGATGCCCGCGAAGTTCAACACGCCGACCCGCTTCGGCTGCCCCTACGACTGCGGCCTTTGTCCCGATCACGAACAGCACTCCTGTCTCACGCTCGTCGAGATCACCGACCAGTGTAATCTCCAGTGTCCGATCTGCTACGCCGAGTCTTCGCCCCAGCGCCAGACCCACCGCTCGCTTTCGCACGTCGAGGCGATGCTCGACGCCGTGGTCCGCAACGAAGCCGAGCCTGACATCGTGCAGATCAGCGGCGGCGAACCCACCATTCATCCGCAATTTTTTGAGATCCTTGACGCGGCGAAACGCCGTCCGATCAAGCATCTCATGGTCAACACCAATGGCATTCGCATCGCCCAGGACGCTGCATTTGCCAAACGCCTCGCCGGCTACCAGCCGGGCTTCGAACTCTATCTCCAGTTCGATTCCCTCCGCGCCGCCCCCATCTGCACCTTGCGCGGAGCCGACCTCCTCGACATCCGCCGCCGCGCCCTCGACCGGCTCAACGAGCTCAATCTCTCCACCACCCTCGTCGTCACGCTGAAGAAAGGCCTCAACGACGACGAACTCGGCGACATCATCGACTTCGCCCTGAAGCAACGCTGCGTCCGCGGCGTCACCTTTCAGCCGATCCAGGACGCCGGGCGCACGGAAAATTTTGATCCCGCGCGCGACCGGCTCACCCTCGGGGAAGTGCGCCAGAAGATTCTCGCGCAATCGCCTATTTTCAAACCGGCCGATCTCATCCCCGTGCCCTGCCACCCCGACTGTCTCGCGATGGCCTACGCGCTCAAACTCGGCGGCAAGATCACTCCGCTCACCAGCCACATTCCGACCGAAGTGCTGCTCAACGCCGAGGGCAGCAATCTCGTCTTCGAGCGCGACCCTGCGCTGCGCAACGAAGTCTTCAAGCTCTTCTCCACTTCCCATTCGCCGGAGTCCACCAGCATCGCCCTGCGCCAGCTCCTCTGCTGTCTGCCGCTCGTGAAAGCCCCGCCGGCCATCACCTACGAAAATATTTTCCGTGTGCTGATCATCCAATTTCTCGACGCGCACAATTTCGACGTCCGCAGCGTGAAGAAGAGCTGCATCCACATCGTCCACCCCGACGGCCGCATCATCCCTTTCGACACGTTCAATCTTTTCTACCGCGACGGCAAAGAAGCACGTCTCAAGGAACTCCAAGCGATATACGATCCGGAAAAAGCATTGGTATGAACGAACCAATCAACAATCCTGCATCGCCGAAATCAACGCGACTGCTGGTGGCGTTGGGATTCTTCACAACCGGCGGCGTGTTTGGTCTGGCTTTCGCCGACCCGAACGGGGCGAAGAACTATCACATGCTACCATTCATTCTCGCGATAACTGCCCTTCCTCTGGTCGCCATCATCCTGTCGATCATCCGTCCCACCCGCAAATTCGGCCTCGGCATGCTGCTCGGATGCGGCGTGATTTGGCTGCTCATGCTCGCCATCTGTGGCGGGGCCTTTCGTTGATTAATATCCGCCCCATGAACGAAAATCTTCCACCCAATCCGCCGGCGCCAATCGATCCGCCGCCTGCTGACGCCGAAAAGCGCAGCCCCGAAACAAAGTCCGGCAGCCTGACAGCGGCTTTTGCTGTTCTGGGCTTTATTCTGTTTTGGGTCCTGGCATTTCTGGTGGGCAACGCTTCTCACGGACGATTTTTTGTGGGATATCTGATTACGGCAGTAATCGCCGGTTTTGCCTTCATTTTTGTACCGCGCCTCAAAGGACTCGGTATCGGCATCCTTCTGGGGCTGCTCCTCGCCGGAGGATGTTTTCTGTTGTTACTGGCCATTTGCGGAGGAAAGGGCTTCTGAAGACTTCATCTGTTGCGCCAATCACTTCCATATGAGCGAAGAGCAAAAAATTTCCCCGCCTTCATTTGGTCCCGAAATATCGCCGACGTTATCAGATTCAGAAGCCAGGAGAAACCGACGTATGATCATTATCGGGTTTTGCTCGGCTTTCCTGGGAATCCCTTTTTCACTGCTCCTGCCCTTCATCGCCCTGACGCTGGCAATCATCCCAAAAACAAGGAAATTCGGCCTGGGCATGCTTCTTGGCTGCGGTGCCATTTTATTGATCCTCTTGGCCGTTTGCGGCGGCTATGCCTTGATGTCCTAGATTGCCCGCCACCGAACCATTTCACCCTCTTGCGCTCCTCCATGAAACCCACCCGTAACTATTCCCTCCTGCTGGCCGGACAGTTTCTCGGTGCGTTCGGCGATAACTTTCTGCTCAAGGCCATTCTCGGTCCGCTGACCTATCAACTCACCGCGGGCACCGTAACCGAACAATTCGTCAACAAGCAGAACGCCCTCTTCAGTGCGGTATTTTTCATCCCATTCATCTTGCTCGCCCCGCTCGCCGGCTACCTGAACGACCGCATGCCGAAAACCCAATGGCTGCGCCGGGGCAATGCGCTCAAGATGATCGGTATTTTGGTCGGCCTCGCCGGCGTGTGGCTGCACGCGGGGGATTTTCAGGCCAGCCGCTGGTGGCAGGTTGTAGGCTATGCGATCGTCGGGATCGGCGCCTGCGTTTACTCGCCGGCCAAATACGGCATCCTCCCGGAAATTCTCCCCGCAGAACGTCTCGTGAAAGCCAACGGCACCGTGGAAATGCTGACGTTGGTCGCGATTCTCGGTGGTCTCATCGGCGGCGCGCAGCTCTACGACCATGTGCGCTCGCTGCCGCTGTGCTATGCCGCCTGTTTCGGGTTCTATCTGCTGGCGTTCATCCTCAATTTTATGATGGACCGCACGCCGCACAATCCGGATGCGTCGTTTCAGCATAGTGTCAGCGAATTTGGGTCGAGTTTGCGCGGCCTGATCACGCACGCCCGGCTTGGCCGCGTCCTGCTGGGCTGCGGTTTGTTCTGGTTCGCCGGCGCCACCCTGAGAAATAACATGCAAACGTGGGGCCTGCAGGTCTTCCAGCAGGCGGGCGTCGCCAACGCTACCAACGAGAAACTAGCGCTGCTCACCGTCGGCCTGATTCTCGGCATCGTCGCCGGCAGTGTACTCGCCGGACAGATCCACAAAATCGGTGATCTCAGCGGGTCACGCCGCTATGGTTTCCTCATGGCCGTCGGCGTTCTTCTGCTCGGACTGCTCGGTGGAAAGTTTGGTCTGATTCCCGTCGTCGCGGCATTGATTGCCACAGGCATCTTCGCCGGACTGCTGCTCGTGCCGCTCAATGCCACGCTCCAGCATGAGAGCGACCACACCAAGCTGGGCAAGACCATCGCGATCCAGAATTTCATCGACTACCTCGCCATGCTCATTGGCGCCGCTTTTCTTGGCGTGCTCACCTATTTTGGATTCTCACCGATGCATGTTTTCATTGCCCTGCCGATCGCCCTCGCCCTCATCTCCCTCGCTTTGCGCATGCCGGCGGAAAAAACCACCCCGACTTCTACTGCATGAGATACTTTCTGCTGTTCCTCGCCCGCCTCTGCTTCCGGTTCCGCGCTTACAACACCGAGGTGCTCAACGCGCCCGGGCCCGTGATGCTCGTGCCCAACCATGTCTCGTGGCTGGACTGGCTCTTCCTCGCCGCCGTGCTCGACGACAACTGGAAATTCGTCACCTCGTCCACCACCGCCGAGTTGAGCTGGTTTCACCGGACGATGATGAAAAATCGCCACACCTTCCCGGTCGACAACAGCTCCCCCTACGCCGTGCGCGACATGGCGGAATATCTGGAAAAGGGCGGCCGGCTCGTGCTTTTCGCCGAGGGCCGGATCACCCGCACGGGCAGCATGATGAAAATCTTCGACGGCACCGGCTTTCTCATCCGCAAGACCAACGCCAAGATCATCACCTGCTATCTGCGCGGCGCGAGCCGCGTGCGCTTCGTCCGCCACGGCGGCTGGAAACGGTGGTTCCCACCCGTCACCGCGCACTTCAGTCCGGTCCTGCAGGCGCCCATCCAGGAGAATATTTCCCACACGGAAGCCAGGCAAAAACTGACCACGTGGCTGCGGGACAAAATGGTCCTTCAGCAGTTTGAGACGGAGATGGCTTTCGGTCCGGCCAATATTCTCGCCGCGGTCGCCGAAACCGCCGCCAATATTCCCCAACGCGTCGCCTTCGAGGATGTCACCTTCACCGAGCTGAGCTACCGCCGGCTCATGGTCGGCACCGACCTGCTCGCCCGCGAATGGCGGCGCAGGATCGGTCCGACGCCCGGCGAGCATGTGGGCGTGCTCCTGCCCAACGTGAACGGCACGCCTTCAACTTTGATCAGCCTCTGGGCCGCGCAGAAAATCCCGGCCATGCTGAATTTCTCCACCGGCATTCCCACCATGCTGCTGTGTGCGCAGCTCGCCGGACTGAAACACATCATCACCTCGCGCCAGTTTCTCACCAAGGCCAAGCTCAACCTCACCCCGCTCGAAGCCGCCGGCATCACGCTCGTCTACCTTGAGGAGGTCGGACCACAGATTTCCGGTTTTGCGAAGTTCACCGCACTGCTCCGACACACGCTCTCCACCGGTACCGGTTTGCGCGATACGCCGCAACGCCTCGATGACACCGCCGTGATTTTGTTCACCAGCGGTTCCGAAGGTATGCCCAAAGGCGTTGAACTCACGCACCGCAATCTCCTCGCGAATGTCCGACAGGCCATCGCGGTAATCGACCTGACGGACGACGACCGGTTCTTCAACGCCCTGCCGCTTTTCCACAGCTTTGGCCTGATGGGCGGCATGCTTTTCCCGCTCGTGCGCGGCTGCTACACGTTTCTCTACCCGTCGCCGTTGCACTACCGCATCGTGCCGATGATCGTGTACGACAAGGTCTGCACCGTGCTGATGGGAACGAATACTTTTCTCAACGGCTACGCCCGCAAGGCCCATCCCTACGATTTCAACTCCGTTCGCTACCTCTTCGCCGGTGCGGAAAAAGTTCAGACCGCCACGCTCGATACCTGGGCGCGCAAATTCGGCGTCCGCATCCTCGAAGGCTACGGCGCCACCGAGTGCAGTCCGATCATCAGCATCAACACCCGCATGGAACCCAGCATCGGTTCCGCCGGCCGGCTCGTTCCTGGACTGGCCTACAAGCTCGAAGCTGTCCCAGGTGTCGAGGAAGGCGGCCGCCTTTTTGTCCAAGGGCCCAACGTCATGAAGGGTTACCTCAATCCCGAGGTGAACAAAGTGTTTCTCGAGCAAGGCGGCTGGTACGACACCGGCGACATCGTGCACGTCGACACCGAAGGCTATCTCCACATCCGCGGCCGGATGAAACGTTTCGCCAAGGTCAGCGGCGAGATGGTCAGCCTCACCGCCGTCGAGGACGCGCTCGCCGGCGCCTTCCCGCAATTCGGTCTGCGCTGTCAGGTAGCCGTGATCGCGCAGCCCGACGAGGACAAGGGAGAAAAACTCATCGCTGTGACCAACGAACCCAAGCTCCAGCTCACCGAGATCCGCGCCGCCGTCCGGGCCAAAGGCCTGAGCAATCTCTGCGCCCCGCGCGAAATCAAGGTCGTCAGGTCGATCCCCAAGCTCGGCACCGGCAAAACGAACCATCGCGAACTCATCCGCCAGCTCAGCGAGCAAGAGGCAAAACCATCTGTTGCTCCCTGATACCTGCGCAACTGTTCTTGGCACGTCATAGAGTTATATTGGCAGGCAGTTTCGCGAAGATAGTTTGAGCCCCATGCCCGACTCGCACGCCCTCGACTTGGCCGCCTACTTCGCTCGCATCGGCTATACCGGTCCGCGTGAGCCAACACTCGCCGTACTGCGCGCGTTACAGCTTCAGCACATGATTGCGGTGCCGTTTGAAAATCTGGATGTCCTGCTCGGCCGGCACATCAGCATCGAACCCAGCGCCATTCAGAAAAAAATCATCCACGACAAACGCGGCGGCTACTGCTTTGAGCAGAATTCACTCTTTCGCGATGTGCTGCGTGCCGTCGGCTTCATCGTCACGCCATTGCTCGCCCGTGTCCGCTGGCAGGTGCCCGCCGACTACCGCACGCCGCTTACGCATATGGTGCTGCGCGTCGAGGCGGAAGGCCGGTCGTGGCTGGTCGATGTCGGCATGGGCGGAGTGTGCATCACCGGTCCGCTCGCATTCGATACCGAGGCTGAGCAGTCGACCCCGCACGAACCCCGGCGGCTGCTCAACCGCGCGGGCACGACGTTGCATCAGTTGCGCTCGGGCAACGACTGGATGGACGTGTTTGAATTCACCCAGGCCGAACCAGCCCCGATGGATTTCGAACTGGGCAATTGGTACAGTTGCACCCACCCCAGGGCGAAGTTCATGAACAATCTGGTCGTCACCCGCGTGGAGCGCGACCGCCGCGTGATCATCTTCAACTGCGACTTCACCCTCCGCCATCCCGACGGCCGGGCCGAAACAAAAAACATCGGATCGCCCGACGAATTGCTCGAGCTGCTCGCCAAGCATTTCCATCTAAAATTTCCCGCCGGCACCCGCTTCGGCCAGCCCGGCGCGGCTTGGCCGGTGTAAGAGTCGTACAGCGTTGCTGCTCAAGCCGCAGGCTTCGCCCCTGTTTCCTCGGCCAGCATTTGCGTCGCGCGGTCGAAATCTTCGTCGGCCACCTCCACCCTGACGCCGCCCATCGCATAGGCGGCGAGTGACGACATGTTCTCATCGCAGACAAAAGCGGGGATGCCGCTGCTCTCCAATCGCGACCGCAGGAGCTGTGCTTCCATCAAGTCGGCAAACGAAGTGAGCGTTTTCATACCGCTAAGCTACCCCATTACCGGCCAATGTCAGGTGCCATTAATACCTTATTCCGTGGCGGTTTTGTACCGATAACAGGACATGGACTTGATCATCCATAAACTGCTGTCCGATGCAGGGATTTTGTTGTCGGAAATTTGGCAGGCTCTCTGGCATGGAGGTCCACCTCCCAGCCAAGGCGAGTCACCCGTCGTTCCGATTAAGCAAGGTTCGTCCGGAACCCGCCCCATCGTTTGAGCAAAATCCCGGACTGCCGGCCCGGCCCCATCCGCCTCACTTCATCGCCGGCGGGACCCGACCCTCGCTTTGTTCGATGAAGTCGAATGACGTTTGCGCGGTGATGTGCGTCCAGCCGGGTTCCTGCCGGACCCCGGCGAGATAGGCAGTAACCCGATCATTCCATCCCAGTTTGCGCGAGTGTTCGTTCCAAATATGGATCTGACTGCGATTGGGACGGAGCCCGGTGGCAAACATCCATTCGGCAATCTCAGCATCGGGCACGCCGGCCAACACCTTTGCCTCCACGTCGGCGAACTTCACGTTGAGGAAACCGCAAAGCTGGCCGTCGAGCCCGACGGAAAGTCCGTAATTGCGATGGAAATCCTCGGGAAGTTTGCCCGCCTGCCAGAGCCGGATCTTGTCAAGCATCCGGCCAAGGTGGTGCAAGCCGCCGATGGTTTTGTCGTAGGGGGAGCGCAAACCTTCAATCGCAGGCATGCTTCGAGCAAAGCCCCGGTTAACGGTTTGGCGAAATTATTTTTCAGGGAGTTTTCGTCCGGCGCGGTGTTGGACAGCGCTCACGTCGCCGGGTTTGTCCGGACCGCACAAGTTGCCGGTTCCATCACTCGTGGCCGGCCGATGCCGGCGAGTCTGGCCGCGAGCGCCCGCACCGTGTGCACGACTTCCGACACGACCGCTGCCACCTCCGGGGAGAGCTCGGTACACATCGGCCGAACCTGCTCCACCGCGACGGTGTAGAGATGTATCCGGGGCAGCCGGCCCAGCAAGGCGGCCGCGGCAAAAAGATCCTTCAGCCCGAAATCATGGGCGCTCAACCCACGCGGAAGAGCACCGACACACTCGGGCTGAAGAAATTTGATCGTGCCCGCAGGCCGACCGTCACGGGTGGCATCGATGAGCACGACATCATCGGCTCCATCCAACTCCGTGAGCAGATTCACCCCGCCCGTGCCACCGTCGAGCAGCCGCACGCCGGCCATGACCGCCTTGTGTTCCAGTTGCCGGAGAATGTGGATGCCGACGCCTTCGTCACCCATGAGCAGATTGCCGACGCCCAGCACCAACACACGATCACCGGCCGTGCCGTGAGGCGCGGCGGCGCCGGTTTCGCCCACCAGGGTGGAATCAATCAGGCCGCACTGGGAAGAAATTGAAACAGCGAGCGGCATTCGGGCGAGGCGGGATCACACCGCCGGTTTGGCTTTTTCCGGCACCGGGACCGATGCTGTTTTTCGTTTTGGCAAACCGGATATGCCGGTCGCCTCCTCGGCCGCGATCTTGTCCTTCTCCATAAATTTCCAGCCGCCGACCATGGAGGAGAGCACGCCGTGCCCCTCGACATAGTCGTGGTAGAACACGAGGTAGATATGGACGAGGGTAAAGACGATGAACGCCCACAGGGTGGCGTAGTGAAATACCCGGAGGTTTTGCTCGCTGCCAAACAGCGGAACCATCCAGGTGAAGAGCCGCGGAAACCACGCCTTGCTCATCGGCGCATAAAGCGCGAAGCCGGAGAGAATCTGGAAGATCGTGAGCAGGCCCGTGCCCATGTAGGTGAAATAAGCGACCGAGTTGTGACCCAGCGTGTGAACCGCCTTGTCGCTCGACTGGAAAACATCGACCTTCAGCACCGCCCAGACCTGCCGGATCTGCCGCTTGGTGATCGGGAAAAAATTCCGCCAGTGCGTGTACTTGTTGCCCACCGAGGCCCAGTAGAGACGAAAAGCAAAATTCACCATGAACAGATAGGCGGCCGCAAAATGGACGAACCTGACCGTGCCGAACCAGTAGCTGTTCGCCGCCTCTCCGGAATTCAACAGACCCGGTGGATGCGCGATCAGGTAGCCGGTCGTGCCGAGAACGACCACGCACAGCGCGTTGATCCAATGGAACCAGCGCACCGGCTGCTCCCAGACATAAACCCGTTGGTAGTCGTGTGAGTTGTTCATGACAGCCTCCGGGTTCAGTTGACCATCAGCTCGTGGCGCGCGATTTCCTGTTTGTCCTCGTACAGGTGGACCGCGCAGGCGAGGCACGGGTCGAAGGAGTGGATGGTACGGATGATTTCGAGCGGCTGCTGCGGATCGTGCACCGGCGTGCCGATGAGCGCGGCCTCGTAGGCCGAACGCTGGCCCTTCGCGTCGCGGGGCGAGGCATTCCAAGTGCTCGGAACCACGAGCTGATAGTTGGCGATTTTCCGGTCGTTGATGACGATCCAATGCGCCAACGCCCCGCGCGGTGCTTCGCTGGTGCCGACACCCTTGCACATGGCCGGCCAGGAGGAAGGTTCCCATTTGTCGCGCGTGAAAGTGCGGGTGTCGCCGGCCTTGATGTTCGCGAGCAGCTGATTGTAGAAATCCATGCTCCAACGGGCGGCGAGCTGCGATTCGATGGCGCGGGCGGCGGTTCGACCGAGCGTCGAGAAGAGCACCGCCGGTGGCGCATTCAACGCACCGAGGGTCGCGGTCACGGCGTCCTTGATCTCCGCATTGCCGGAGGCATAGCCAACGAGCATGCGCGCCAGCGGACCGACCTCCATCGCGTGGCCTTTCCAGCGCGGCGTCTTGAGCCAGCTGTACTTGGCATCCACGTCCAGATTCTCGTAGGGCGGCTTGGGCCCGGAGTATTTCAGCTTGGTCTCGCCCTTCCACGGATGCAGGCCGGCGCCGGCATTTTCGTATTCGTACCATGAGTGATCAATGAATTCCTGAATGCCCGTGTCGTCACGCGGATCAACCGGATGAATTTTGCTGAGATCCCGGCCGAGGATCGCACCGCGCGGAAACTTGTAGCTGCCGACATCGGCGAATCCGTTGGTCGGCAGGTCGCCGTAGCACAGGTAATTTTCCAAGCCGCCGCCGATACCAGCCCAGTCGAGATAAAACGGCGCGACGGCGAGAACATCGGGGATATAGACCTGCTCGATGAATTCTTTGCCCTGCTGCAACAGTGCGCCGACCATGGCTAGCCGCTCGGCGTTGATGGCATTGGCCTCGTTGATGTTGATGGAGCACGGCATGCCCCCCACGAGGTAATTGGGATGCGGGTTCTTGCCGCCGAAGATGGTGTGGACCTTGACGATTTCCTTCTGCCACTCGAGCGCCTCGAGGTAATGCGCCACGGCCATGAGATTGGCCTCCGGCGGAAGCTTGAACGCAGGATGCCCCCAGTAGCCATTGGCAAAAATCCCGAGCTGGCCGCTCTCCACAAACTTGGCGATGCGTTTCTGAACATCCGAGAAATAGCCGGGCGAACTCTTCGCCCATTTCGAGATACTTTGCGCCAGCACCGACGTCGCCTTGGGGTCGGCCTTGAGCGCGCTCACCACGTCCACCCAATCCAACGCGTGCAGGTGGTAGAAGTGCACGACATGGTCCTGCATGTACTGCGTGCAAAACATGATGTTGCGGATCAGCTCGGCGTTCGGCGGAACTTTTACGTCAATCGCGTCTTCGACGGCGCGCACCGAAGCGAGCGCGTGTACTGTCGTGCATACACCGCAGACGCGTTCGCAGAAGGCCCACGCATCGCGCGGGTCGCGGCCCTTGAGGATGATTTCCAATCCGCGCACCATGGTGCCGGCGCTCCAGGCATCGACGATCTTGCCGTCCTTGATTTC
>CAZIQP010000026.1:0-32065 GCA_964541315.1 uncultured Opitutaceae bacterium
CGGAGAGATTCACCTTGCCGATGTCGCCGACCTGCGCGGCGGCGAGATTGGTGAGCGCTTCGCCGACGGCGAGGCGGGCGGAGGCCGCGGCGTCGTTGACGGCGACGGGTGTACGTTCGCCCATCGACATGGCTTCACCGGTGTAAACATCGAAGCTGGCGGCGGTGACGGCGCAGTCGGCGACGGGCACCTGCCACGGGCCGACCATCTGGTCGCGGCAGATCAAGCCGCCGAGCGTGCGATCACCGATGGAGATGAGGAAAGTTTTGTCGGCGACGGTTGGGTGGGACAGGACGCGGCGGACTGCGTCCGCAAGTGTCAAGTTGCCAAGTCTCAAGGGAGCAAGTGACCGAACCAAAGTGCGATCCGTGCGGGACATTCTGGGCGGTTTGCCTAACAGGACGTCGAGGGGGAGGTCGATCGGGGTGTTCTTGAAATGGGAATCCTCGAGGACGAGCTGCTTTTTCTCGGTGGCTTCGCCGACGTCGGAGAAGGGGCAGCGTTCGCGTTCGCAGAGTTTCTTGAAGACGTCGAGGCGGGCGGCGGGCACGGCCATGACGTAGCGTTCCTGGGATTCGTTGCACCAGATCTCGAGCGGGGACATGCCCGGCTCGTCGTTGGGGACGGCGCGGAGCTGGAAGCGGCCGCCGCGGCCACCGTCGTTGACGAGTTCGGGAAGGGCGTTGGAGATGCCGCCGGCGCCGACGTCATGGATGAAGGAGATGGGGTTCTCGTCGCCGAGAGCCCAGCAGCGGTCGATGACCTCCTGGCAGCGGCGTTCCATCTCGGCGTTGTCGCGCTGGACGCTGGCGAAATCGAGATCCTCGTTGCCGGTGCCGCTCGCCATGGAGCTGGCCGCGCCGCCGCCGAGACCGATCAGCATGGCCGGTCCGCCGAGGACGATCAGCCGGTCGCCTGGGTTGATCGCGCCCTTCTTGATGTGGTCGGCCTTGATGTTGCCCAACCCACCGGCCAACATAATCGGCTTATGATAACCGCGCAGTTCGGTTGATGAACCCTGATTTTTTAAAGCGGAGGGCGCAGAGGACGCGGAGGAAGGAAGAGTGGATTTGTTTTTCTCCGCGCTCTCCGCGTCCTTCGCGTTTAGACCTGCTGCGGGAGTTTTCGGCGCGTCGGCGAGCGACGGCCCTACATTTGATACTTGTCCCTCGTCACTTGGTACTTTGGCCGAGGGCACCTCGGCCTCATACGTTCTGAAGTACCCGTTGATCGAGGGTCGGCCAAATTCGTTGTTGAAGGCGGCGGCGCCGAGCGGGCCTTCGACCATGATGTCGAGGGCGGAGACGATGCGGCCGGGTTTGCCGTTGTCCTTTTCCCAAGGCTGAAGCGCGCCGGGGATTTTCAGATTCGAAACGGTGAAGCCGGTGAGGCCGGCCTTGGGCTTGGAGCCGCGACCGGTGGCGCCTTCGTCGCGAATCTCGCCACCGGAACCGGTGGCGGCGCCGGGGAAGGGGGAGATGGCGGTCGGGTGGTTGTGCGTCTCGACCTTGCAGAGGATGTGGATGTCCTCGTCGTGCGCGGCGTACTCGTTGGTCTTCGGGTCGACGTAGAAGCGGCCACCGCGGGTGCCGGCGAGGACGGCGGCGTTGTCCTTGTAGGCGGAGAGGATGCCTTCACTGTGGAGCGTGTAGGTGTTCTTGATCATCTGGAACAGCGACTTGTCCTTGGCGGAACCGTCGATGTCCCAGGTGGCGTTGAAAATCTTGTGGCGGCAGTGCTCGGAGTTGGCCTGCGCGAACATCATCAGCTCGATGTCGTTGGGGTCGCGGCCAAGAGTGGTGAAAGCTTTGACGAGGTAATCGATTTCGTCTTCGGCCAGCGCGAGGCCGAGGGAGACGTTGGCGGCGACAAGAGCGGCGCGACCGGCAGCGAGAACGGGAATGCTATTCATCGGACGCGGCGTCTCGTGGCGGAAGAGCGATGCGCAGGCCTCGAGGTCGCCGAAAACCACCTGAGTCATCCGGTCGTGAAGCTTG
This sequence comes from uncultured Opitutaceae bacterium, assembly GCA_964541315.1. GTDB lineage: Bacteria > Verrucomicrobiota > Verrucomicrobiia > Opitutales > Opitutaceae > Didemnitutus. Next base: position 1,998 of record CAZIQP010000026.1, read on the forward strand.
GCGCGCAAAACTTGGAGCTGCGCGGTGTCGAACGGACTAAGTGGAAATTGAGCGGCCGGCTGGCCGACATCGATCGTGTAGGCGATGACGCGTTCGATGCGTTTGACGGCGGTGAGCCCGCAGATGTGGGCGATGTCGGTGGCTTTTGAAGACCAGGGCGAGATCGTGCCGGGGCGCGGGGCGACGATTTGGACAAGACCCTTGACCTCGGACGCGGTGCGGCTCGGGCCGTAAGTCAGCAGTTTTTCGAGGATGGACCGGTGGTCGGCAGCCAGTTCGAGAGAGGTTTCCACAATATGGACGAACTCAGCGCTGACGGCGATGGCGGGCAGGCCGGTGGAGGTCAGGTCCTGGAGGAGCTTGGCGAGGCGGAAAGAGGAGAGGGCGGGTGAGCCGCGGAGGATCAGCATGGTCGGAAAAACGATGTTCACCAACAACCCCGGCTCGTCAAGTGGAGTGAAGGGGAGAATTTCTTGGAAAGAAGACGGATATTCACGCCATTTATGGAGGGTTGCACGGAACAGACGGGAGGGGAGAAAGCCGAAACGGGATAATCAATCGGGATATGACCTGAAAAGGCGAACTTGCGATAGTGCTTTGGAAGATGCTCGGCGGGATTTGCTTCACCCCGGGACATTCCATCTTTTGCCGGAGAAAGCCGTTGACCATTGGCACGGTCTCATCGGAATAAGCGGGTTCATACACCCGTGAGGAAAACCAACGACCAAACACCCGCCTCAAGCCTTTTTGACCGACAGGGTCACAGGCTCGTGTGCAGTGGGTGGTCACTGGCCGGCAAGTTGTTAATTGTCCAATGTTCGCTTATCCTCACAGCCACCGCCTGATTCCAATCACTTTCCGATGGCTACTCCCATTCCTCCCAGTTCCGCCGGCTCGCCCAACCAGAACGGTGCGAAAGAGCCGGCTTATCTTGCGCAGACCCGGGCTTGGAATCCCTCTGCGATCCCCGATCTCAAATCTGTCGCGCTGCAAGCCGCACTGCCCCGGCTGCTGTCGCATCCGAATATCGCGGCCAAACGCCGGATCAGTGTCCTTGCCGATGAACCGGGACCGACGGTCGAAAGGGGTGGCGATGCCGGAGTGGTCCGGGCGCGTTTGGACGGGACCGATCGTCTGATTGCGCTTTCTGCCGGCGGCAATGGCCGGTTTTGCTACCTGAACCCCCGGCGTGGAGCCCAGATTGCAGTCGTGGAATGCCTGCGCCGGATGGCCTGCACAGGCGCGGTGCCCTTTGCCATTTCGAGCCGGTTGAATCTCGCCAATCCAGTGTCACCCGAGGAGTCCTACATGCTCAGCGAGTGCCTCGCCGGCCTGGCGGATGTCAGCCAGTTTTTTGGACTGCCTGAATTGGGCGGAGGGATTGCCTTTCACGCGCAAAAGACATCCGGCACGGGTGATCTTACCCCGACGGTCTCGGTGGTGGGCCAGATCGAGCAGGAAAAGCATTTTACCCGCCAGGCCGTGCGGGCGGCGGGGGAAAAAATCATTTTGCTCGGCGCGGCTCCGACGGAACTGGGCGGAAGCCAGTATCTGGGGATCGTCCACGGGCTCAATACCGGCGATGCGCCGCAGTGCGATCTGACGGGCGCGCAGAAACTGCACAATGCCCTGCGGGGGCTGATCAAGACCGGGGCGGTGCGGGGGGCGAACGCCCTTTCCGAGGGCGGCCTGCTCTGCTGTGTCGCGGAAATGTTGTTTGCGCCGGACCATTCTTTTGGCGCGACGCTCGAACTCGCCACCCTGCAGGGCAACCGGCTCGATGCGCTTCTCTTTGGCGAAAGCCAGAACCGGGCGCTGGTCATCGTGTCCGCCGAACGCATGGGATCGGTCCTGGCCGAATCGCATTTGCGCGGGGTGTCGGCGGCGGTCATCGGCGAGGTGGCCGCCGGTTCCCAACTGACCGTGCGCGGCGCCACGGAGGACGCCGTGTCCTGGGAGATTGCCGAGTTGCGCCAGGGCTGGGAGAACAGCCTGGCGAACAAAGTGAATCTCCCCGCCATTCCCGCATGAGCGAACCGATCAAACACGAATGTGGCGTCGCCCTGGTGCGATTGAAGAAACCGCTGGCCTACTATCAGGAAAAATACGGCACTCCCCTTTGGGGACTCTACCAACTGTTCCTGCTGATGGAGAAGCAGCACAACCGCGGGCAGGACGGAGCCGGGGTGGCCTGCCTCAAGTTCGATGTGCCGGCGGGCGAGCCCTACATGTTCCGCGAGCGCAACGTGGAGTCCAACCCGCTCGACAAGATTTTCCAGACGCTGCTCGCGCGCTACAACCAACTGGTCGGAGACGGCACGGTGCATCCGGAGTTTCCCGACACCGCGAAGCAGAAATACGATTTCTGCGGCGAGCTCTACCTTGGCCATCTGCGCTACGGCACCTCCGGCGGCTACAATCTCAGCGCGTGCCATCCGTATTTCCGCCGCAGTTCCTGGCCCACGCGCAATCTCGTGCTCGCGGGCAATTTCAACATGACGAACACGGCGGCGCTCAACGCCAGCCTGATCGCCAAGGGGCAGCATCCGATCTTCGCGACCGACACCCAGGCGCTGCTGGAGATGATCGGTTTCCACCTCGACGAGCACGACGAGGAGCTGTTCCAGGCCCTCAAGGCAAAAAAGCTCCCGGGAACCGAGATCACGAAACGGATCAATTCCGACATCGATGTGGCCCATGTGCTCCGGCAGTCCGCGACCGAGTGGGATGGCGGTTACAGTTTGATCGGCGCTTTGGGCAACGGTGATGCCTTTGTCACGCGCGATCCGTCGGGCATCCGTCCGTGCCACTGGTTTGAAAACGACGAGGTTGTCGCCGTCGCCTCCGAGCGTGCGCCGCTCTGCACCGTGTTTGATCTCGAGCCGGCGGACGTGAGCGAAGTCGAGCCCGGCACGGCGGTGGTGGTGAAAAAATCCGGGGTGGTGCGCGTCGAACGCGTGAAGGCCGCCCTGCCCAAGACGCAGTGCACGTTTGAGCGGATCTATTTTTCCCGCGGCAACGACGCAGACATCTACCGCGAGCGCAAGGCCCTCGGCGCCGGGCTGGTCGACCAGATTCTCAAATCGATCAACGGCGATCTGGAAAATGCGGTGTTCAGCTTCATTCCCAACACCGCCGAGGTCGCCTATTTCGGCATGATGAGCGAGCTGCGTTTCCGCCGCCGCGCCCAGGTGAAGGAGACACTGCTGGCCGCCGCGAAGAACGGCTCGCTCAACGAGGCGCTGGTGGACGACCTGATATTGCGCAACTGGCCCCGGGGGGAAAAGATCATCAGCAAGGATGTGAAGCTGCGCACCTTCATCAGCCAGGAGAAATGGCGCAACAATCTTGCGACGCACGTTTACGACATCACCTACGGTGTCGTGGAGCCGAAGGACAGTCTCGTTTGCGTGGACGACTCCATCGTGCGTGGCACCACACTCCGCCGGTCGATTTTGCGCATCCTGAAGCGGCTTAATCCCAAGAAAATCGTCATCGCCTCGACCGCGCCGCAAATCCGCTACCCCGACTGCTACGGCATCGACATGTCGGAGATCGGCAAATTCATCGCCTTCGAGGCGGCCGTATCCCTGATCAAGGAACGCGGGCAGTCCGGCCTGCTGCAAGATGTGTACGAACTCTGCCAGAAGGAACTGGCATGCCCGTCCCCCGAGCCGGTCAATTACGTGAAAAAGATCTACGAGTCGCTCACGGCCGAGGAAATTTCCCGGAAGATAACCCAGCTCGTGTCGCCTCAGGCCAACGGTTGGAAAGGAGAGATCGAGATCGTCTTTCAGCCCGTCGAGAATCTCCGCAAGGCGCTGCCGAATCACACGGGCGACTGGTATTTCACCGGCAACTATCCCACGCCCGGCGGTTTCCGCGTGGTGAACCAGGCCTACGTGAACTACTACGAGAAACACGAGGGCCGGAGCTATTAACCCCGCGGATGACGCTGATGCACGCGGATCAACCACCAATCGACGATGACGGTGATTTTGGCGACAAGCCTGTCTCGGCCGCCGCCTGCGGGCATTATGCCGGGTCGATGGCAAAGGGATTGAGGATTGCCTTGCATCCGCGTCTGCCTGCGTAATCCGCGGCAAATTTTTCCATGAGTCTTTCCTACGAGAGTTCCGGAGTTCGTTACGACCAGCTCGATGCCTTCAAGCGCGCTTGTCAACGCGCCGCACGGCCGACGGCCGAGGCGCTCGGCTATCACGGCTATTCCGAGCCGGCGACCACCCGCGGCGAGAGCTCGTACCTGATGGAAGCCGACGATCATTTCCTCGCCCATGTCGAGGAAGGTCTCGGCACGAAGAATCTTGTGGCCGATGCGGTCTACGCGCAGACGGGAAAATGTTTTTATCGCGAGATCGCCATCGATACGGTGGCCACCATCGTCAACGATCTGGTGACCTGCGGGGCGCTGCCCATCTCGGTGGCGATGCACGCCGCCGTGGGAGATTCGGGCTGGTTTTCCGACGGGAAACGCATGCAGGCGCTCGTCGATGGCTGGGCGGAAGGCTGCAACAAGGCCGGCGCGGTCTGGGGCGGCGGGGAAACGCCCACCCTCAAGGGCATCGTCGATCCTTCCGCCATTGTCCTTGCCGGTTCGGCTGTCGGGAAGATCTCGCCCAAATCGCAGCGGATCACCGGCGACGTGAAGGACGGGGATGCGATCATTTTTCTCGCCAGCTCCGGCGTGCAGACGAACGGCCTGAGTCTGTGCCGCCTCATCGCCAGCAAACTGCTCAAAGGCTACCAGACTCCGATCGGGCACGGGGACTCCCGCACCTACGGCGAGGCGTTGCTCGCGGCCTCGGTCATCTATGTGGATTTTGTCCACCAGTGCCAGCAGGCCGGCGTGAAACTCAACTACGTGGCCCATGTGACCGGGCACGGCTGGCGCAAGCTCATGCGCCTGGACGATCCGTTCGTCTACGAGATCACCGAGCCGAGGGAAATCCCCGCGCTGTTTAAATTTCTGATGGAAGCCGGCCCGATCGATCTGCGCGAAGCTTACGCGACCTTCAACATGGGCGTGGGTTTCGCCGCGTACGTTTCGCCTGTGACGGTCAATGCGACGCTCGCGGCCGCCCGGGCGGCCGGGCACGATGCCTGGGTGGCGGGGCACGTAAAGAAAGAGGGCACACGCAAGGCCGTCACCATTCCATCGCTCGGGCTCGCCTACGAAGCCGACACGCTGCAGGTGCGTTAAGGAACCGGTCTCATGCTGCAGTCTCTTCGCATCCGTAATCTGGCGCTGCTCGACGAAGTGGCGTTGGAATTCGAGACCGGTTTCACCGCCGTCACCGGCGAAACGGGGGCGGGGAAAAGCATTCTGCTCGGGGCGCTTTCATTGCTGGCCGGGGCCCGCGCCGACAAGACGATCATCCGGCAGGGCGCACCCGCCTGCGAGGTGGAGGCGGCGTTGTTCTTTGCGGACTCCCGGAAACTTGACACTGCGCTCACGGCGCTTGATCTGCCGCCATGTGACGACGGGGTTCTGATTCTCAAACGCAATCTGCCCCGCGACAAAGCGCCGCGCATTTCCATCAACGGCAGCATGGCCACGCTCAACGCCTTGCAGGCACTCGGCGAGCAGTGGATCGATTTTCATGGCCCGGGTGAGCCGCGCCGGTTGCTCAAGGAAGGCTGCCAGCGTGAACTGCTCGACCTGTTCGCGAAGAACGAAGCGGCCTTGGAAAAGTATCAAAACCACTACCGGCACTGGCGCCAACTCGTGAACGAGCACGAAGTTTTGCTCGGGGCGGAAAAATTGTCGGATGACCAGATCGAATTTCTCAAGGCGCAACTGGCCAAGATCGATGCGCTGGATCTGGGCGAGGAAGCGATCGCGGAACTTGAACGGGATTTTCAGCGGCAGAACAGCGCCCAGGAGCTGATCCAGCTCGCGCAAGGCCTGAACAACGGACTCAGCGGTGAGGACGGGATGCTCGGGCGGCTGTCGGCCCTGTTGCGCGATGCCCGGCAGTTGGAGTCGCTCGATGCGGCGAGCAAACCGCTGGCCGACCGGCTGCAATCGGCCGCCATCGAGCTCGGCGATCTCGATGCGGAATTTTCCTCGCTGGCCCAGTCGCTGAACTTCGATCCCGAGCAGGCGGAACTGTTGCAGGAGAAAATGAATTCCTGGCTCGACCTGAAGCGCAGGCATGGCGCGAAACTGGAGATGGTGGTTGCGGCGCGGGACGAAATGCGGCGCAAGCTGGAGTTGCAGGGCGATGTCGCAGGCGCCCTCGCCAGGTTGGAAAAACAAATTTCCGAGGCGAAGAAAACCGCCCGGCAGGCCGCCACGGAATTGCGCGCCACGCGGGAGAAGGCCGCGCTGCAACTGGGGAAGGCGGCCGGGAAGGTCATCACCCAGCTTGGTTTCAAGAAGGCGGATTTCCGGGTGAGCCTCGTGACGTTGCCGGAGATGGGCCCGCACGGCGATTGCGGGGTGGAGTTTTTGTTCTCACCCAACGTCGGCGAACCGCCGCTGCCGCTGAATCGCATCGCGTCGAGCGGCGAGCTCGCCCGCGTGATGCTGGCGCTGAAGACAGTGCTCGCCGAAATCGACGATGTGCCGCTGCTCGTGTTCGACGAGGTCGATGCCAATGTCGGCGGCGAGATCGGCCGGATTGTCGGCGAGAAGATGGCCGACATCGCGGAGCGTCACCAGGTGCTGTGCGTGACGCATCTGCCCCAGGTCGCGGCGCAGGCCGCCAATCATCTGGTCGTGACCAAGGATCAGAGCGGCGAGCGCGCCTCGGTCAGCATCGAGCCGATCCATGCCGAGCGGAAGCTCCGGGTCGATGAACTCGCCCGCATGCTCGGCGACCGCAATGCCAGGAGCGCCCGCGCCCACGCCGAGGAGCTATTGAAGCGCTAGACCGTATTTGGGCGAATCGTGACGTTGCCAAAGTAGATTTCGTCAAGTACCAATCACCCCCATGTCCCACCCCATTTCCCGCCGGGCTGCGCTCCGGCAAATCAGTGCCGGCACCGTCTTGCTCGCCGGTGTCGCCGCCACTCCACTGACCATGAAATCTTCGGAAACAACGGCCCCGGCGGCGCACAACGGACGCATCAAACAGTCGGTCTGCCAATGGTGTTACAAGCTCCCTCTCGAAGAATTATGCGCTGCGGCGGCCGGCATGGGTCTGCGGTCGGTCGAGCTCATTCAACCCAAGGATTTTGCAACGGTGAGAAAACACGGACTGATCTGCGCGATGACCGGGTTCCCGACGACCAAGGTGGGAGACCTGACATTGGGCGGAATCGACAGGGGTTGGAACCGGTTGGAGTACCACGATGCTTTGCTGCCGATCTATGAGGCGCAGATACGTGCGACCGCCGAGGCCGGTTATCCCAATCAGATTGTTTTCTCCGGGAATCGCGCTGGTATGCCGGACGACGTTGGTTTGGACAACTGCGTGACCGGTTTGAAGCGCCTGCTGCCTCTCGCTGAAAAACTCGGTGTGACCGTTTGCATGGAGCTGTTGAACAGCCGGGTTAATCACAAAGATTACATGTGCGACCACACCGCATGGGGCGTGGAGCTCTGCAAGCGGCTGGGGTCGGAGCGGTTCAAGCTGCTTTACGACATCTATCACATGCAGATCATGGAGGGCGATGTGATCGCCACCATTCGCGCCAATCATCAATACTTTGGCCACTATCACACCGGTGGCGTGCCCGGCCGGGCCGAGATCGACGACACGCAGGAGCTGAATTATCCGGCGATCATGCGTGCGATTGTGGAAACAGGTTTCAACGGGTACGTCGCGCAGGAGTTCGTGCCCAAGCGCCCCGATGTCCTCGCTTCACTCCGGCAGGGAGTGCAGATCTGCGACGTCTGAGCCGTTTCCGATCCGCAGTTCGCGTGTTTTTTGCCCTTGTCCGCCGGGGAGGGTTGCGTAGGTTTCGCCCCTCATGGCCGCGCGATCACAACGTATCATCATCAAGTTCGGGTCCGGTATTCTTACCAACCTGAAGGGAAACACGCTGGATAAACGGCAATTTGCCCGGCTGAGCGCGGAAGTTGCCGCCCTCGTGAAAAAGGGTCACGAGTGCCTCATCGTCTCCAGCGGTGCCGTGGCTGCGGGCATGTCCGTGCTCGGTCTCACCGAACGCCCCAAAAATCTTTCCGCCCGCCAGGCCTGCGCCGCTGTCGGCCAGACCAAGCTCATGCAGCAGTATGCGGCGATGTTCGCCAAACACGGACTGAATGTCGCGCAGTTGCTCCTCACCCACAGCGATCTCGACAGCCGGGCACGTCACACCAATGCCCGGAACACGCTGCAACATTTGCTGGCGCAGAAGAACGTCGTTCCCGTGATCAACGAGAATGATTCCGTCGCCGTGGAAGAGCTGAACTTCGGCGACAACGACCGTCTCTCTGCCGAGGTGGCGCTGCTGGTCGAGGCTGATCTGCTTTTTCTCTTTACCAGCGTCGATGGCGTGCTGGATGGAAGCGGCAAACCCGTGGCTGAGGTCCGCGACTTCGAGGCGGTGGCCGGGCTGGTGCGTTTGGACAAAGGCCGTACTTCCGTCGGTGGCATGACCACCAAACTGCAGGCCGCAAAAATCGCCGTCGATCACGGCGTGGCGACCCGGATTCTTAACGGACGTACTCCCGGCCTGCTCGCCGCCGCTTTGGCCGGCAAAAAAGTCGGCACCTATTTTCCCGCCAAACGCCGCTGATATGTCCGATCTCAAGACCCAGATCCTTGAAATAGGGCGGCGCGCCCGGAGCGCGTCGCGTCTGCTCGCGCGCGCGCCGACCGCGCAGAAAAATGCGGCGCTCATCGCGATGGCGGATGAGATGGTGGCTGCGCAGAAAGATATTCTCGCCGCCAACGCGCGGGATCTAGCCGCCGCGCAGTCCGACGGTTTGGCGGCTGCCATGCTCGACCGGCTGCGGATCGACGAGAAACGACTCCGCAAAATGGCGGACGATGTGCGGGCGGTCGCGGCGTTGCCCGATCCGGTGGGCCGGGTGCTGCGCGAATGGTCGCATCCCAACGGCATGCGCCATACCAAGCTCAGCGTGCCGCTCGGCGTCATCGGCATTATCTACGAATCGCGACCGAACGTCACCAGCGATGCCGCTTCGCTTTGCCTGAAGACGGGCAATGCGGTGATTTTGCGCGGCGGTTCCGAGTCGCTGCAATCCAATCTGGCGCTCGCCGCCGCCCTCGGTCGCGGTCTGACCAAAGCCGGTTTGCCGGCCGACGCGATCCAGCTCATTCCGGTCGCAGATCGGGATGCTGTGAAATATTTGTGCGGCATGGATGAATTTGTAGATCTCATCATGCCCCGCGGTGGCCGCGGCCTGATCGAGACGGTCGTGAGTCACGCGCGCATGCCGGTCATCAAACATTACGACGGCATCTGCATCCTTTATGTCGATCGAGAGGCTGATCTCGCCATGGCGGAGGCCATTGCCTTCAATGCGAAGTGCCAGCGTCCGAGCGTTTGCAATGCGATTGAAACCGTGCTGGTGCACCGGGATGTGGCGGCGCAATTTCTCGGCAAGACGGGACGCGCGCTGGTGGAGCGTGGTGTGCAATTGCGGGTCGATGATGCCTCGCGTGCGGCGCTGGGTTCCCTTGATGCCCGTGGGGCAGCCATGGTCCGGGCCGCCCGACCCGAGGATTATCGCACGGAGTTCCTCGATCTGATTCTGGCGGTCAAAGTGGTCAGCAGTCTTGATGAGGCTTTGGAACACATTGCCGCGAATGGCTCGCATCACAGCGATGCCATCATTACGGCCAACTCCGCAACCGCCGAACGGTTCCTGGCCGAGGTCGATAGCGCGACGGTATATTGGAATGCCTCGACGCGGTTCACCGATGGCGGCGAGTTTGGGTTCGGCGCGGAGATCGGCATCAGCACCGACAAGCTGCACGCGCGCGGCCCGATGGGACTTGAGGAGCTCACGACCTACAAGTACGTGATGCGCGGCACCGGCCAGGTACGGAGCTGAAACTCAGCATCGTCTCCTCACGGATTCCTGAGTCTGATTTTTAACATGGGAATTCAGGGCATGAAAATTCGCCGCCGATTCGGCCTGCTTGGTACAGGTTTGTTGCTGGGTTTGCCGGGGATTTTTTTGCTGCGCGGGCCGCTGACGCGGGCCGTTGTTTCCGCGGGATTGAAAAGAGCGGGGGCGGGGGACATCACCCTGGAGGTGGATCGCTCGACTCCTTGGTCGGTGCAACTGAAAGACCTGGCGTTTAAAATCAAAGCCCAGGCTTTTGCCGCCAGTCGGGTGACGGTGGAGCGGGCACATTGGTGGCAACCAACCCTCGGTGTGGTGCATATCGAAGGCGCACGGGTGCCGGTGACTATTGATGGCTCGGATTTGAATCCGTTTGTCTGGACAAGTTACTCGGGCGAGACACCGGCGAGCGGTGGCGATCTCAGGGTGCCCATGGAAAAGTTGAGCATTGACGGCCAGTTGATCGTGAAAACTTCCGGCCACGAACAGCCGCTGGCCTTGAAATTTGCCGCGCAGCCTGCCGGGAATGACAATTGGAACGGTACGTTGGAGGTGACCGGGCCGGGCTTGCTCTTCAACGCCGTGGCCAGCTATGGACTCAACGATCGCCGCCTCGCTTTTCATTCAACGGCGTTGTCCGTCGAATTGAAACCATGGCAGGATCTTATCCCGCAACTCGTGGTGCTGCCGTTGGGGCCGTGGACCATGGAGGGCCGGCTCACCGGCGGGGTTAACGGAACGTACGCTGAACAAAAGCTTACGGTCGGTGGCAAGATGCAATTGAACGAGGGGGCGCTGAAAAACTCGGCCGGCAGCCTCATGGCCGAGGGCATTGAGGCGGATTTCGATTTTACTGATCTGATCCACCTCCAATCCAATCCGGGCATATTGCGGATTCACGAATTCCGGGCCGGCGCGATCGCGGCCGAAGACTTGGCGGCCGAGATGGCGTTTTTAAGCGCAGACCATCTGGCCATTAATCGGATGGCTCTGAAAATATTTGGCGGCAGCATGACCGCCGAGCCATTTAAACTGATCCTCGGGCAACAGGAATTGGAAGCGGTGGTGCTGGCTGATAATCTTGATGTCGAAAAGATACTCGCTCTGGCGAATAATGTACCGGCAAAAGGCAGCGGAAGAGTCGATGGCCGTCTGCCTATCCGGATCGATGAACATGGCCTGAGGTTGGGCACGGGTTGGCTGGAGTTGAAGAAAGGAGTCCATGCCGAGCTGCAGCTTGATGAGGCCGGACTCATCACCAGCGGCATGTCGCCCAACAGCACCAGCTATGTGGTGATGAAGCGGATCGAGAACGGCCTGCTGCGGCTGAAACTGGGGGTATTGCGGCTCGATGTTCGCCCACCGGACGTCTCGCGGGGTCAATCGGCTCGCTTACACCTGGAGGGTGAGCCGGTAGATCCCTCCGTGAAGGCCCCGGTGATTTTGGATGTAAACGTCAACGGACCGCTCGAACAGCTCCTCAATTTTGGGCTGAAAGACAATCTGAGCTTCGGCACGGGAAAGCGTTGAAACAATTTGCCCGGCCAGATGACTTAAATAACCTGCAATTTATGAAACGCCTGTTCTATCTCAATGCGGTCATGCCTTTTCTCCTGACCGCTTGTCTGAATGTGAAGACTGCACCCATTGAGGTGAAGCCTATCCACATCACGGTCGATGTGAATGTTCGGGTCGAGAAGGCGCTCGATGATTTCTTCGGCGATCTGGATAAAAAATCCACCACTCTCAGCACAGAAAAGAAAACGGAGCCCAAATCATGATCATTCGAATCCTCACCTTTTTGGCCGTCTTCGGCCTGTTCTCATCGATTGCCGTGGCCGAAAACGCCGCCGATATCAAACAGCGCATGACCCAGCGGCTGCCGGCGATCGACGGCTTCAAGGCGAAGGAAATCATCGGGGAGAACAATCGCGGCCTGATTGAGGTGCGCCAGGCCGCTCCCGGTGCCGACAGCATCGTGAGTGAAGAGAATCGCGACCGGGAAGCGGTCTATGTTTTGATTGCCCAAAAAGAAGGCACCGCCGCCGATGCGGTTGGCCGCGCCAGGGCCAAACAGATTGCCGCGAACAGTCGCAGCGGAGTCTGGCTGCAGGACGAGTCGGGCAAATGGTATAAAAAGTAAGAGTGCGGCGCGGCTTAAAGACCAGTTGGCCTTACGCCGCCATGCCGCGGATCGCCCCGATCAGGCGGTGGACATTTTCGGGAGCGATCCGATCCGTGATGATGGTGCGGGGGAAATGCCGGGCCACATCCAGATGCACGCCAAGCTCAGAGCCAGGCCGGACAATGTCGTGGATGAAATCCATCCCGCCTTTCGGTTTGATCCAGTGGTAATAGAGGTCGGGGTCCTCGGATTCGAGCACGATGTCGAATTTCAGCATCACCGTGCAAAACAGCGTCAGATCCCGGTACGAGGCGAACCACGTGGGCGGGCACGTCAATTGATCTCGGATGAGAAGCGTCATGAGAATCCTTTCTCGCAAATACTGGGCCAAATCCTTGGCGATGTTTTAGGCGGCGGTTTGTTGACGAAATTTTAGTTGTGACGGCGTGGTAGCTGCATCTGTATCGGCACATTATTCCATGACTTCAGCCCGTCCTCCCGTCCTCCTGGTCATCCGTGATGGTTGGGGTAAGAATCCCGATCCTTCCCAGGATAAGTTCAATGCCGTCATTCTGGCTAAAAAACAGTGTGACGACGCGTTACATGCAAAATACCCCCACACCTTGGTGGCGGCCAGCGGTTTGGACGTTGGTTTGCCGGACGGCCAGATGGGCAACTCGGAAGTCGGCCACGAAAACATCGGCGCCGGCCGGATTGTGGATCAGGAGTTGGTCCGCCTGAACAAGCTGTTTTCCGAAAAACAGCTCGCGCGCAATCCGGTCTGGCACGCGGCCGTGGCCCGGGTGAAAGCCTCGCCGACGGCCAAGCTGCATGTGATGGGCATCGTTTCCGATGGCGGCGTACATGGGATGCTGGAGCATCTTTATGGCATTTTACACCAAGCCAAGGACGACGGCCTTACCTCGGCCCAAGTTTTTATTCATGGTTTCACCGATGGGCGCGACACCGCTCCGCAAAGTGGATTGGGATTCATCAAACAGGTCGAGGCGAAGTGCCGCGAGATTGGCATCGGCACGATTGCCACGATCTGCGGACGCTTTTGGGCGATGGACCGCGACAACCGTTGGGAGCGTGTCCAGAAAGCCTACGATATGCTGACCGGTCGCAAGGCGGTCGCCACGGCGAAAAGTGCGGCGGAGGCTATTCAGAACTACTACGAACATCCGCTCAGTGCGACGCAGAATGGCGACGAGTTTGTGCCCGCGACCTGGATTGTCGGTGTGGACGGCAAACCGCTGGCGACGTTTGCCAATGGCGACGCGGTGCTTTTCTACAATTACCGCGGCGACCGTCCGCGCGAGCTCACCAAGGCTTTTGTGCTCGACGGTTTCAAGGAGTTTGATCGCGGCGCCAAACTCGATCTCTACTACGCCACGATGACGGAGTATGAGGTCGGGCTGCCGGTCCATGTGATTTCAGGCAAGCCCGCGAAGCTGAAAAACATCCTTGGCGAGGTGGTAAGCAATGCCGGTATCGCGCAGTTCCGCTGCGCCGAGACGGAGAAGAATCCGCATGTGACGTTTTTTTTCAATAATTACCGCAGTGAACCGTATCCCGGGGAAGACCGGGCATGTCCGGCCAGCCCCAAGGTGGCGACGTACGACATGCAGCCGGAGATGTCGGCGCCCGCAGTCACTGCCGCCGCCAAGGCCGCGATTTTGTCCGGCAAGTACGGTCTGGTTGTGGTGAATTATGCGAACCCGGACATGGTCGGCCACACCGGTTCGTTGCCGGCGGCGATCAAGGCGGTCGAGGCCACCGACCAGGGGGTGGGCGAATTGCTCGCTGCGGTCGCGCGGCAAAATGGCAAGGCGCTGATCTGCGCCGACCATGGCAACTGCGAGCAGATGTGGGATCCCATCACCAACAGCCCGCATACCTCGCACACGCTCAACCTCGTCGAAGTATTCGTCGTGGGCGAAGGACTGGTCGCCGGCAAAACCAAGATGCGCACGGGAGGCCGGCTCGCTGACCTTGCCCCGACGGTTCTCCAACTCATGGGACTGCCCAAGCCGGTGGAGATGACGGGCGAATCGCTGATCGCCGGTTAATTGGCCAAAAGCGTATATTCTGAATTGGCATAACGCGGGGACTGCGCAGCGGGCCTCGCTAATATGATAGGTTTCGCCGAACCACAGCCTCAGGTCGCCAGTGGTCGGGAGGTCATGCCCTTCACGATATCCTCACTTGCGGCAAACCACTTCCAAGCCAGTTCGATATCCAGAAAAATCTTGATCTTGCAGGGAGCGGCGGGGCCAAACTGGCTCTCATACATCCGGCAGAGACCATATTCGGCCATGCCGCCCACGACGATGGCGGCCCGGCACTTTCCGTCTTTCCCCCAGTTTGAGGCCACGACTTGCATGAGTCCACGGACATCATCCGGCGCGACTTTGGTGAAATCAGCCTGCCGGACATCCCACAATGCATTCAGGTCAGGATTGAAATCCGGCGAGGCATAAAGTTTTTGCAGGCCGTCCTGAAATTCCGGCAGGTTCACCACGCCGAAAAGTTGGTGTATCCGGACGGCTTTTCCCTTATCGAACTTGGTCTCAATGCGCATCATGATGCTTTCGTATCTCTCCCGTGTTTGATGGGGCGGCAGGTTCGGCATTGCATGGTAGCAACGTTAGATAGCCCTCAAAGACGGTTAGTCGAGAGCAGAGTTTCGCAAGTCAATCCTTTGTCCGATGATTACTATTCATCCGGCCGCCTTGTCATCATTGCCGGATGAAACAGCCGAAAATGACCCGCTCATGTCGCCCCACCAATGATCGCGGCCGGATGAGTTTTTACGCTCAGGAAACCGGGGCCAGATGCCGGCGGAAGAGCCAGCGCGCCAGGGCGGGCATGAGCAGCATGGCGCCGAGCATGTTCACCAGAAACATGAAGGAGAGCAAAATGCCCATGTCGGCCTGGAATTTCAGGGCGGAAAACGCCCAGGTGCCCACACCAATCGACAGCGCAAAGCCGGTGAAGACCACGGAGGTCCCCATCGTGGCAAAGGAGATGCAGAGGGCATCCTCGATCGATTGTCCGGCCCGGATCTTTTCCAGGACCGAGGAACAAAGATAAATGCCGTAATCCACGCCTATCCCCACGCCCAGCGCTACGACGGGCAGGGTGGAGGTCTTGAGACCGATTTCGAGATAGACCATGAGCGCATAGGCAAGGTCTGAAACGATGAACAGCGGCAGCACCACGCAGACGGTTGCCCGCCAGGAGCGCAGGGAGATCAGGCAAAGCACGATGATGGCGCCGAAGACCCAGAGCAGCATCGGAAATTGGGCGGCTTCGATGACTTCGTTGGTGGCGGCCATGACTCCGACATTGCCGGTGGCGAGCTGGAGCTTCACCAAGTCCGAGGTGTTGACTGACCGGTATTCCTTCACGGCGGAGACCACGCGCTTGATGGTCTCGGCCTTGTGGTCGCGGAGATAAATCATGACCGGGATGACGCTGCCGTCGTTGTTGAGCAGGCCGGAAGAGGTTTCCACGGGTGAAACCGCCTGGGCGAGCGCCTGCGGATTGCGCGGGATGATGCGCCATTTGAGGCTGCCCTCGTTCCAACCGGCGTTGATGGTCCGGGCATAATCGGTGAGGGCGAGCGTGGACTGCACCCCGTCCACATTGCGCATCTGCCAGGCGAACCGGTCGACTTCGGACATGACCTCATGGTCGATCACGCCGTTGGGTTTGGTTTCGGCGAGCGCCGTGATCGTGTCGGCCCCAATGCCGAATTTCGCGGTGATGACGGCGGTGTCCTGGTTGTAGCGCGAATCCTGGCGGAGTTCGGGTACGCCGGCATGCATGTCGCCGATTTTGACTTCCCTGGCCTTGCTGAAGCCGAAAAGCCAAAGCAGCAGGGAGATGGTGATGATGGCCACAGAACTGCGTTTTCCCATGGTCAAACGCTGGAGACGACGCCAAGTCGGTTGGAGGGCGAAGCGCCGGAAGTTAACTTTCCGACGAAAATCGGGATTCATGGCCGTGTAGCTCAAGAGCACGGGCAGGAAAAAGCGGTCGGTGAGAATGATCAGCGTGACCCCAAGGCTGGCCGTAATGGCGAGCTCCTGGATGACGGGCACCTTGACCAGGTAGATGGTCAGAAATCCCACCGTATCCGTCAGGATGGCAACCGTGCCCGGGATGAAGAGATTGCTGAAGGAGGCTCGTGAGGCATCAAACTCGTTTTTGCCAAACAGCACTTCGTAGCGGAAGGAGCGCAGCATCTGCGTGGCATGGCTGAGAGCGATGGCGAACACGAGGAACGGCACGAGAATCGACATCGGATCGATCCCAAAGCCAAGGAGATTGAGCAGTCCCAGTTGCCAGACAACGGCGCAAAAGGAGGTGATGAGTGGCAGAATGGTCAGGATCAGCGACTGGGAAAAAAACCAGAGCAGCACGGCGGAGATCACGATGGCGACGCCGAAGAACAGGAGCACGCCGCGAGCCCCATCGGTCACGTCGCCGACCACTTTGGCGAAGCCGATGATATGAACGCTGATGCCGGCGGTCTGATATTTCCCGCGGATATTCGTTTCCAAGGCCGCAGCCACCTTGTTGTAGTCGAGTCGTTGGCCGGTCAGCGGATCAATTTCCAGCAGCGAGGCGATGACGATGGCCCCGCTGTAGTCTTTGGCCACGAGCTGGCCGACCCGCCCGGACTTGATGATGTTTTGCCGCACCCGTTCGAAGCCGGCCTCGGTGGGTTGGAATTCCACCGGAATGACACTCCCGCCCTGGAGCCCGTCCTCCACGATCTCGATATAGCGGACGTTGGGGGTAAAAATGGAGCTGACCAGCGAGCGGTCCACCCCGGGGATAAAGTAGGTTTCGTCGGTGACCGCCTTCAGGGTCTTGAAAAATTCCGGCGTGAAAATATCCCCCGTTTTTGGGGTCAGGGCGATGACGATGCGGTTGGCCCCGCCGAACTGGATCTGGTATTTCCTGAAGGTGGTGATGTAGTCGTGATCGGTGGGCAATTGCTTCGTGAAGCTGGCATCGACATGGGTGCGGGTGGCAAAATATCCGAGCACAACCGTCACGAGAACGAAGAACGCCACCGTCAGATGCCGTTGCCCAAAGACCAGGTCTTCGATCCGTTTCATGCGCGAAGCAGCGGGTGTCGGTCAGAAAATAAAAAGATGTTCATAGGGCCGGCATGGTCAACCGGCTGACGCCGGTTTCACCAACTGCAATGATCGCCCCGTCGTTGGCTTCGATCACGGTTGCCACGCTGCCGCCAAAGCCCGGAGGAGTCCAGTGGTTGAAACTGGCCCCTTGATCCCGGCTGATGAAAAAATTTCCGCCCTGGCCGCCGAGGATGATCACACCGGAGCGCAAACGGGTGCCGCCCATGATGAGGGCATTGATTTCGCTGTTGTGCGACGCCCAGGTGACGCCCTGATCGGTGGTCGTGAAAATGTGTCCGCGCAGCCCATGGATTATGCCGGATTGCTCATCAATCGGCACATAGCCAAACAGGGAGCCGTTGTAAGGTACCGCAGACGGCTTCCAGGTTTGTCCCTCGTCAGTGGAAACCAGCAGCGTGCCGCTTTCTCCGGCCAAAAACAGACGCTTGCCGGGTGTCGCGGTGAGCCGATTGTAGTGCACATCGTGTTCGGAAGGAGTGCTGGTCACCCACGTTTTCCCTCCGTCCTGCGTGGCGCAAAATTTCCCGTAAGCGCCAACGGCAAAGCCGTGCTGCGCGTCGAGAAACAGCACGTCCAGGTAAACCGTTTCCAAGTCGTCGCCTTTGTCCTGTCGCTGCCAGGAAAGGCCGCCATCCGCCGTATTAAGGATCACCCCATCATGACCCACGGCCCAGCCGTGCCGGGCATCGGGAAACGAGACACCGGTGAGCATGGCGCGTGTCGGGACGATGCATTGTTTCCAAGTCAGGCCATTGTCATTCGAGAGCAGGACGTGACCGCGATCGCCGACCGCCACCAAGGCGGCATCCGTCCTCGCGAGGGCCAGCAACAGGGATTTGGCGGCCAGGGGCGCGAGCTCGGATTGTTCGCCGGCAGAAAATGCGGCGGCATGGAACACCAATGCACCAAGCAGGAACGCCCCAAGGAAACGGCGGGCTTGGCGGCCCGCCGTCACTGTAATGCCAAATATCATCAGAGGCTCAACGGACACCTTCCTGCCGCAACACTCCGGGCGAGTAATCCTGCGGGGTGCGTTTCAGATTGAAGTCGTACATCTTGTTTTCGTTGTCGAGGCCGATGGCCACATAGCGGCCGGCGAAAAGATCGGTGTGCACTTCCAAGGTGCTCCAGAAAACCAAGGCGTCATAATAGTTGATGCAGTGCGCCTCCGAGATGCGCCAGAGCTGGCCGCGGCCGTCGTACTGGTCGACGGCGAGAATCTGCCAACTGTCCTCATCGACGTAGAGCGTGCGGCGGGAATAAACGTGGCTGGTGCCGGGCTTGAGCGTGGCATCCACCACCCAGACGCGGTGCAGTTCGTAGCGGGTGAGATCCTGATTGATGTGCAGCGGCTTGATGATGTCCTTCACCTTCACCTGGTCGCTATGCAGCCGGTACGAATTGTAGGGGACATACATTTCTTTTTTGCCGATGAGCTTCCAGTCAAACCGATCCGGCGCACCGTTGAGCATGTCAAACTGGTCGGACGTGCGCATGTTGTCGGCGGCGGTTCCGGGCGCATCGTAAGCCACGTTGGGGGCGCGGCGGACCCGGCGCTGACCGGAGTTGTAGATCCACGCGGCGCGCTGTTCCTTCACCTGGTTCATGGTCTCGTGCACGACCAAGATCGAACCGGCGAGACGGGCGGGAGCCGTCACCGCCTGCTTGAAGTAGATGAGAATATTGCTGGAAGCGAGCTGCTGTTGCAGTTGATCCAACGGCAGGTCGTCTCGACAGTAATTGAAGAGAAACTCATCGTCGAACTGCACGAGGGTGTAGCTGCCATCGCGCTGCGGCGCGGCTTGTCCGATGAAACGCTCGGCCGCGATGCCCCGGTAACGGGTGAGGTGATTCCAGACGATCTCGAGGCCGTTATGCGGGATGGGGAAGGGCACGCCCAGAACGGCCCCGGTGATGCCGTTGCCACCTTCCTCCATGGTGGCGGTGGTCGCGATTTTTTTCGTGGCATCGTAAACTCGCTGGGGATTGGACGCGGTGCGATGAGTCGGGTAAACGGGAATCGAGTAGTCGGGATACGCCTTCAGCAGGGCGAGCTGGCCGGCGGTCAGTTTCTCGGCATACTGCCCGGCATTGGCCGCCGTGATGGTGAAGAGCGGCTTTTCCCCGGCAAAGGGATCGGGATGATGATCGCCGGGTTTGTAACCGGCCGGAGGCGTCGTAATGCCGCCATCCCAGGCGGGAATCGTGCCGTCGGCGTTGCCGGCTTTTTCTCCTCCCAGCGGGGTCAGGTCCTGACCAAGACGGTTCGCTTCCGCCGGGGTGATCGCGGCGGACAGACTGACGGTGGAAAGCAGCGCGCCCAGAACGGAAGCGGAGATGATTTTCATTTTCGTGTTGCGAGGTGAAGGGGTGTGCATGGCGCTGCTTAGAAAGAATACTTCAGGGTGGCAGAGACATAATCGCGGTCGCTCAGGAGATTGAACCGGCCGGCGCCGGAAAAATTCACATAGCGCGCCTCGAAGGACCATGCGTTCTGGAAATTAAAATCAGCGCCGATCGTGATGGTATTCCGACCGTGACGAAAATTACCGAGCGGCAACGGGGTGTTGCCGCCAATATCCTGGGCAAAGACGACGAGCGGCGAGACGTTGATGCCGGCGAAGGCGTTGTTGTAGTCAAGCCGGCCGACGATCTGGTAGCCGGCGGAAAAGCGGTCAGCGAAGGCGTCGGAAGGATCGGACAGCGGAGGAATGCCGGAGAGATTGCTGCCCGAGGCGTTCATCATCGTGACATCGCCGCCAACGTAGGTGCCCGGGCCGTCGTAGCGCAGCGTGCCCTTGGATCGGGGAATATTTGCATAAACAAAACCGATTTCGGCGAGCAGGGTGCTTTGATCGGCGTGAAGAATTCCCCGGCCGACGCGCGTGGCGGTCAACTGGCCGGTCCACACTTTGTGGCGGTTGTAGCCGGCGATATAGGTATCGGACTGGCCCAGCCGGTTGCCGAGCTGATTGTTGGGTCCAAAGGCGGGGTTGATGGAGGAAAGTGCGGTGAAGAGCAGCTCCACGTCGTCAACCTGCAGCGGCTGATTGGGGCGGTAGCTGAGTTCCCCCTGAAGGGCGATGCCCTTGATACTGGTGTTGAAACTGGCGCCGAAGAGATGGATGTCCTCCGGAAATTCGATGAGGTATTGACCGGTCTGCGCCGCAGTGAGGAAGCCGATGGTGCGTGCGCTGCTGGCGATACTCTGGGCCGTGGGATAATAGGGCTGGTAGCTGGCGGGCAGGTTGCCGACCGGAACGCCGGTCAACGCGGCCCCCAACAGCGTTGAAAGGACACTGGGCGTGCTGGCACCGAAAACGGGGGCGAGTACCGGGGCAAGATTGGTGGTGCCGAGCGAAGTGGCGGTGGCTTGGACGGAGGCCGAGAGTTGGGCGAGCGTGGTGGTCGGGGTGCGGGCCGACACCATGGGGAGCCGGCTGTGGTAATTCATGTAGTAGAGCCCGAATTCCGTGTGATTCAGATTCTCCGCCAACCAGTGGAGATTCATGCCGTACTGGCCGGAGTTTTTCGGTTCGATGTCGGTGCCGCGCAAAATGGCTCCGAGCGTGGCGGTGTCGGGGATGGCGCCGAAGCCGAGATAAACTTTTTCGCCACCCTTGGCCACGAAGTCATTCGTGCTGAAATACGTCCCGGGCGGGTCGACGCGGGTTCGCTCCCAATCGAGCAGATAGAACGCCTCGACCGTGAGATTGTTCGGCAGGTTCAGGGAGCCTGCCACCATGTTGACCGGCAGGAGAGCTTCTTTCAGCTCAGACCCCGGGGTGCGCAACTTGGCGACATCGATCGGGTTGATGGAGTTGATGCCGTTGGGAATAAAAGTGCTTTCGCCCCAGCTCAGCACCTGCCGGCCGATGCTGATGCGGGCGGGCAAAGTGCCAAGGGTCGGCTTGAAATAAACGTAGGCGTCGAGCAATTCGGCGCCCTTGGCGACCAGCTTACGGGCTTCGCTGTTGAGCGGGGCCTTGTTGCGGTCACCGTCCGAGTTCTCGAAGTCGTCGAAATAATAGCCGCGGACAAAGACGCCCATGTTCTTGTAGTCGAGCTGCAGATCGTGGCTGGCTTTGACGAGGGAGGAAGCAATGCCGCGTTTGTAGTTCAGGTCGCCGTCATCGTTGTTCACCGAGCGTTGCTGGCCAAAGACACCGTTAAATTGATTGGAAATCCCATAGAGCGCGGGATCGGGGTTGTCCAATCGGTAGAGGCCGCCGATTGAAATTGTCGTGTCAAAACTGCCTTTTATTTCGCCCAGTTCAAAAACCACGGCCTGGCCGGTCAGAGTGAAGGCTGACAAGGCGAGCAGGGCAAGGATGGCTGCGTTGGCGCGATGAGTGGAGAGGGCGATCATTTTCATGCGTGGATTTATCCGCTTAAAATGGGCGTGCGTGAGGTGACGGGACATCAGGGGTGATGACTTGGATCTGGCGGAATGAAGCGGATTTTTGCAGACGACTTCAAGTTTTAACTCGGCGACTGCTTGGGGTTTAAACATTAGCGTTTTGACGCCGGCTTTAAAAACGTAACGGTGTCCCCGTCGATGGAAGCAGTCACACACATTCACATCAAAGGTGCCCGGGAACACAACCTGCGCGACCTTGAGCTGCGCATTCCGCGCGGCCGGCTGGTGGTGATCACCGGGCCGAGCGGTTCGGGAAAATCCTCGCTCGCTTTCGATACCCTCTACGCCGAGGGCTACCGCAAATACATGGAGAGTCTCTCCGCCCAGGCGCGGCAGATTCTTGAACAGCTAAAACGCCCTGACGTCGACTTCATCCACGGTCTTTCTCCCGTGCTCGCCATCGAGCAGCGCACGGGCGGCGGCTCGCCGCGCAGCACGGTGGCGACCGTCACCGAAGTGGCCGACTACGCCCGGTTGCTCTGGGCGCTCTGTGGCGAACAGCGTTGCCCCAAGGATGGCGGCCATGTGGAAAAACGCTCGCTCGACGACTGTGTGGCCCAGCTTTTGCGCGAAGCGCCGGGAGAACGCGCCGTGCTGCTCGCGCCTTTCATGCGGGCCAGGCCAGCGGTGCTGCGCGATGAGTTGCCGGCACTGCGTCAACGCGGATTCCAGCGTGTCCGCATCGCGGGCGAAATCAAATCGCTGGACGATCCCAAGCTCGTGCCCAATAGCGCAAGCGAGCTGACGGTAGAGCTGGTGCTCGATCGGCTCGTCCTGAACGCCGACCAGCGCAGCCGGATTGCCGACTCGCTGGAACTCGCCTTTCGCGAAGGGCAAAACCGCGCCAGCGTCCTTGTCCAGCGGACGGCCGACGCGCCCTGGCGCGAGATTACTCTGAGCCAGAGTCTCGCCTGCGCGATTTGCGGTGACGTGTTCGAGGCGCTCACTCCCAGGCACTTTTCCTTCAACCACACCGAGGGCGCCTGTCCCGAATGTAGCGGTCTCGGCCGCCAAATGACCTTCAGCGACGAGCTGGTCATTCCTGATCCCGAGAAATCCGTGCGCGAAGGCGCGATCAAACCGTGGCGCATCGGAGGAAAAAATCTCATCATCAAGCACAATGCGCAGTTGAAGCAACTGGCCGAGCAACTGCCGTTTGATCCCGACACGCCCTGGAAAAAACTTCCCGCCGAGACGCGCAAGGTCATTCTCCACGGTTCGGGCGAACGGGCCTTCAACTTCAAGCTCCGCCGCATGCGCGAGCCCAAGTCCATGCCGTTTGCCGGTGTGATCGCCGATCTGATGGAGAGCTACCGCCACACCGACAGCGATGGGTTTCGCGCACGGTTGACCGGATACATGGTGAGCGGCGAGTGTCCGGTTTGCCACGGTTTGCGGCTCAACTCCCGCAGCGCCGCCGTGTTGCTGGGCGCGGGGCAAGCGGGGGCCGGTTCGACAGGTGGTGATTTCACTCCCCTCGGCTATGCCGAATTTCTCCAGCTCGATGTGCGTTCCTCCCTCGCGTTCATTCGCAGTTTGTCCGGCCGGATCGGTCAGATCGATGCGGTGGACGAGCTGCTCGGGGGCGTGGAGCAACGCCTCCATTTTCTCCACGAAACCGGTCTCGGCTACCTGACCCTCGAGCGCGAATACAGCACGCTCAGCGGGGGCGAGTCGCAGCGCGTGCGGCTTGCGACCCAGCTTGGCATGGGTCTGGTCGGCGTGATCTATGTGCTCGATGAGCCCAGCATCGGCCTTCATCCGCGCGACAACCAAAAACTTCTCGCGACGCTCCGTGATCTGCGGGATCGCGGCAACACCGTCGTTGTGGTCGAACACGACGAGGAAACGATGCGGATTGCCGACGAGCTGATCGAACTCGGCCCCGGTGCCGGGCGCGAAGGCGGGCAGATTCTGTTTCAGGGCACGCCGGCCGAGTGTGCCAGACTTTCCGCGGCGGAGTCGCGCACCGGTCCGTATCTCGCCGGCACGATGCGCGTGATGAAGGACGCCAAAACACTCGCCGCCGACGGCCGCTGGCTCACGATCCGCGGGGCCACCGAGCACAACCTGAAGAATGTCGAGGCGGCTTTCCCGGTCGGCTTGCTCACCTGTGTGACGGGAGTTTCCGGCTCGGGAAAGAGTTCGCTCGTGAACGATATCCTTGCCGTCGCGACCGCACGAAAACTCAATGGGGCGAAGACGCTTCCCGGCAAACACCGCGGTCTCGCCGGACTGGAGCATTTCGAGAAAGCGGTGCTGGTGGACCAGGAGCCCATCGGACGCAGTCCGCGCTCCAACCCGGCGACCTACGTCGGCCTGCTCGATCTGTTGCGTGATCTTTTTGCGCAGGTGCCACTCGCCAAGGTGCGTGGCTACAAGGCCAGCCGCTTTTCCTTCAATGTCCGCGGTGGCCGGTGCGAGCGCTGCCAGGGCGACGGCCAGATCAAGCTCGACATGCAGTTTATGGCCGATGCGTACGCACCGTGCCCGAGCTGCAATGGACGGCGTTTCAACCGCGAGACGCTCGAAGTTCGCTTTCATGGAAAAAATATCGCGGACGTGCTCAGTCTGACCGTGCGCGAGGCGATGGAACTGTTCCGCGCCATTCCCCGCATCATGGAAAAACTCGGCACGCTCGATGCCGTGGGGCTTGGTTATCTGCAGCTCGGTCAGTCCGCCACCACGCTTTCCGGCGGCGAGGCGCAGCGGCTCAAGCTCTCGCTTGAGCTGAGCAAGCGCGAGCAGGGCAAGACGCTCTACATCCTCGATGAACCGACGACCGGCCTGCACTGGACCGACATCCAGCACTTGATGGCGTTGCTCTTCAAACTCCGGGATGCGGGCAACACCATTGTCATTATTGAGCATAATCTCGATGTCATATCGCTCGCTGACTGGATCATTGATCTCGGGCCGGGCGGGGGACCCGAAGGCGGTGAAATCGTCTACGCCGGTGAGCGCAAAGGCATTGAGAAAGCCGTCCGTTCGTTCACGGGCGAAGCCTTGCGGCTTTGGCACAAGCCAGTATGAAAACATTGGGCGCACAGGAAAATATGGGCTTGCTTCGTCCGGCCCGAACACGCGAAATCCGCCTTCGTTCCTTCGTGCCGCTTTAGCTCAGTTGGTAGAGCGACTCATTCGTAATGAGTAGGTCATCAGTTCAAATCTGATAAGCGGCTCCACTTTCAGGATGCACACCGGCAGAATCCCGGGGCTGCGGCTCAATTGTTCACGATGCCTTCGTCGGGCAGTATGCCTTGCAGTTTGCGGCGCAACTTTTGGACCTCGATGTCGTTTTTCAGTTGCACGGCAAAAAGTTGAAGCCGGCGACGCGTATCGAGCTCCTCGAGCAATTTTTGCTTGAACGCGCTGTCATCGCAGAGATTGAAGGCGGCGACGTCGGCAAAGGTGTCGAAGTCCTCGATGCTTTCGAGGAACTGGGTCATGCCCTTCGGGGCGGGGGCGCCAAGCCGGCGGCGGAGTTGAAGCAGGCGAAGAACCTCGAGCCGCATGATTTCCAACTGGGTATGATTGCCGCCGGCCGTGCAGGCAAGGGGCTGGACGGAAATGAGTCGGTAGGGGCGCTCACGCACGATGCGGTTTATGGCGACGCGGCTGATGCCCTGGAGCAGCAGATTGGAGGTGTTGTCCTCGGTTTTCTGGCAGGCGCGGATGATGCCGACGGTCGCGATGGTGTGGGCCGGTTCGTGGGCACCCGGTTTGCCCGCTTGGGCGGGATCGAGACGCGCCACGGCAAAAATACGATTGGTGGCGAGCACGGCGCGCAGCATCTGCTGATAACGCGGTTCGAAAATATGGAGCGGCAGCAGGGCCTGGGGAAAAAACACGGTGTTTGGCAGCGTGATCAGCGGCACCGTCTCGGGCACTTGGAGCGTCTCCATTCAACGAAGCTAAGTATTTTGCGGAGAAATTCAACTCCGGTGTCGGCAAATGCGCGTAAACACGTTTTGGGTTTCCAGCCTGTTTGTTCTAGACGGGTGGGGTGGGTTGGCCAATGGTGGAGGACGTGATAATCCCCAAGCTTGAATTGGAAGCCTTTCTCGGTAACCGCCAGGCCAACCCGCATGGCTGGCTGGGGATGCATCCCATCACGCACAAGCGTCAAAAGGGCGTGGTGGCGCGCGCCTTTGTCCGCGGAGCGGTTAAGTGCGAATTGGTGGATCTCGATTCACCCGGCGTGCCCGCGTATCCGATGGGGCTGCTCGCTCCCGAGGGGTTCTTCGAGCTGTTTCTGCCGAAGCGCAGTGTTTTTCGCTACCAATTGCGCTACCAGACCTCGTGGGGGGAGCTGCACCAGGTCTACAACGCCTATTCCTTTTTGCCTTCGTTGAGCGATCAGGATCTCTACCTTTTCAACGAAGGAACCGAACAGCGCATTCATGAAAAACTTGGGGCCCACCTGCGCCAGATGGGCGACGTGCCCGGCGTGGCGTTCTCCGTGTGGGCGCCCAATGCCTCGCGCGTGTCCGTGGTGGGAAATTTCAATGCCTGGGACGCGCGGTATCATCCGATGCGGCCGCTCGGTGCCTCGGGCGTTTGGGAATTGTTTGTGCCCGGCCTGGGCGAGGGGGAACTCTACAAATTTGCCATCTGGGACCGACAGGGCCAGATGCGGATGAAGACGGACCCGTACGGCACCTACTTTGAGGGGCCGCCGAACAACGCCGCCATTGTCTGCCCGACCGATCATCATGTCTGGGGCGATTCCGACTGGATGAGCCGAAGGAAAGAACAGGCGGGCCAGTTGGACCAGCCCATGTCGATTTACGAGGTTCATCTCGGATCGTGGCGCCGGAAATTGGAGGAACAAAACCGGCCGCTGACTTATCGGGAGCTGGCCCCTGTCCTGGCCGACTATGTGGTCGACCTTGGGTTCACCCATGTGGAGGTGATGCCGGTGGCCGAGTACCCGTATCTCGGGTCCTGGGGCTATCAGGTGACCGGTTACTTTGCCCCGACGCACCGTTACGGCACGCCGGAGGATTTTCAGTTTTTCGTCGATCATCTGCACCGGCGCGGCATTGGCCTCATCGTCGACTGGGTGCCGGCGCATTTTCCACGCGATGCCTTTGCCCTCGCCCTGTTCGACGGCACTCACCTGTACGAGCATGAGGACCCGCGCCTGGGCGCGCACCAGGATTGGGGCACGCTTATTTTTAATTACGGACGCCATGAAGTGCGCTGCTTTCTGGTCGCCAGTGCGCTGTCGTGGCTGGACCGCTACCACATCGACGGGCTGCGCGTGGATGCCGTGGCCTCGATGCTCTATCTCGATTACTCGCGCAACGCCGGCGAATGGATTCCCAACAAATACGGCGGACGCGAAAACCTGGAGGCGATCGAGTTTCTGCGCCGGACCAACGATCTCGTGCATCAACTCTATCCGGGCGCGTTGATGATCGCGGAGGAATCGACCTCGTTTCCACAGGTGAGCCACGCGGTGAAGGACGGCGGACTCGGCTTTGATTTCAAATGGAACATGGGGATGATGCACGACACCCTGACCTATTTCCAAAAAGATCCGATCCACCGGAAGTGGATGCACGACAAGCTGACCTTCGGGATGCTTTACCAGTACACGGAAAATTTCATCTCGGTGTATTCACACGACGAGGTGGTGCACGGGAAGTCCTCGCTGCTCGGCAAGATGGGGGCGGGTAGCATTTCGGAAAAAGCCGCCAACCTGCGCGCGCTCTTTGGCTACGTCTGGACCTATCCGGGCAAGAAACTCCTCTTCATGGGCAGTGAGTTTGGCCAGAGCGCGGAGTGGAATCACGACGCGAGCCTCGACTGGCATCTGCTGCAATACCTCGACCACTCCGGCCTGCAATCGCTCGTCCGTGATCTCAACCGGCTTTATCGCAACGAGCCCGTGTTCAGCCGGGGCGACCTGAACCACGAGACTTTTCGCTGGCTCAATTGCACCGACGGAGACAACAGCGTCATCAGTTTCCTCCGGCTCGATCCGGCCGGACAAACGATGTTTCTGATCGTGGGGAACTTCACTCCCGTGAAACGTTCCGGTTACCGGGTCGGCGTGCCCCACCGCGGTTATTGGGCGGAAGTGTTGAATACCAATTCCAGCTATTACGGTGGCGACGGCATGGGCAATCTCGGCGGCTGTGAAGCGTCGGACAAGCCATGCGATGGCCAGGGGAATTCTCTGGTGCTTACCTTGCCCGGCCTCACAACGGTCGTGTTCAAATGGAAAAGACAAGGCTGATCCAGGCCGGATGCGAAGCAATGCGCGCAACGTCCGCTTCATTCAAGTGGTCGGGGCGGTGAGATTCGAACTCACGACCTCTACGTCCCGAACGTAGCGCTCTACCAGGCTAAGCTACGCCCCGATCCAAGATGAGCCGGCCGATGCCGTTGAACGTTCAGGAAAAGCCTGCGCCGTGGGCAGGGCAAACACAATTCTGAGGCAAAAGACGGGAATCGGACGAATGGCCGATTTGGACATAAAAAAGCCGCGCTCAGGCGCGGCTGAAGAAAAGGTTGCGACCGGGTTCGTTATTTCCTGGCCGCTGGGGGCGGGGGAGGCATGGAAGCAAGGCTGCTGGCGGACGCTTTGGCCCCCACCATTTCGATCAGGCGTTGGATTTCGAGCTCGGCAGTGCGGCGATTGATTTTTACCAGTTCGACCTGCTTATAAAGTTCGAAGGCCTCCCGGCTGGTTTTGTCCCGAAGAATGCGTCCATTCAGGAGCGCGATCTCAAGCTCAGCCGATTCTTTCGTGAGCTTGTCGACATCGGCGGCATAGCCGTCGGATTCGTGCTTAAGTTTGGCCATGGCGTCGTTGTAGTCTTTTTCCTTTTTCGCCAGCTTGGCTTTCTCCTCTTCCTCACGCTCCTTCTGGTGCTTTTCCGCGTCAGCCTGGGCCTTGGCTTCAGCATCCTTGCGCTTGGCCTCTTCCTCCGCCTTAACGGCTGCGACGGCGGCCTTTTGTTTTGCGTCTTTGAGTTCCATCTCAGCGACCGCGCCCCGGTAAAGGAAAATGAATCCACCCAGGAGAACCAGCGGCACGATAAAGTAGTATTTGTTCATGATTGCAGTGAAAGAGGGTTTTAGCTGTTTTTCTTGGCGGCAGCGGCGGCGTCAGCCTCGGCTTTGGCTTTGGCTGCATCGGCGGCGGCAATCTTGTCGAGGAGATCGTAGTAATACTTCTGATTGGCCTCGGCTTTTTGCACCAATTCCTTCTGGGCCGCGATCTCGTTGGTGTGTTGCTTCTTTTCCTCCTCAAATTTTGCCACTTCCGCCTGGATGGCGGCGACTTCTTTTTTAAGCCTCTCCACCTGTTCGCGCAAAAGTTTGCGGTCGTCGAAGTTTTTCTGGCGAAGCTCCTCCGCCTGAAGGCGCGCCTCCTTTTTGGCGGTTTCGATCCGTTCTTTTTCCTCACGTTCCAGCTTGCGTTTGGCGGCGGCCTCAATGGCCTGCTGGTAGGCTATCTCGTGATTTTTCTGGTCGAGCGCCTTCTGGGCCTTGATCTTGGCTTCAGCCTCCTGCTTCTGCTGGGCGATGTGGGCTTCATAGCCTGAGCTGAATTTGAGGAAGTAGGCGCCAAAAAGCAGCATACCGAGCAAGGGAACGACAATATAGATTTTGTTCATGTGCAGTGTTTCTCTTTAAATGAGTTGGCTTACATCTTCTTGAGCTTCTCTTCGCGATCAGCGATCGCTCCTTCCACGGCTTTCTTAAACCGAGTGCCTTCCTTGACCCCATCCGGCAGGGCGATGGCTTTGTTGGCCGCTTCAAGGGCCAGATCGAGGTTTCTAAGTTCAAAGGCGATATAGGCCATGAAAATATAAGTCTGTGCCGGTTTGGTTCCACCGCCCTTGCGGACGCTCATCTGCAGGTGGGGCAGCGCTTCTTCCGGCTTTTTCAGGTTGTAATAAGCCTGGGCGATCAAAAATTCCAACTGACCTGATTTGGGGTATACCAAAGCGGCTCGTTTGAGGGCGTCGATGGCTTTGAAGTCCCGATTGAGCTGCTGGTAACAACTGGCCAGCAGTTCCCAAGTTTTTTCATCATTGGGTTCGATGGTTTTGTCTTTCAGTCCTTTTTCAAGCAGTTCGGCCGCCTGCTCAAACTGGCCTTCATTGAAATAGATTCCAAACAGACTGTAATTATCCGCCGGGGTGTTCAGCAATCCTACCGCCTGGGCCCGTTCCAATGTGACGATCGCCCGGACGGGTTGGTCCAACTGCACATAGCTGCTGGCAAGTTGCTTCCAGTACTCCTTGCTTTCCGGTTTTCGTTGCAGCAGCAGCTCAAAAATCTCCGCTGAAGCCGCAGTCATCTCCAATTGCT
>CAZIQP010000026.1:32165-35360 GCA_964541315.1 uncultured Opitutaceae bacterium
CCGGTCAATGTAATCCATCGCCAGTTTGATTCTGGGTTTATCAACGTTTTTTTCGTCCTGCACCGCCCGGGTGAAAAGCAGCGAGGCATAAAAGTACAAGTCTTCCGCCGTGGGGTTGGGGGTGTTTTTCAGCCAGCGCTGGCCGTAAAGCTCGGCTTTTTCATAGCTCTCCTTCAGCCGGGCCTGATCCTTCATGCCCGACGTTTCCTGGAAATAGAGCTGGGCCAGAAAATGGCTCACTTCGGAGGAGATGCGTTCCTCCAGAAAGGTAGGAGTGGCGGCATCGGAGAGAAGCAAGCCTTGCTCCATCGGCTCGATCGACTTCTGGTAATCCCCTTTTTCAATCAGGGTTTTGGCCTTGAGCTGCAGCAGCATCGAGTAGTCATAACCTTTCTTGTCTTTGATTTTCGCGAGACCGTCGTCCAGCAAAGCCAGAATTTTGGGCAGATCCTTGGTGGGAAGGTCGCTTTCTTTCCGGTACACTTCCAAGATTGCGGCCGCCTCATCACTGTATGAATAATTGCGCTCCGGTTTTGGCTCGGCCCGGGCTGGAGTGACAGCCAGCCAAGCCAAGATTGTGACGAGACAAATACGATGAAGGATGGAGATTGGTTTAAGCATGGCCTGACTTAGTCATCGGAAGGTGTGAAAAGCAAAAGTTGGGAGGCCCGGAAGTTAACCGCGCGCCCGCCTTTTTTACCCGGCCGAAATTTCCATTTTGACACCGCTTGCAAGGTGGGCGCTTCAAATTCCCGGTGGGAGGAGCGGACAATTTGCGCAGCCGTCACGTTGCCATTGGAGTCGACGATGAATTCCACGACGACCTCGCCGGGAATGCCCTGGCGTTTGAGATCGGACGGATAGACTGGTTTCACCGGTACGCGAAGTTGGATCGGCTGGTCGAGGTCGGCCGGATTAAAGAGATCCTTGATGCCCTGACCAAAGCCGGAAGTGGGCCGTTGCACCGGAATCAGCAGCGCACTCTTGTCCGTGGAAAGACCGGGAGGTGGCGGAGGGCTGATTGGTTCAACAAACGCATCCGTGGGAACCACCGTGGGTATGTCAGCCAAGGTAGGCGGGGCCAGCGTGCTCGTGACCGGATCGTCCTGCAATTCGTCGACCGGTTTATCCTCTTCCGGTGGTGGTGGCGGCATTTCCATTTGCACCAAGCGCTCTTCCTGAACCTTGGCGACAACCACTTTTTTGCCCTTCGGGAAGAGATACTCCCCGCCCAGAATTCCACCATGGATGAGCAATGAAGCTAAAATACCGATGACCAGATCTTTGTTCATGATGACGGTTCCGGTTATCTGCCCGTGGGCCGGGTTCGTGTTTCGACGGAGAATTTGGTGATGCCGGCCTTGCGAATTTCATCGAGCACCGCGACGGTGGCGCCAAAACGCGCCCTATCATCGCTCGCCAGCATGACTTTTGGATCGGCTTTTTGACTTACGAGCGTGGCGATACGGATGGGCAGCTCCTGCATGTCGATGGCCACGGTATCCCAATAAAGCGCCCCATCCGCCGACACTTGAATGGTGGTGATATCGGGTTTTTCTGGGTGAGGTGCAGAATCGGAAAAAGGCAGATCGATCGGGATCGACTGAATCCGATTCAGCGAAAGGGTGAAGAGCACGAAGGTGGCGAGGAGAAAGAAAATGACGTCGATCAACGGAATGATCTCGATACGCGCTTTCTTGCGGGGCCGGAGAGTGATTTTGGTGCCTTCCATGAGATGAGTTGCTAATGACTATACGGACGAAGGGGGCTTTTCTTAGCGGCCCGGAGCTTTTACCATGGTTTCAATATAGACTTTGGTGAAGCCCGCCTTTCTGGCTTCGTCGAAGACATAAAGGGCTTGGGAAAAAAAGGCGCGTTCATCACCATTGATAAGAATGCGCCCGTCGGGCTCCTGATCCCTGTATTGCTTCAGGCGGATAAGGAAATCATTGAGAGTGACAGGTTCTTTATTCCAATTAAGCGCTCCATCAACCGTCACGGAGATCGTGGCCGTCCCGGCCGGATCACGGGCAATACTGGTGGAAGAAATAGGCAGTTGGACTGAAACACCATTCGACTTGTTCAGCGTGATGGTAAAAAGCACGAAGGTGGCGAGCAGAAAGAAGATAACATCGATCAAGGGAATGATCTCAATGCGCGCTTTTTTAATGCCACCCGGTCCGGTTCCTCCTCCTCCGTGCATAAGCTTAAGGGATTAAGGTTAAAGTCAGTGTGAGATCAGGCATCCCGGGCTTAATTGCCCACCGAGTTGCCCGACTTGCTCAGGATGATCTCGAGGGAATTGGAAGCATCCTCAATATCATGGCGGGATTCCTCCACGCGGGAATTGAGATAATTGAAGGGCAGCAGTCCGGTCACGGCGATGGCGATACCGCACATCGTGGCGATAAGCGCTTCAGCCACACCGCCGGTGATGCCGGCCATGGAGTCGGCAATATTGCCGCCGCCACCCAACTTGCCGAATGTCCCCATCATGCCGGTGACGGTACCGAGCAAACCGAGCAAAGGAGCGGCCGTGATGCAGGTATCAAGGGTGGGCAGACCCTGTTGCAGGCGCTGGAGCTCCTGATTGGCGGCCCGGGAAAAGGCGTTGGCCATGGAGTGCTCTTTGTTGGTGAGCGCATACACCAGCACGCGGGCGATGAAATCCTGGGACTTCTTGCCCAGGGCGAGGGCACCGTCGATGTCGTTGCTTTCAACCAGCTCCAGCATCTTTTCCACGACTTCGGGCTGGCGGCGGCTGTTTTCACGCACGATGAAAATAACGCGCTCAATGGCGACCGTGAGCATCAGGAAGGAGACCAAAATGATAGGCCACATCATATAGCCGCCGGCGTAGAAAAGCTCCATCGGCGTCTTGCCCATGATGAATGCGAGGGGGAGGTTTGCGGTAATCATAATAGTAGGGATGATTAAGATTTAATGAGGTTAAAGCTGAACTAAAGTATATCGGGTGCTGCCACTGGCACTTAAGGCAAAAACGCCTGACAGGTGCAGTAGGGAGCGTGGGGAAAATTGATCGATGTGACCAAGTGGGGGTGTGGGGGACCGAGGATTTGTATGTTGTTGAAAACAACTTTAGAGTGTCAATGCACTTTCTTCATTTGGGTAAAAAAGTATTGGCTGCCCGACTAGGAGTCGAACCTAGACAAAACGAGTCAGAGTCGTTTGTGC
>CAZIQP010000027.1:0-14106 GCA_964541315.1 uncultured Opitutaceae bacterium
CGTCACGAAGGCGGCAGCCGTCATCCCGGCATAATTTGCCGGACCGACCCAGAGGCTCAGCAGGAAGGCGAAGCCGAAGATGATGCGCTTTCTGACGGTCCAGTTTTTCATGGGAAAAAGATAGGGAAATAGTGGCCTAAGATTTATCAGCGAATGCCGCCATTGGATTGTGGTTCATGGCCCTTAGCGGTTTTGTCCCATGACCAGCGGGCCGATCAGCACGTTGTCCTTCAAAACGGGAATGGAGATCTGCAACTGATGGAGACCCGTGGAGGCGTCCATTTTGAAAGGACCCTGCCAAATGCGCCGTGCCAGAGGAGGATTCACGGTGGGTTGCCTGGATATGAACGAGGCAAAGGAATGTTCGTGGATTTTCGGCAAGTGCGCGCTGGAGAGAGATTCGGCGGGGCATTATGCCACTCCAGAGCTAGGCTCAGGTCATCCTATCGACTCAAAACCTCGCGCCTGTTGTTCTCTACGCATAAATTGCGATGATCCATGCATTTTCGACACCGCAACGATGCGGGGCGAGAGCCGGCCGCAGCGTCATTGTGCGATCGACGTTCCATGGGTCGTTTGATCCAAACGCAGAGACGGGCACGGTGGGACACCTGCCGGCCAGACAATAGCAGCATTTCCCGTGACCGGGTGCCTCGCCGGGCAGGCGTGGATTGCGGCGGATCAGCTCAGTTTCACGCCACGCATGTCGCCGGTTTCCATGAACTGCCGGTGAAAGGCGAAGGCGTTGCGCAGTGACTGCGGGGTCTGGCCGGATTTGTTCAGGTCGATGTACTGGCGGAGCGGTTCGCGGAAGTCGGGGTGCGCACACTTGTCGGCGATCAGCCGGGCGCGTTCGTTGGGTGATTTGCCCCGGAGATCGGCGATGCCCTGGTCGGTGATGATGACCTGCACCGAGTGCTCATTGTGGTCGGTGTGGGTGACGAGCGGGACGATCGTGCTGATCTTGCCGCCCTTCTGGAGCGCGGGGCAGACGAACATCGAGATGAAGGCGTTGCGGGTGAAATCGCCGGAGCCGCCGATGCCGTTCATCATGCTCGTGCCGAGGACATGCGTGCTGTTGATGTTGCCGAAGATGTCGGCCTCGATCGCGGCATTGACCGAGATGATGCCGAGGCGGCGGACGAGCTCGGGGTTGTTGGAAATCTCCTGCGGCCGCATCACGATGCGCGAACGGTAGAAATCCAGGTTCGCGTAGAATTCCTTGCCCATCGCCGGGCTGGCGGTGATCGCGGTGGTGCTGGCAAAGGTGAGCTTGCCGCTCTGCATGAGCTTGAAGACGGAATCCTGCAGGACCTCGGAAAACATCTCGAACTGCGGGATGTCGGGATTTTCTCCCATGGCGGCGAGCACGGCGTTGGCGATGTCGCCCACGCCCGACTGGATTGGAAGGAACGGTGCGGGGATCGTGCCCCGGCGGATTTCCCCGGCGAGAAATTCGGCGACATTCAGGCCGATGCGGCGGGTGGCGGCGTTGGGTTCCTCAAACACCCCGGCCTCATCGGGCTGGTTGGTCTCGACGATGCCGGCGATGCGGGAGGGATCGACCTTGACCACGGTGGAGCCGATGCGGTCGCGGACGGTCATCACCGGAATCTCACGGCGGTGCGGCGGATCGCGGGGCTCGTAGATGTCGTGGAAGCCGCGGAGGGCGGCAGACTGCGCGGCGTTGACCTCGACAATTATTTTTTCGGCGACGCTGCAAAAAGTGGGCGAGGCGCCGACCGAGGTGGTGAGCACAATCTCGCCGCCGGGGAAAACCTCGCAGGCCTCGACGATGGCGAACTTCACCTTGCCGAGGAAACCGTAGCGCACGCTCTGCGGCAGTTGGGAAAGATGCATGTCAAAAAACTGGACCTCGCCCGAGTTGATCTTTTTGCGCAGATCCGGATTCGACTGGTAGGGCGTGCGGAAAAGCACCGCGTCGGCCTTCGCCAGTTCGCCATCGAGAGACGGACCGGTGGAGGCGCCCGTGATGACCCCGATCTTGAAGGGCCGGCCGGCGGCATGCTCGGCCCGGGCGCGGGCGGCGATGGCTTTGGGTATGGCCTTGGCGGCGCCGGCGGGAGTGAAGCCGCTGAAACCAATGACGTCGCCATTGCTGACCATGGCGGCGGCTTCCTCGGCAGTGAGAATGGGGAAAGGGGGTTTCATGCGGGAATGAGTCTAGCTATCAAAGCCGGAGTGGGCACCGCAACATTTGACCACTCTAGCGCATCAATTGTCGGGTTGGGCGCCAGGTAGGGTCCGTCTCCCGACGGTCCGCGGTCCGTTTCGGCCGGTATCCACCGCATTTTGTGCCGCGCAAACGCCCAGGCAACTGTGCGGCGGTTCCGCGCCTGTGGCGTTGACGGTTGCATGGCGCACGAGACAATTTGCTTATGAAACCACGATTTACCGGCATCCCGTTTTTTGTCTATCCGGTCACCGATATGGCGCGCGCCCGGCGATTTTATGGCGGGGTGTTGGGATTGAGCGAGTCGCTCGTACGCGGAGACCAGTATGTGGAATACGATGTTGGTTCGGCAACGATCGCCTTGTCGACGGTCCTGAAAGATTGCGTGCCGGGCACGAGCGGTGCGGCCGCCCTCGAGACCGAGGACTTCGAGGCGGTCATCGCCCACCTGCGTCAGCATGACATCAGGTTTCTGTTTGGCCCGCTCGATACGGGCGATTGCCACTTTGCCAGGTTTCTGGATTCGGAGGGCAATCATATCTGCATCCATCGCCGGCGAGCGCGCTGAACTGTGCCGGTCGCCGTGATGCGCCGATGTTGGCCTGCCAGTTTGTGGTGCGGATTGACGCGATGCGGCAAAGTGCCTGAATAGCCGCATGAAAATCACCTATTACGTCGAAGTGCTTTCTTCCTGGTGCCATTGGGTCGAGCCGGTCTGGGCGGAATTGAAAAAACGTTATGCCGGCCGGGCGGAATTCGAATGGAAGATCGCCCTGATGAATCCCGGTGATTTTCCGGTCTCGCAGGCGCAATGCGACTGGTTCTACCGGCGCAGCGGCGGCACGGTGATGCATTCGCCGTACATGCTCAACTCCGGCTGGTTTGAGGCCGAACGACAGGGCCGCTATGAAACGCCCAATCTCGTCGCCGAAGCGGCCAAGGATTTTGGTTTCACCGGCGATGAGATCCGGCTCGCGATTGCGCACGCGGCGTTGCGCGAAGGCGTGAAGGTCGGCGATCTCGCCACCGCCGTGAAAGTGGCGGCGAAGGCGGGCAAGATCGATGGGAAGAAACTGCGCGCCGCCGCCGAGTCGAAGACGGTGAAGGATCGTGTGGCGACCAGCACATTGGAATTTTTCTCCCACCAGATCAACCAGCGTCCGGCTTTCATTCTCGGCGACGCCATCGGCGACAAGGCGGTTTTCTCCGGCCTCGTGCGCATTGAGCCGCTGGCCGCCACGATCGACGCGATGCTCGCCGACACGGCGGCCTACGCCGCGCACAAAACGCATCACGGTGTGCCGCCCAAGGAGTAGACGGAGAAAAGAGTGAAGTGTAGGTTCGCATCGGGCGCTGGATTTGTTCAACATCGGAACAATTCCATCCCTGATGATAAAACGAATCGTCCCCCTTCTGGTTTTGTTATGCGCGAGTGCGGTTGCCGCTGAACCGCCGATTGACCGGCAGGCGTTGGTTGCGCGGCACAATCCGGTCATTCGCCGGGTGGATTGCTCGGCGCCGCTCACGGTGGGCAACGGTGGGTTTGCCTTCACGGTGGACATCACCGGCCTCCAGACCTTCGGCGAGCAATACCACCGCAACGGGGTTCCGCTCGAGACGCTCGCGCGCTGGTGCTGGGTGAGCGATCCGAATCCGAAAAACTACACGCTCGCCGACGCCAGTGTGGATTTTAAAATGCCGGACGGGAGCAAGCTGGCTTTCCCCACGCGCCAGAGTTCGCCGGCCGGGGACTGGCTGCGGAAAAATCCGCGGCAGCAGCCGCTCGGTCAGCTCTCGTTGGAGTGGGACAAGCCTGACGGAACGCCCTTCGTCCCCGAGGATGTGCAGGAACCTGAGCAAACCCTCGACCTGTGGCGGGGCATTATCACGAGCAAATACAAGCTCGGCGGCGTGCCGGTAACGGTGACGACGGTGTGCGATCCGCAAAGTGACACCGTGGCGGTGCGACTTGAGTCTGCGTTGGTCGCGGCAGGAAAACTTCACGTCCGGCTCGCCTTTCCCCGTGGCGATGATCCGGCGGTGAAGAATACGCCGGCCTTGGACTGGAGCCAGCCGGAGTCGCACACGACCAAGCTGATTCAATCCAACCGGATTGAACACGACGTGATAAACGCCACGTATTTCGCGACCTGTGACCGCGATTTTTCGCAGACCGCTCCGCATGCATTCCGCATTGCCGCTAACGAAGGAAAACAGTCGCTGGAGTTCGCGCTCGGTTTTGCCCAGTCTCAGAAACCAACACCCGGTCCGGCCCCCGCCGTGGTTTTGGCCGCCAGCGCCGCGCATTGGCAGAATTTCTGGCGCACGGGCGCGGTCGTGGATTTTTCCGACAGCACCAATCCGCAGGCCGTGAAACTCGAGGAACGGATTGTCCTTTCGCAATATCTCCTCGCGGTGCAGATGGCCGGTGATGTGCCGCCGCAGGAAAGCGGGCTCACCTGCAACACTTGGTACGGCAAGCATCACACGGAGATGATCTGGTGGCACACCGCACATTTTGCGCTGTGGGGCCAAGACGCGCTTCTCGCAAGAAATCTCTCGTGGTTCCAGTCGCAGTTGCCCGCCGCCCGGGCGCTGGCACAGAGCCGCGGCCTGCCCGGAGCACGCTGGGCGAAGATGACCGGACCGGAGATGCGCGAGAGTCCGGGCGGCAATCCGCTCATTCTCTGGAACCAGCCGCACCCGATTTATCTCTGCGAACTGCTTTACCGCAACGCGCCCACTTCGGAAACCCTGGCGAAATATCGCGAACTTGTGCTGGAAACCGCCGACTGCATGGCGGCGCTGGCGCATTTCGACGATAAGCGCGGCCAATACGTCCTCGGTCCGCCGCTGTGGATCGCGCAGGAAATCTACGATCAGGCGACCAGTCAGGACCCAATGTTCGAGATCGCCTACTGGCGCTGGGCGCTCGGCGTCGCGCAACACTGGCGCGAACGGCTCGGTCTCCCGCGGGAGAAAAAGTGGGACGACATCGTAGCCCGCCTTTCGCCCCTCCCCGAAAAGGCCGGCAGGTATGTCGCGCTCGGCTCGAATCCCGACACCTGGGAAAATCCCGATCGCCGGCACGATCATCCCTCGATGCTGATGCCGCTGGGATTCCTCCCCGGCGAAGGTGTGGACCGCGCGACGATGGGGCGGACCTTCGACGCCGTACTCGCGCAGTGGGATTGGGCGGCGAAAATCTGGGGCTGGGATTA
The DNA here is from genome assembly GCA_964541315.1 of uncultured Opitutaceae bacterium. GTDB lineage: Bacteria > Verrucomicrobiota > Verrucomicrobiia > Opitutales > Opitutaceae > Didemnitutus. The sequence goes on from CAZIQP010000027.1 coordinate 5,416, forward strand.
TCCAATGATCGCGATGACGGCGGCGCGGCTCGGCCGGCCCGCCGAGGCGGTGGAAATTCTCCTGCGCGAAGGGCCGAACAATCACTACCTGCCCAACGGCCATTGCCCGCAACGCAGCGACGAACTGGCGGCGCGCAGCGGCAAGCCCGGGGCGCGCAAATACGAGATCGCCGTCTATCTGCCCGCGAACGGCGCGTTTCTCTCGGCCGTGGCGTTGATGGTGGCCGGCTGGGATGGATGCACGGAGGAGTTGCCGGGGTTCCCCAAGGACGGCACCTGGAAAATCCGCGCCGAAGGCCTGCACCGGTTGCCATGACGGGAATCGTTTGTCTTTGGAGGTCCCGTCTCCCGACGGACTCTCCACTGCGCGTACACCGACTGTCTGATTCAGGCTCCCGATAACCGGTGGATTTAGGCTTTGCCTCATGGTCCGCAGGACTGAAACCTTGGGCCGGTTTTGCCGTCTTGCCTGGAGCAGCCGGTGAACGCCGCCGTCCTCTCTTTTCAACCCCATCGAACCATGCGATTCCCCCTGATTTTTCTGATGCTTGCCGCCACCTTGGGTGTGACGGCGGCTGAGACTGAAACGCTCTATCTGTCCGGTCACGGCAGTGACGACGCCCAGCCGTGGGACTTTTACTGCACCGGCGGACGCAGCAGCGGTTTTTGGACCAAGATCGCCGTTCCCTCCTGTTGGGAACAGCAGGGCTTCGGCACTTACGATTACGGGCTCGAGTTCCGCCCGAACAAACGCATGCCGGAACCACCGCCCCCACCGGATGAGAAAGGCCTGTATCGCCGCGAATTCACCGTGCCGGCGGAGTGGCGCGGTCGTATGGTGCGGCTGGTGTTCGAGGGCGTGCTGACCGATACCGAGGTGAAAATCAACGGCCAGCCGGCTGGTCCGGTGCACGAGGGCGGCTTCTACCAATTCAAATATGACATCACGGACAAACTTCGTTTCGATGCGCCAAATCTCCTCGAGGTCACCGTCAGCAAACATTCCGCCAACGCCAGCGTGAACCGCGCGGAACGAATCGGCGACTATTGGAATTTCGGCGGCATCTTCCGCCCCGTGCGCCTTGAGGCCTTGCCGGCGCAGTTCATTGACCGGGTGGCGATCGATGCGAAGGCGGACGGCAGTTTTGCCGCCGACGTTTTTATCGGCGGCGCACTGCCGGCGGGAAGCGAAGTCGTCGTTCAGCTCAAGACATCCGATGGCACGCCCGTCGGCGCCCGGTTCGCGCAAGCCGTGCCGACCGGTGCGACGCGGGTTGCCGTGCAAGGGCAGGCCAAGGACCCCGCAGCCTGGACCGCCGAGACGCCGGCGCTTTATCTGGCTGAATTCACGTTGCGCAATGGCGGCGAGGCCACGGCCCGGCACAGCGTCACGCAGCGGTTTGGTTTCCGTACCTTTGAACTGCGGCCGGGCGATGGTCTCTACGTTAACGGAAAAAAAATCACAATGAAGGGCATCTGCCGCCACAGCTTCTGGCCCGAGACCGGCCGTACTCTCTCGCCCGAACGACACCGTGAAGACGTCCGTCTCATCAAGGAGGCCAACATGAACGCGGTGCGCATGTCGCATTATCCGCCGGACGCGGAGTTCCTCGATCTGTGCGACGAGGCGGGACTCTACGTGCTCGACGAGCTCAGCGGCTGGCAGGGCAGCTACGACACGCCGACCGGCCGCAAGCTGATCGCCGAAATGGTCCCGCGCGACGTCAACCACCCGAGCATACTTTTTTGGGACAATGGCAACGAGGGCGGGGAGAATGTGGAAAATGACGACGAGTTTGCGAAGTACGATCCGCAACGCCGCCCGGTCCTGCATCCGTGGGGCCTGTCTTTCCGCGGCATGAACACGAAGCATTACCGCGAATACGCCGACACCGTTAAGTTTGCGGAGGGCCCCGATGTCTTCATGCCGACGGAGTTTCTCCACGGCATTTATGACGGCGGCCTCGCAGCCGGGCTCGATGATTTTTGGAAATTGATGGGCGAGAAACCACATGCCGCGGGAGGATTTCTCTGGGTGTGGGCCGACGAGGCCGTGGTCCGCACCGATGAGAACGGCCGGCTTGATGCCCGCCGTGATCTCGCGCCCGACGGCCTCGTCGGGCCGCACCACGAGAAGGAAGGAAGCTACAACGCGGTCCGCGAAATTTGGTCGCCGGTGCAGGTGCCGCTGGCCGCTCTGCCCGCCGATTTCAACGGCACGTTGCCGGTGCGCAATCGCTACGATTTTCTTAATCTTTCCGCCGTCACCTTCGAGTGGCGCGTGCTGAAGTTCGCGCCGCCCGGCGTATTGGTGGGTCAGCGCACGCTCCTCTCGCACGGTCGCATCCCCGGGCCGGCGCTCGCGGCGCGCACCGATGGCGAACTGAAACTCCCGCTGCCCGCCGACTGGCGCGAGGCCGACGTGCTTTGTCTCACCGCACTCGACGCGCGGAAGCGCGAGATTTGGACGTGGACCTGGCAATGGAAGAATGGTGCCGCCGCCATCGGCCAGGCCGTCGAGACCAAGGCGCCGGTTGTCTCGGCGGATGAAGGGGGCGAGCTGGTCGTGTCTTCCGGTCGCAACTCCGCGCATTTCAACAAATCCACCGGTCAGCTTGCTTTCCTCGAGCGCGATGGACGCGGCATTTCCCTTTCGAACGGCCCGCGCCTCACCGCCTACCGGCGTGTCGATCGCCGGTTCGTGCCCGTTGGAACCGGTGCGGGGAAGCTCACCAAGCTCGACACGCAGCATGACGGCGAGACGGTGGTGGTCACCGCGAGCTATGACGGCGCCTTTCGCGAAGTGTGCTGGACGGTTTCGCCCGATGGCGACGTGAAGCTCGACTACGAATTCGCCGGTCCCGGCACGGTGGATATTCTCGGCGTCGATTTCGATTATCCCGAGGAAAAGATGAAGTCGAAGGAATGGCTCGGCAACGGCCCGTATCGCGTCTGGCAGAACCGGCTCAAGGGCGTGGCGCTCGACCGCTGGGAAAACGATTACAATGATCCGATTCCCGGCATGATCTGGGATTATCCCGAGTTCAAAGGCTGGTTCTCCGGCTGGCAGTGGATGGCCTTCACCACCACGGAGGGCCGTTTTGCGTTGGTGAACAACGGCGGACAACCCTACATCGGGGTGTACACGCCGCGCGACGGGAAGATCAATCCCGTGCTCGTGCTGCCGCATCTCGGTCTCGGCGTCTATCAGGCGATCACGGGCATCGGGACCAAGAGTTCCAAGCCGGACGCGCTCGGGCCGCAGGGCCAGCCGTCGAACATCGAGGGACCGGTGAAAGGCTCTCTAATCATCCGCCTGCTTGACCAGCCGTGATTTTGATCGCGCTGACTCAAGCCGGAGCGCGATGGCTGATCCCGGTGGATCTTGTTTATGCCATCTAGAAAAACCCACGATCCGTCGCATCGAGTCTGATCCTGAAATCCTGCATCACCCGGCTCCGTTTGTTTCATGAAGAAATTCCCGCTGGTTTTTCGGTTTTGGAATTGCGGGCGGGCGGGCAGGTGGAGCCGCTCGGGCTCGACGAGGCCCGGCCGGGTTTGAGCTGGCGCCTGGAATCGACGGAACGGGGAGTCCGGCAATCGGCCTACCGGGTCTTGGTGGCTTCCTCGGCCGAGTGGCTGGCGCAGGATCGCGGGGATTTGTGGGACACCGGTCGCGTGGAGTCGGACGATAATCTGCGCCTGCTTTACTCTGGCGCACCGCTGCGCTCGACGCAGAAAGTTTTCTGGAAAGTACAAGTCTGGAACGAACAAGGCCAGGCCCCGGTCTGGAGCACTCCCTCGACCTGGACAACCGGTGTGATGATGGAAAAAGACTGGGCACCAGGCACCCGCTGGATCAGCGATGCCGCGCTTTTGCGCTGGCAGCGGACGAAGCTGGGCTGCCGCTCGCAACCAGGCAAGGACGCTGCGACGCGCAAATGGCTCCTGATTGATCTTGGACAATCAGTGCCGATCAATGCGGTGAAGCTCCGTTCGATCACCCACACCTTGGACCAGAACCTCGGTTTTCCCCTGCGTTATCAGCCCGAGGTCGCGGATCGCGCTGATTTCAGTGACGCGCGAACTGTTGCGGCCCCGGAGAAGGAAGCAAGTTCGTGGGTCGGACTGATTGACCTGCCGCTGGAAAATATCACCGCCCGGTTTGTACGCTTCACGGCGACCCAACTGCGGGTGTTTCATGGCGAGGCGTGTCTGGCGATCAGCCAGATCGAGGTGTTGTCCGGCGGCCGCAATATCGCTCCGACGGCGGAGATCACGGCCGGCGACACGCTGGAGGATGAACAATGGTCGCTCGCCGCCGTCAACGACGGCCTCGGTGTGCCCGGGGCGAATCTGCGCGCCAGCGACACGTTGCGGCTGCGCCGGGTCTTCACGGTTCGCCCGGGTTTGCAGCGCGCTTTGCTTTTTGTTTCCGGGCTGGGGCAATGCACTCTCGCGGCCAACGGTGTGCCGGTGGCCGCCGACCGGTTGCTCACGCCGGGCTGGACCGATTATCGCAGGACGTGCCTCTACGACACGCACGATCTCACCGCCCAATTGCACGAAGGCGCCAATGCGCTCGGCCTCACGCTGGGCGGCGGCATGTACAATGTGCAGACGGGTTTTAACCGCTATGTGAAATTCGTCTCCGCCTACCGGCCGCCCAAGGCTTTTGGGGAATTGCGCTGGAGTACGCGGATGGCGCGGTGGAAATCATCAGCACGGACGAACGTTGGCGGGTGGCACCGGGACCGACCACCTACGCGAATATTTTTGGCGGTGAGGATTATGATGCGCGCCGCGAGACTGCCCGCTGGACCTGCGCCGATTTTTCCGACGCGGCGTGGACGCCGGCAACGGTCACCTCCGGTCCGGGTGGAATCTTGCGCGGGGCGGCATGGTCTTCGCCGGCGCCACGGCGCTCACCGAAGCGTGGGATGCCAGCCGCAATTCCTCCCAGAATCATTTCATGCTCGGCCAGATCATGGAGTGGTTCTACGAGGATCTCGCGGGACTCGGAATTGATCCGGCTTCACCCGGATTCAAAAACACGATCATCCGGCCCCAGCCTGTTGGCGATGTCACTTGGGCGGAGGCAAGCCATCAGTCGCCGTACGGATTGATCAAGGTGCGCTGGGAACACCCGGACGGGAAATTCGTGCTGAAGATCACGGTGCCGGCAAACAGTCGTGCGACCGTGTTTATGCCCGTGAAAGCAACAGGCATGGTGCGCGAAGGCGGTATTGTCGCGGCGAAAGCCACCGGGGTGAAATATCTTTCCCGCCAAGGAGAGCGCGATGAGTTTTCGTTGGAATCGGGCAGCTATGTCTTCGAGTCCGCGTGGTGAACAGGAGTTCATTCAATCGGCCCACGGCGACACACGCCGCCGCTGCGCTCTACGAACAAGGCTACTGCGTCCGGGGCGAGATGGAAAACGCGATCAAGGAGCACCAGCTCGACCTGTTTGGCGAACGCCTCTCCTGCCACCGCTTCGCCTCCAACGAGGTGCGGTTTTTGCTGGCCAGTTTCGCCCGGTTGCTACTCTCGAACGGCTGGGAAGATCGGTCTGGCGGGCAGCACCCTCGCGCGGGCGACCGCCGGTACGATCCCGCTGCAATTGCTCAAGCTCGCCGCGCAAGTGACGGTGTCGGTGCGCCGCGTGGGTCGATCCCGGATAGGCGATCGAAAAAATCCACCTCAATGCCGGATAAAAAAGACCGGCGCAGGCTTCGCCTGAGCCTTTTTCAGCAATGAGTGCCGCGGCCGAACCGTAGACCGGGGAAACTTCGGGAAATCCACCTTCGAACGGTTCTCCACCGAGGCCAGAGCGCGTTTTCGTGAAAACGGCCTAAGCTTTCCGGCCCGATAAAAAACCTGTGATGGATCCGGGTTACAGCAGCGGCCGGCAGTCAAAATACCATCAAACCCGGATTTCACCCCGGGGTTTTTTGTTGGCATTTGCCCGGCAAGACGTTTTGGTCGAGGGGGTTTGGCGGTTTATTGTTCTTATTTTGGCTCAAAACAAAAATCATGTGATTACGCTTTGCGACCGGGATACCGGTCCGACAATTTATGTTTCCAGGATTTCCCGCCGATCCGGACCGAATTCCAAACATCACAATCCCAGTAAAAATTCCCCTACCCCTATGTCATCCTCCGCAGCAGGTGAGTCCAATGCCCCCGTCACCCCCCATTGGATTTTGGTGGTGGACGATGAAGCAGGAATTTACCGGATCATTTCCGAGTCACTGGCGGCCGAGCAATTGGAAGTGGTGCACGCAAAAAACGCCAAGGATGCGCTTGCCATCGTTGAGCAGCGCAAGAAAGAGCCCGTGCTGGTGCTGTTGGATGTGCTGATGCCCGGCATGGATGGTCTGACCCTGGCGCGGAAACTCGGCACCAAACTTAAGCACAGCAAGATCGCCATCATGAGCGGCCATATGACGGATCTCTCCTGGTGGCCGGACGATCTGCGCGAGGTGGAATTTCTGGCCAAACCTTTCCGCGTGAATGATGTGATGACGCTGCTGGATTCCGCGCGGTCGGAATACGATCTGGAGACCTGACCCCGCGCCTCATGGAAATCAATCTCACGCTGACCGCCAAAACGCTGCAACTCGCGGCCCAGCTCGATCACTCGGTCACCACTGGCGGTGTGTTGTACGTCAAGAATGTGCCCGAGCGGACCTATCTGGCGGTCACCCCCAAGCAGTGGATTATCCTGAAAAAATTTCAGACGTCCCACACGGTGCCGGCCGTGCTGGAGGCCATCATTGATGAGCGGATCTGTCCTCCGCTCGGAGAATTTTATGAGCTGATTTTAAAGGCGGTACGGGCCCACATCCTGATCACGCCGGGCTACACGGTGCCTTCCGTGGGAGCGACGACCTGGCCCCTGGCATTGAAGCCCAAACGCATGCGGTATGGCATGTGGGCTCTGCTCTTGGTCGGTTTGGGGCTCACCCTGACGCTTCGGCCGACAATCCCGCACAATGTCACGGATGTTCTGGCCGGACTCGGACTGCTCTGGCTGACCGCGGTGATTGGTGCGGTTTTTGGTGCGTCGCTGATTCGCGGTGCCGGCGGAGAAGTTTATATTTCCCGCAACTGGTTTATTCAGAGCGCCGACCTGTGCATGCTGTCACCGGAGGATCAAAAGGTGATTTGGCTCGCGCCGATTGCGACTTTTGTGGCCTGCACGGGTCTGCTGGCTTGGTACCGGCCGGAGTGGAGTTTTCTCCCTCTCATGGGATTGATCCTGATGTTGCGGCCAATTTTGTTTGGCCGGATGAGCCATTTTTTCCGGGTGCAGGCGAAACGCCGCCTCAGCGATGCCGAGCACGATCATATTTTTCCGCCCAACCGCTCGCCCCGTTCCCGCTGGAAGCTGCTGGTCGTCAATCTGAGCAATCCGACCACCTGGGTGGAGATTGCCTACGGCATCGGGTGGACGGTGCTGCTGGCCTATTTTGTGGGGATTCTCACGGAGGTGCCGCCTTGGACGACGGAGTTCTGGAAAAATCAGGGGCCGTTGCTTGCGATCGGACTGCTGGGATCACTGGCATTGCTGGGTGCGGCGTATGCGGGAGTGGAGCTCTATATTTACGCGCAAAGACGCACCGCGCACCGCCGGAAAAAACTGCGCAAGCTTTACCGGCGTTGGTATGGGCGCAAAGCCCTGCTGACCGATGAAAATGCGCGGTTGCGCGCGGTGCTGCGCTGCCCGCTCCTGCGCACGTTGCCGCCGACCGCGACCCATGCGATTGCCAAGGCGTTTCACGCGCATCCGGTGGGAGCGTGGCGAATCCTCCATGATTTTGACCAGCCGGTAAAAGAGGTCTCCCTGGTGCTTTCCGGGAAAGTCGGCGTCTACCGGAAAATACGTTCGGGCCGGCGCGTGCTGCACCAGGTGCTGCAGGAGGACGATCTGGTGGGACTGCATGCCATCGCCGATCAGATGCACCCGCAGTTCCAATACCGGTGCCTGACCCCGGTCGTTTTGCTGCAGATGGAGCGCGCGGTGGCTGATGAGCTGATTTTGTCCCGCGTCAAGCCCGCGCAGATCACCAATCTGGTGCAGAAAATGCCCTTTCTCGCGCGGCTCAGCCTGTGTCGCAACTGGCACATGCAGGCCGTGCAGCGTTTCGCCGAGCTTTCCCGCATCCAGGACTACAAGGAAGGGGACATCATCCTGCAGGAAGGCTATTACAGCGAAAACTTCTTCATCATCTTCGAAGGCGAGGCGCTGACCACGAAGGGCGGCAAGCGCCGCAATGTCATGCGGGCCGGAACTTTCTTCGGCGAAATCGGCCTGCTGCAAAACAGCAATGCGACGGCCCAGGTGACCGCGCGCGACGGCACCCGCTGTCTGTGCATCCCGCGCCGGGAATTCCTGCGTTTTGTCGCGCACAACTACACCGTGGCAATGGAGCTCGAACGCGTGAGCTCGCAACGCCTCGGCCATCCGATCTTCCCGCTCACCCCAGGAAATTACCGGACATTGTGAGACGGTTCCCAGGCCGATGTGAGTTGTCTGACAGCGGGCGATTTGAAAAGCATCGGGGGATTGGCAGGTGCGTTCGCGCTTTACTCGTCCGGTTCCCCCTGTATCGGAGGTTCCAGCATGGGCACCCCGCCGCTACCTCGCCATGGTGCTCGGCAGTTCGCACGAAGCGCAGGACATTGCCC
>CAZIQP010000027.1:14206-23335 GCA_964541315.1 uncultured Opitutaceae bacterium
CGCCGCTACCTCGCCATGGTGCTCGGCAGTTCGCACGAAGCGCAGGACATTGCCCACGACGCTTATCTGAAAACCTATCAGGCGATGCAGGGAAAGGAGATCGCCCAACCCAAGGCGTTTCTTTTCGTCACGGCGAGGCGGCTGGCGTTGAATTTCCAAATACGGCGCGCCAGCCGCATGCGGCCCGAGGAGAACGCCGTGCTCGACCGTGAGACGGCTGACACGCCCGATGCCGGGACCATGGCCATCAACCGGCAGGAACGTGAGATGATGGAAACGGCCATAGCCGGACTGCCGGAGGGTTGTCGGGAGGTGCTTGTGCTGCGCAACCTGGAGGGGTTGGCGCACCAGGAAATAGCCGACCGCCTTGGCATTTCCCGCAGCACCGTGGAGAAACAACTGGCCCGGGCGCTCAGGCTCTTGCGCGAAGCCCTGGTGGAAAACACATCCAAATCCGATCGGCCATGATTCTTGAACCCACAATTGAGGTTTTCGCCTTGGAGTGTGTCTTACCTATGGAACTGTCGCCATGAACCCTGAATCATCCGCTGACCAGGCCGCCGAGTGGACGGCACGACTTGACGCCGGTCCTTTGACTCGCGCGGAGGCGGAGGCATTGACGCGTTGGCTTGACGCCGACCCGGCCAATGAAGGTTGCTTGGAAGAAATGCAGCGGCTCCAGAAAAAAGTCCGGCTGGTGTTGCCGGACATGGCGGCCACCGGGCGTCTGCCCGAAAAGAAACGTCGCCCGCTAATGCGTCCGGTTTGGGCATGGGGCGGGGCTATCGCCGCCATGCTCGTATTGTCCGTTGTCTGGCTGATGCAACGTCCGGTGGCTTTCTCCACCGCAGTTGCACAACGGGAAACGGTCACACTGGCCGACGGCACGCGCGCCGAGCTCAATGCCCGCACTACGCTTCGGGTGTGGATGAGAGGGACCGAGCGTCGGGTGCGGTTGGAAGGCGGCGAGGTGCTCTTCACCGTAGTCAAGGATGCGAGCAGGCCTTTCGTGGTGGAAACTTCTGCGGGAAGAGTCCGGGTGACCGGTACGGTTTTCAATCTCAACAATTTTGCGCCGGACTCTCTTGCGGTGGTTCTGCTGGAAGGTTCGGTCGAGGCGACCCCGGTTCACGACGAAAAGGTCCGCCGGTTGGCTCCGGGCGATGAGCTGGTGGTCGAAAACGGACGGAGTGATCTTCGCCGGCTCAGCGCAGGCGAGCTGGCGGACGCGGTTGCGTGGCGGGAAGGGAAGATTGTATTTCATGGCACTCCGCTGGCACTGGCCCTCGAAAAATTCGCCCGTCACCATGCCCGGATCATCGAGGTTGCGCCTGCTGCGCGCTCCTTGGAGCTGGGCGGGCGCTTCGGCTTGGATGATTTCGACGGGTTTTTGAAGGACTTGGAGGTTGCGTTGCCCGTGGTCGTCATGCGCGAGGCGGACGGGCGTATCCGGGTGGAGCGAATCCAGGGGAAAGAAAAATAATTTCAGCGCCGATGGCGGATTTTTTGGGCGAGTGTGTTTATCCAGCAGCCCCGTGCATCATATGATGCCCGGCCCAACCTCATGATTATTGCCTCTCGTCAGATTTTACTGCTGCGACGTCTCGTGGCATTGGCCTTGTTCCCTGTTATCGCCGTGCGTCTCGCCGCGGCGATCATGGTCTGGGATCTTCCCGCCCAACCGGTGGCCGATGCCTTGCTGGCTTTTTCCACCAAAAGTGGTTGCCAAGTGCTTTTTTCCTCCAAGGACCTGGCCGGCGTCCAGAGCCGGCCGGTGCAGGGCGAGTATGCTCCGCTGGATGCGCTGCAGCTATTGCTGGCCGGTACAAAATTTGAAGCGGTGCCCACCGGCGCGAATCGCGTGGTCGTCCGCGTCCGAGCCTTGTCACGGATTACCGGAATGGTGTTGAGCGGCCCGCACGGCCTGGGTCATGCCGGGGCGACGGTGGTTTTGGAAGGCACGGGCATTTCTGCGGTCACGGATCGAAACGGACGATTTCAACTGAACAGGGTTCCGGCCGGAACCTACGGGGTGACGATCACATCCGAGGGATTGCCGCCCGTGCAGATCAGCGGGGTCGTCGTGGAAGCGGGCAGCAGTGTCGAGTTGAAGCCGGTCACACTGGGATCGGATGCTGCCGGCAAAACTTTTTCCGGTTCGGAACGGGTGGCCGGCACGGATCCGCTGGTGCGGCTGGAAGACTTCGTGGTGACTCCGAGCCGGTTTGGCGTGACGGAAGGACTTGCGTTACCCGTGGCCACGTTGACCCATGAAAAGTTGGAGACCTTGCCCCAGCTCGGGGAGGACCTGTATCGCGCCGTCGGGCGCTTGCCGGGTCTGGCCACGACGGATAACACGGCAAAATTCTGGGTGCGTGGGGCGCCCAACGAACAGGTGCTGGCCCGGCTTGACGGCGCCACTCTGCTCGAACCTTTTCACATGAAGGACCTCGATGGTGCGCTTTCGATCATCGACATCGAGAGCGTCGCCCGGCTGGATTTGATCTCGGGTGGATTTACCACGGAATACGGTGACCGGTTGGCTGGCGTGATGGTGATGGAGACTGAAAGTCCAACCCAACTGAAACCCCACACGACGCTTGGGGTCAGCCTCACCGGCGTCCGCGCAACCAACCGCGGCACCTTTGCCGATGGCCGGGGTACCTGGCTGGTGAGCGGCCGCATGGGCTACCCTGATCTCGCCCTCCAAGCCACAGCGCGTGACTCGGAACTTAAGCCTCGTTACTATGACGTATTCGCGAAAGTGGAATATCAACCAACGCCGGGCCAGGTGTTTTCTTTGCATGTGCTGCATTCTGGCGACACCATGACGGATACCGAACCGGACGGCCAGAAGTTGAAATCCAGCTACGGCAATGATTATGTTTGGGCGCGATGGCAGAGCGAGTTTGGCGAGAAACTCAAAGGTGAGACCGTCTTGTCCTATGCCGAGCTCGGCTGGCACCGCCACGGTTCGGGCAAGATCGATAGACTCCTGCCATTCGACCTGAGCGACGACCGCCAGCTTAACGTGGCCGCGCTGCGCCAGGATTGGTCGCTTTTGCTCACGGATAGTGCGCTGTTTCGCACGGGATTCGAGGTGCAGGACGCCTCGGCGAAATATCGCTATCACCGGTTGCGCAGCCTGAATATACTTCAGAATGGGGTGGTCGTGATCGATCCCCGGGTGATCGATCGCAACCTCGAGCCAACCCGGGTGTCGACGGGGGCGTACGCGGCGCTCCGTTTCCAGCCCCAGCCCCGGCTTACATTGGAGCCGGGCGTCCGGTTTGACCGCAGTCCCGATGATGCCAAGGCGGAATTGAGCCCGCGGTTCAATGTGACGTACGACTTCGGACGGGCAACCGTGCGCGCGGCGTGGGGCCGGTATCGTCAGGAACAGGGTTTGCAAGAGATTGGGGTGAAGGACGGAGAGTCGATCCTCCATCCCGCCGAGCTGGCCGAACAACGGGTGATCGGACTGGAGAGCCGGTTGGGTTCGCGGGTGAATTTCCGGGCTGAAATCTACCAGCGCATCACCGAAAATCCCCGGCCGCACGGGGAGAATCCGTTCAATGTGGCCGAACCGTTGGGTGAACTCATGTTTGATCGCGTGCTGCTCAAGCCCACCCATGCCGAGGCCCACGGACTGGAGTTCATTTTCGAAAGCCGTGCGCAAAATACTTTCGACTGGTCGGCCAGCTACGCCCTGGCCCGGACGACGGAAACGCTCAACGGAATGGTGGTGCCACGCGATCGCGATCAGCGCCATTCATTCCATTTCGATGTGGCGTGGCATCCCAACCCGCACTGGCAGTTTACGGCGGCGTGGCAATACCACACCGGGTGGCCAACCAGCACCGAAGTATTTCAACCCTATACTTTGGCGGATGGGAGCGTGGTCACCGGGCATGCGCCGGGTCCGCTCTACACGGCGCGACTGCCCGCGTATCACCGGCTGGATTTGCGCGTGACCCGGTTCTACGCCTTGAGGCACGGTTCGCTCCGGGTGTACTTCGACGTCTTCAACGCGTACAATCAGAAAAATGTGCTGTCCTACACACAAAGCCCGCTTTCGACGGGCGGCAGTTCCATCGCGACTCAGAGGAAGGCTGACACCCTTTTCCCGATATTGCCGAGCATCGGTTTCCTGTGGGATTTCTAGGACAATCGGCGTGGATTTGAAATCGTGAACTAATTTGCGTCGTTGGGCCGCAGCGCCCGGAGGGTGATCTTGTCGCGCGGCTTGGCCGGGGTTTTGAGCGAGGAGACGTATTCAACCAGATCGCGGATTTCACCCTTCGTCATCACCAGGGCGGCGATTTCCGGCATGGCGGACGGCGCGGTCTCCATGCTCTTGATCTCGGCGGCGGGAATTTCGATCATCCCGGTTTCGCCGGAACGCAGGCGCACGGTCTTGCTGTCGCGGAAGGCGAGCGTGCCGACCACGGCTTCGCCGTTTTTCTTGGTGACTGTCACGATTTCAAAACCGGCGGCGATTTTCGCGCTGGGCTTGAGAATGGATTCGAGGATGTAGTCGCGGGATTCGCGGGCCCCGATGCCGGCGAGCTGCGGTCCGGCTTCACCGCCGGGATTGTCGTCCCGGCGATGGCAGCGGATACACTGCATCACGGGATGGCGGAGAAACAGATTCATGCCGTTCGTTGCGTCACCGCCTTCGAGCGCGACGCGAAAGGCCGCAATCGGATCGGAGGATTTGGCGAGAACGGCATCGCGCTCGGCCAGGGCCTGTTTCACGCGCGGATCGGTGCGCAACGCGGCTGCTTCCACGAGTTCGAGCTGGGCACTGGGGGCGATTTTGCCGGCGGCCAGTTTGCCGAGCTGGGCCAGCAACACGGCATCGGCGGCTGGCTGCTTGGAATTGCCGAGGGCTTTGAAGGCGGCGCGCTGTTCGGCCGGTGTGCCGGTTTCGAGCAGTTTCGTCAGGGTCGCGACGGCGGATTCGGGGGCGAGCCGGCTGGAGATGGGCAGGGCGGCGAGACGCAGTTCGGGCACGGCGTCGGCGAGCGCGAGCCTCACGGCTGCCGGCAATTGCGGGTCGGAGAGTTTGTCCAATGCCGTGAGTGCGGCCGCGCGCAGGCTCGCTGGCTGGCTGGAATCGGCGGCGAGGGCATTAAGCGAGGGACCGGCCGCACTGAGATGGAGGACGATCGCGGTGTTGATGGCCGTGGCTCGCACCATTTCAGGGACGGAGTTGCCGAGCAGTCCGCCGAAATGAGGGGTGAGGGCCTGGATGGCGACATCCGCGGGCCGGGATTTTTCGGCGAGCGGCCGGAAGATGCCGACGATCCGGTCGCGGGCCGGGGGATTCGGCCAGAGCGCCAACAATTCGAGCGCTTCGGTGCGGAGCGAGGCGGGGGCATCGGCGCTCGCGGCGTACATAGCGAGTGCCCCGGCATCGGGGATGGTGCCCAGACGGAAGCGGACGTTGAGCGCACGCAGCATGATCGGTTCGTCCTTCACCGGGTGCCCGACGAATTCGGCCAGCGCGGGATACGCGGCGACGATCGGCGCATCGTTGATGGCCTCGGCGGCTTCGCGGACGATGAGCGGATCGGCATCGGTGAGAAATTGTGCGATTGCCGGATTGGCCAGCCGACGGAGGGCGAGCACCGCGGCGAGGCGTACGGCGCGGGAATCGTCCGTCGCGGTGGCGGCAAGCTGTTCGGGCGTGGCGCAGCCAACCAGGCCCATCACGAGCGCGTGGCGAAGGTAGGCGTCGGTGTCGTTATTGGCACGGAGGGCGGTGAGCAGAGCGGGAACAGCCGGGGCGTGCTTGAGCTTGCCGAGTGACTGCGCGGAGAAAAATTTCACGCGGTTCGAGTCGTCGGCGAGCGATGCGAGCAACGCACCGGCTGAAGCGACATCGTGAAGATCCCCGAGTTGCTTGGCGGTTTGTGCCCGGATTTCCGCGTCGTTGTCTTGTAAAAGCGGGCGCAGCGCAGTGGGCACGGCCGGATTTTTCGGCGCGAGCTGGCCGAGACCCCAGATGGCGTGGCGCCGGGCGAGTGGATCGGCCTCGGGTCTGTGCACGACCGCAGTGAGGGTGGCGACGCCGGACGAGCCGCGCTCGGCAAGTGCATACTGGGCTTCGAGCCGGACGCGCCAGTCGGGGTGAGCCAGAAGCGCGGCGAGTTCGTCATTGGATTTTTTTGTCCAGTCGGCGGCGATGAGCCGCTGCGTTTCCTTTACGATCGGATCGTTGGCGAGCGTGGGATCGGAGATCGCGTAGATGCGGCCTTTCTTGGACTTGGGCCAGCCTTCGGCCCAGTCGGAATAATAGAGTCGTCCATCGGGCCCAAAGCGGACGTCGGTCGGAAGCGAGTTGGTGAGGAAAGGTGCGGCGGTCTCGATGGCGTAGCTCGCGCCGGCGGGTTTCACTTTGTAGGTGAAGATGCCGGAATGAGAGATGGCGCCTTTGAAATGCGTGATGAAAATATTGCCGGCGTAGGCGGGCGTCAGGCCGGTGCCGGGATAATAGGCGATGCCGGAGGGGCCGTCCTCGATGTTGCAGATCGGCGGGAGCAGGTAGGCCGGCTGGTTTTTGTGGCGGGGGAGCCAGAGTTTTTCGGCGTTCCACGGGCCGGCGTTGCCGCGCGGGGAGTGTTGGTAACCGATGCGCCAGCCGCTGTCGCCGTTCTCGACGATGTGCACGAGGCGTTCTTCGTCGCCGAGGTCACAGTCATTGTCGCCGGTGAAGAGGTCGCCGAATTCATTGAAGAGGAGCGACTGGGGATTGCGCAGGCCGGTGGCGAAAAGTTCGAGGTGGGAGCCGTCGGGATAGCAGCGAAAAACGGAGCCGGTGTCGGGCGCATTGATGACCGTGCCTTCCTGCGTGGTCACGCTCGCCCCGCGGTCGCCGATGCTGAAATAGATGCGTCCGTCGGGACCGAGAATGAGGCCGTGCATGTCGTGGCCGGTGAAGTTGTAGCGGATGCCGTAACCGCGGTGCAGCTCCGTGCGGGTCTCGGCCTTGTCCTTGCCCGTGAATTTCCAAAGCGCAGGAATGTTGGTGAACCAGACTTGGCCGTGGAAAGCCAGCACACCGGCGGCGATGCCGTCGATGGGCGAGCGAAAGTTGTCGGCATACACGGAGGACTTGTCGGCCACGCCGTCGTGATTGGTGTCCTCCAGCAGCACGATGCGTTCGGATTCCTTGGAGAGTTCCTGGACGCCCGCCTCGCCAAAATTTTTGCGGATGCTGGCGAGAAAGTCGGTCTGGTTGCGGTTCGCCAGGTCGTCTTCCAGCATCCACATATAGTCGCGGATATCGAGACAACTGGTGCGGTAGCGGTGGGTCTCGACGACAAAGATGCGGCCCTGTTCGTCGAAGTTGAACGCCACGGGATTGGCGAGCATCGGCTCGGCCGCCCAGAGCGAGGCCGTGAGGCCGGCGGGCAGTTTCATGCGGGAGAGCGCCTGTTTGCCCTCGTCGGAAGCGGACTCGATCATGGGGGCGGGCTGGCGCGGGAACTCCTTGAGCTGGCCGATGGCACCGGCCTGGGCGTCCATTTCCACAGCCAGCAGGCCGGGGCTCAGACAGGTCAGTCCCAAGAGGACGGACAAAACGGGTAACAGGTAACCTTGGCGGGCGGGACGGGGGAGGGGTAACATCCCCGGTACGCTAGGAATGCCCCTCCGAAAAGCAAGGGACGGAGTGCACGGTCATAAAAAAATTCCGGCGGATCAACCCGCCGGCGGTTTCGGCAGAAGCTTGGCCACGACGACGAGAAGCACCACGACGACAAGGATGAGAGCAGCCCAGAAAATGGATGTGTTGTTTATGCTGGCCAGAAAACTTTTCGGAGCGGGGTTCGCGGCTTCCACATTATCGCCGGGGAGTTGGGCGACTTGGCGGCTGGCGGTGAGGAGCTTCACAGCGACGAGACTGAGATCGTAGCGGGGGGCGTTGGCGTTCGGGTTGCCATAGGTGAGCGTGAAGCCGTCGGTGTCGGCGACTTTGAAGACGAGGCGCACGACCGGATAAATCACCTGGACGGCGCCAAGCGCGATGGCGGGGTTGTCGCCGTTGTCGGTTTCGATCCAGATCGTGTCGCTGCGCGGGCGATCGGATAATTCGAAGATGCGGGTTTCGGGGACGCCGGGTTCGGGTGTGCGGCTCCACGGACCGGCGGCGAGGGTGGCCTCGCGGGTGATGCCGTTTTGGTTGGCCGGCGTTTCATAGATCCTAAACTGGCGCTGAAACAGCGGCGTGACCGAGGTGAGCACAATTTTTTGGAGTGGCAAACCGGTTTGCGGGAGCGAAACGCGCCACACGCTCATGGTCGGGCGTTTCGGGTCGGGTGTTGCCACCAGCGTCACGACCAGCGGCCGGGCCAGAGGGGGTTGCTCGAGCACATACGGAATCTGGTTGCCGGCATGCAACAGGCGCAGATCGGCGAAGTCGGGCCGGGCTCGCGCGAGAGCAGCGAGATTGAGTTCCAATTCCTGGACTCCGGTGCGGGTGATCTGGACAGGCTGGCGTTGGGGCCAGTCCTTCGTGTCGAGCGGCACGCCGGTCAGGGGAACATCGGGCAGCGGGGCGGTGCCGAGCGATTCGCGCGGATGGTAGTCCGGCATCGGTTCGATCGGTCCGGGGATGAGCGCGTCGGCGCTGGCTTGGCGCATTTCGCCGGCGAAAGCGGCTAGGTCATAGCGCGGGGTCGTCACTTGCGGATTGCCCGAGAGCAGCGTGTAGCTGCCGGAGGCGGGAGCCATGAAGAGCAGGGCGATCGCGTGTTGTTTCGCCTGCACGCCGTCGATGACCAGCGGCGGTGAGTCGCCGTTGTGAAAATGTACCAGCAACTCGCGCGCGAGGGGAGTGAACTCCAGCGGCAGTTCGAGTTGGGCGCGGGCGGGCGCCCCTTCGAGGGCCACCCGGTACAACGTGCCGGCGCCGATCGTGCGCTCGGTGGAAACGGCGCCGCGGACTTCACGCACGGTGACAGTGACGCGACGCATGAACAGCGGTTCCTTGGTCTCGAAGGCGAGCGCGGCCAGCGGGACATGGCGTCCATCGAGCGTGACGGTGAGCACGGTCTCTCCGGCAAATTCATCGCGCCGGGTGATGCCGGCCCCGAGCGGAATGAGCGGCGGCGGACTGGCCGC
>CAZIQP010000027.1:23435-25341 GCA_964541315.1 uncultured Opitutaceae bacterium
TCCAGTTTCTCGGTCGTGCCGGTGGCGATGAGCAGACGCGTCATTGATTGATCTTCGGGTGTGATCTCAAAAGACTTTGGGTGCAGCAATCGGCTGCGGAGCGCGTCGTCGTCTGCCGGCGGCGTATCGAGCAGATAAGAAATTTCCTGGCCGGAGGCATCGACCAGCCGCAGATCGGCGAGTCCGGGCTGGTTGGCGTCGAAGGTGGCGGCAGGCACTGCGACCTTGACGAGCCCGGGCGTGGCGACGGTGAGTGTCTGCCGCTGCGACCACTCGGTCGGCGTGAACGCGCTGAAGCCGGCGGTGGCTACGAGCAGTATGAAGAGCAGAAGGGGAAGGGAACGGAAAGAATATTTCATGAACGAAGGGAGGCCTCAATTTTCCTGAATTGGGCGTAGGAGCGTGTTTGCGTCTGACTATGGCTTTGGCGATTTTTCATTGCCGGGCAAAAAACGTTGGTAGGCGAAGGACGCGAGGAAGGCGATGACCGCCACGGCGATAAATGCGCCGATCAGATAAAGCGTGCCGAGCTTGGGGAGATCGTGGAAGAAAAGTTTGATGAGGGCGATGCTGAGGAGCGCGATGCCGGCGTAGCGGGCGGAGGATTGTTTCCTGGCGATACCGGCAATCAGCAGTCCCAGCGCGAAAAGCGACCAGGCGATGGTGTAGACCATGTCGCGTGTATCGCCGGAAAATTTGAATGCGTGCGAGCGAGAACCCGGCATGGTGAAGTAGTCGGCGATTTCGATATTCAGCAGGAAGAAGGCAAGGATGACGCCGAGGGTGTTGAGCAGCGGCGGGGTGTTGAGGCCCAGCACGCGCTCGCGCGGCGGAGCCACGAATTTCGCGCCGATGAACAGCGCGGCGGTCGCCAGGCCGTAGGTATAAAAATACCAGTTGAAAATCGCCGTGTCGCCGCGGACGTGGTAGTCGAAGACGGCGGGATTCAACGCGAGTCGCACAAACGCCGTGACGAGCAACGCCACGCCGGTGACACGCAGTCCCGGATGCGGCACGCGGATAAACAGCCAGAGCAGGGCGGCGCCTTCCAGCGCCCAGGCGACCGTGAGCCATTCGGGCTGATCCTCGAACTGGATCGGGAAGATGAGCGTGATGAAAAACAACGCCACGCCGCCGAACCAGGCGAGCTGGTTCAGCCGCTTCAGATTACCGACCGGCACGGTGCGCAAGATCACGATGAGGCTGGCGAGCGGCGCGAGCGCGAAGAGCGCGGGTACGAGGCCGAGAATGGGTTTGCTGTCCGGCCAGCCGAGCTTGATCGCCTGATAGCTCATCCAGAAATGGACGAGTCCGCTCAATGCGGCCACGGCCCAGGGGCCGGTGAGCTTTTCAAAATTGCGCCGGAAAAGAAATGGATACAGGCCGAATACGGCGTAGAAACTGACATACCAGACGAGCGGCAAAGTGGCGTCATCGGCATTGAAACGCCGCGCGTGCCAGACGAATTCGAGCGCGCCGACGCCGATCAGGGCGCAAGCCGAAAGCCACTCGATGGCCAGCAACTGTGCCAGACCAAGCGTCAGCACGACGAGCAGGAGTCCGAGCCCGAACACGGCCGATGGGTCCCTGATCGGCAGTTGCACGCACACCATGATGAGCAGCAAAAAGGGCAGCAGCGAGGAGAAGGCGGGGATCTGTGACCGGGCGTCACCGAAGATGGCGGCGAGTTGTCCTTCGGCCTTGGGGAGTTTGTCGCCGAGTTTGCGGACGAGCCACAGGCTGGCGGCGAAGAAGAACACGGTGAAACCGCCAATGATGAAGAGCAGCGACGGCGCGAAGACGACGGCGGCCACGGGCACTTTGAAAATGCACAGGCCGGTGGCGAGAAGCGTGAGCACCAGCACGGTGCCGACCGCGATGAGCGACGCGCTCAGCGCCGCGAGCA
>CAZIQP010000027.1:25441-33676 GCA_964541315.1 uncultured Opitutaceae bacterium
CCGCCGACCACAACACCGATGGCGACGCGCGATCCAGCCGGCGGGCGATCAAATAAACGGCGAAATAGAGCGCGGAGAAAACAAGACACACGGTCACGACCACGGGAGTCTGTTCGTCCGTGAAGGTTTCCGCCGCCCAGCGCACCATAAGCAGCGCGCAGATGCCCGCGGCTCCGGCGATCAAACCGCCCATTTCCTCGCGCCAGGAGAGAATGAAGACGCACACACTGACCAGGATCACGAAACCGAAAAACAACTCCGTGTTGATTGCGACGGTTGGTTCGCCGAGAAAAAACCACGCGAAGCCAAAGGCGACCAACGGCAGCGCCATGGCGCTCCTCGTGAGGAGGGGCGAACTTTGGGCTCGTCGCCGCGCGGCTTCGACGGCGCCGATAAACAGCGCGCAGAAACCGAGGCATACGGCCATCGCGGTGACGGTTTTTTCCGGCGCGTAGAACTGATTGGCCCAGCCCACCATCATGATGATCGTACCGGTGGCGCCGAGCGGCGCGAGGTAGAACCAGCTCCGATGCAGCGCCACGGCGACGAGCCCGATATCGAGCAGGGTGACGTAGCCGAACAGGCCGCCGGGATTGTCGACGCCGGTGGAGAGCAGTTTTGGCGTAAGAAAACCACCGAGAATTCCGAGGATGGCGATCACCTGCGCCTCCAACCGTACGGCGAGGATGAACGCGGTCGCCGTGATCAGCGACATGAGTAGGAAGGTCGGGATCGGACCAAAGAACTCGAAATGGTAGATCGACCGACAGGCAAAGGTCACACCGTAGAGTGAGACAACACCCGTTGCGATCAGGGTTTGGGCTGTGACTGCGTACTTTTCGCGGGAAATTTTCAGCCCGCCGACCACCAGTCCGGCCCCGAACACGAAACCAATTGCCGCACGTACCGCCCGTGGGATAAGGTCATGATCGAAGGAGTATTTGATGAAGAACGCCACCCCGAGAAACAGCGCGAGTCCGCCGAGCCACGCGAAGAGCTTCACGCCCATGAACTGTTCCCAATCGATGGAGTCCAGCCAGCCGGGCTTGGGCGGCGGCGGCACGTACACCGGTGCGGTGACGGGCGGAGGTACGGGAACGCTCGCAACAGCCGGTGGCGCGGTTGCTGCGATCTTGGGCGAAGCATTCGCGGCCGTGGTGACGACGGGCAATCCCCCCAGGCGCGCCGGTAGTTCGGGCGGCAAAGGAGGCGGTGCGATGGTGGACGGCGGAGGTAAGGCTGCCGCGAGCACTTCGGCCGAGCGTGCATCGGCAACCGGTGCCGGGGTCGGAACGACGCTCGCGGCTTCCACTTTGGGCGCTGCGGTGGCGGGGGGCTTGCGCACGGCCGTGCGCAGGTTTTCCACTTCGGCTTCGAGGATGTCGAATTGGCGCTTCAGTCTCTGATTGTCCTCACTCAGGCCCCCGATTTTGATGATGCTCCAGATCGGCAGTACGACCAGAACGGCGAAAAGGAACAGGACCAGCAAGGCAATGAGAGCTTCCATAGGGGTAGGAGGGGCCGGACCGTATCTGCATGACGCTGTTTCCGGCGCTTGGCAAGGGTGGGGAAAGCGATAGTTTGGCTTGCCGAGCGGCGGGCGCCTTCTAGTCATGACCGGGTCACCTTCACATTTTAAATGCATCTTCCATGAGTCTCACGGTTTGGACCAACCACGAGCTGCGTCCCGGCGCGCGCGAATTATTTTATGACAGTCTGGCGCGTCTCGGCTGCCGGGTCATCCAGTCGGAGCAATCGTCGCGCTCTGTCCTTACCGAGGGCGGGCTCGATCCGGCATTGGCGGAGGCGGATGTGGCCTACGGGCAACCCGACCCGGCGGACCTGATCAGTTATGCGCGTCTGCGCTGGGTGGCGCTGTCGACGGCGGGTTATGCGCGCTATGACAACGACAATTTCCGCGCCGCGATGCGCGCGCGCGGCGCGGTGATGACGAACGCTTCCGGGGTGTTCGCCAATCCGAGTGCGGAGCACTTGTTGGCGATGCTGCTGTCCCTGACCCGCGAACTGCCGCAATATGTCCTGAACCAGGCGGGGCCGCGCGGGTGGGAGTACCTTGCCGGCCGCTACACCAAGGACCTGCTCACGGGCAAGACGGTGCTGATTTTGGGTTATGGGGCGATCGGCCGGCGTTTGGCGGAATTGCTGGCGCCGTTTCGCTGCCGGGTGATCGGCATGAGGCGCACGCCCCGGGGCGATGAGGGCATTGAAATCGTGCGCGAATCCGAAATGGCGACGATGCTGCCGCTGGCCCATCATGTGGTGGATCTGCTGCCCGATGCGGCCGCGACGCGAAAGTTCTGCAACGCCGTCTTTTTTCAACGCATGGCGCGGGGTGCGTATTTCTACAACACCGGCCGGGGCACCACGGTCGATCAGGAGGCCTTGCTGGGCGCGCTCCGCAGCGGGCAGGTGGGCGGAGCCTATCTCGATGCGCTTGATCCCGAGCCGCTGCCGGCCGAACATCCGCTATGGCGCGAGCCCAACTGCCAGATCACGCCGCATGTGGCCGGCGGACATCGCGAACAGGACGAAAATCTTGTGCGGCACTTTCTCGCCAACCTCGGCTGCTTTATCAATGGCGAGCCGTTGACCGACCGGATCATCTGATGGAAATCCTTTTTCGTCCAACGAGCGCATTTTATCCCCGAAGACGAGGGGTTGATGGGCAACTCACCCCACCTCATGCAGAATCATCATGCCCGCCATTGGGGTATTTAAAGTACGCCCGTCCCATGTGAAATCCCAGCGACGGAACTCCGGCGGGCAGAAATGGTCTGGCACTCTGTTGGATGATCGATAAAGTGATTTGCATCCAATTTTATCCCCCGGTCGTAATTTCTTGGAATAAAGGCAGACTCACTCAGCTCCAATCAGGACAATACCACTTTTAGCATTTCTTCCGCCCGGCTGGCATGGTGCTTGTTGGGATGGATTCAGAAACCCAAAACCAAAAAATCCAAATGAATAAATCCACACGTACTATCCTTATGGCCGCAGCCATCGCCGGCCTTTATGCCGGTTCCTTCGCCGTCAAAGCCGTCGCTCAGGACGCCGGCAAAACCGCCCCCGCCGGCGAAAAAGCCAAGGACAGTTGCAAGGGCAAGGACGGCTGCAAAGGGAAGGACGGTTGCAAAGCCCACGACTGCGCCGGCAAGAACGATTGCAAAGGCAAGGGCGGCTGCAAGAGCAGCGACAACGGCTGCAAGGGCAAGAACAGTTGCAAGGGCAAGGGCGGCTGCGCTTCCGCTCACGCCGACAAGAAGAGCACCTGATTTTTCTCTCGTACCCGCCCCTGATCGGTCCGGGTAAATCGAATCAATCCAAGGAGATCGGGCTCAACACCCGGTCTCCTTTTTTCTCGCTCGCTTTTGTCAGCCAGCCAATTCGCCTTTTCATTACATGCCCGCCAACCGCTTCAACGGCTTCACCGATTACGGCGTCGGTATCGGTCTGCGTATCCCGCACTACGGGCATATCCTGACGAAAAAACCGACCGTCGACTGGTTTGAGGTGATCTCGGAAAATTATCTGGTCGAGGGCGGACGTCCGCTTGCCGTGCTCGACAAGATCCTCGAACAGTACCGCGTCGTCCAGCATGGCGTGTCGCTCTATTTCGGCTCCGCCGACAAACCGAACCGCAGTCAGCTCCGCCGGCTCAAAAATCTCGTCAAGCGCACGAACACGCCCTGGCTTTCCGATCATCTTTGCTGGGGCAGTGTCGACGGCTCCTATTCGCACGACCTGCTGCCCATGCCCTACACCTTTGCGGCGGCGAAACGCACCGCGGAAAAGATCAAATACGTGCGCGATTTTCTGGAGGTCCCCATCTGCGTGGAAAACGTCAGCTCGTACACCGAGTTCCACGTCTCCGAGATGACCGAGTGGGAGTTTCTCTCCGAAGTCGTCGAGCGCGCCGATTGCGGCATTCTGCTCGACGTGAACAATATTTATGTGTCGTCGAAGAACCACCGGTTCAATCCCTACGATTATATCAACCAGGTGCCGCACCACCGGGTCGCGCAGATGCACATCGCAGGGCACACCAAGTTCGAGAAATACATCCTCGATACCCACGACCACGCCCCCATCGATCCGGTGTGGAAACTCTACGCCCACGCGATCAGGCTTTGCGGCGTGACCGCGACCCTCCTCGAGTGGGACGACAAGATCCCGTCCTTCGACGAGGTCCACGACGAAGCCCTGAAATCCAAGCAATACATCGCCGATGCCCGCGAAGCGCAAAAACCCCGCGAAGAGACGCTTCGCGCCTGAGCGGGTCGGCTCGACGGCCGAACTCGCCGCGCTCCAGCGCGCGATGTGGACGCTGATTTCGCGGCCGCTCACGCCGGCCAACCGCATGCCGCGCCGCTGGCGCGATGGCCGGCCCACGGCCGAACTCGCCGCGCAGATCGCCAAGCCCAACGACCGGCTCACTTCCTTCGAGCGCCTCGAAATCTACAGCCGCATGTACTGGTTCCGTGTGCTCGACAGCCTGTACGAGGACTGTCCCGGCCTGCGCGCCGCCCTCGGCCAGCCGCGGTTCATGAAGCTGATCGAGGCGTACCTCGTGAAGTATCCGTCGCGCTCCTTCACCCTGCGCGATCTGCCCTCGCGCCTCGCGCGCTTCATCCGCGAGGAGCCGCAGTGGACGCGGCCGCACACCGCGCTTTGTCATGATCTGGCCCGCTTCGAGTGGGCTCGCATCGAGGTGTTCGACAGCGCGGCGCTGCCGGTCTTCACGGTTGACGATCTGCTCGACGCCGACCCGTCGCGGCTGCAACTCAACCTGCAGCCTTACCTGCAACTTCTGCAGTTGGATTATCCGGTCGATGAATTCATTCTGGCGGTCAAGCAGCGCGACGAACTTTCGCGCGGCGAGGCGAGCAACACGTCCATTGCGCATGCCGCCAAAAAAACGGGCAGCCGCAAAGTCACCCGGCCGCGACCCGAGCGGACCCAGGTCGCCGTGCATCGGATCGATGGCACGATTTATTTCAAACGCCTCGATCCTGCCGCCTACCGGATATTGCGGGCGATCCAGACTGGAAAAACGCTCGAGCAGGCGCTGAATGCCGGCATCCCGCCGGCCAGACATGCCCGGGAAGATTGGGCGGCAAAAATCCAAGCCTGGTTCCGCACCTGGATGGAGCTCGGCTGGTTCTGCCAACGGTGATCGATACTGATGGATTTTTGCAGGAGCGGCTTTACGCCGCGACCACTTTAAATCTCAACACCATGCGCGATATCGCCAAAGGACATGAAGCCTTGCGCAAGGGCAGATATTCTGTCGCCGGGGCGTCTTATTTCCTGACTATTTGCATCGAAGATCAGCAGACCGGACTGACAGATATGCCAGTGAGCGAAAAAGTGTTGGCGGCGGCCAAGGAAGCTTGTTGCGGTTGGGAGGTGCGGACGGTTGTCGTGATGCCAGATCATGTGCATCTGTTGGTCGAGCTGCATTCCGATCAAACGCTGTCTCATGCCTTCCGGCTTTTAAAAGGTCGCACATCTGTCGTCTTGAGACAAGTTGGCTTGAAGTGGCAGCGTGGCTATTACGATCACAAGCTGCGATCGACTGACGATGTATTTCCGATATTTCTCTATATCTATTTGAATCCCTATCGCGCTGAACTGTTGTCCTCTGGCCGGATGTGGCCGTGCTACTATTGCGCCGCTGATGACTGGGCATGGTTCGGTTTGCTTACGAAGCAGGCGTGTCCATATCCTGAATGGCTCGAGTAAATCGCGGCATAAAGCCGCTCCTGCCTCAGGAATAAATCCCCGCCCTCCTGCTCTCACTTTCACTGCCATCTTAACCCCCACACCTATGCAACTCCGCTCCCTGCTGGATAAACTCGAAACCATCGCCTCGTTTTTCCAATCCCCGCTGCTGCTGGTCATCCGGCTTTACTGGGGCATTGCGTTTGCCCGCACCGGCTGGGGCAAGCTGATGAATCTCGATCGTACCGCAGGATACTTTGAATCGCTGCATATTCCGATGCCCAAACTCAACGCCATCATGGCCGGTTCGACCGAATGTTTTGGCGGAGCGTTGCTTGCCATCGGACTTTTTGCCCGGCCCGCCTCGATTCCTTTGCTCGGCACCATGTTCGTGGCCTATTACACGGCGGATCGGGAAGCGCTGATGGCGATCACCAGTGATCCGGATAAATTTGTCTCTGCTGCCCCGTTTCTTTTTCTGCTGGCTTCGCTCATCGTGCTTGTCTTCGGCCCGGGCAAGCTCTCGCTGGATGCGTTGATCTTTCGGAAGTCTGCATCCGGCAAGTGATGTCCCGCGTAGCAAGGGCATGAACCTTTCCCGTTTTGTCCTTTGCGCCGCTCTGCTTGGTTTGACCCGTTTGTCCGCCGCCCCGGCAGAATCGATTTCCGGAATCACCTGGCACCCGTGGTCCGACGAGGTGTTTGCCCGGGCGAAACGCGAAAACAAATTTGTCCTGCTCGATCTGGAGGCGGTGTGGTGCCACTGGTGCCATGTGATGGAGGCGACCACCTATCGCGACCGGGCCGTGACCGCCTTGGTGGGCGAACGATATCTCGCGGTTCGCGTGGATCAGGATTCGCGACCCGATCTGGCCAGCCGCTACGAGGATTACGGCTGGCCGGCGACGGTCATCTACGCTCCCGATAGAACCGAGATCGTGAAGAAGCAGGGCTATGTCACTCCGGGGGCGATGGTGCAATTGTTGCGTGCAGTCATCGACGATCCCTCGCCGGTGGCCGCGCAAAATGTCAGTCACGATCGTGCCGCCGCGAGTGAAACGGTGCTGCCGGCCGGACGACGCGACGAAATGCATGGCCAATGGCTGGCCGGCTACGACGAGAAGGAAGGCGGCTGGGGGTTCAGCCACAAATTCCTCGACGCCGACACCCTTGAACTCGCTCTGCAGGAAAGCCGGGGCGGTGATGCCCGCATCGCGCAACTGGCCCGCGACACGCTCCGGCTCCAGCGCAAGCTCCTCGATCCCGTCTGGGGCGGCGTCTACCAATACTCCGCCGGCGGCACCTGGGATGAACCGCATTTCGAGAAGATCATTTCCATTCAGGCGGACAATCTTCGCGCGTATGCGCTGGCTTTCGCGCAGTGGCACGATCCGGTTTATTTGGAAACCGCGCGATCCATCCACGGCTATCTGAGAAAGTTTCTTACGAGTCCTGACGGCGTGGTCTATGCGAGTCAGGATGCCGACCTCGTGCCCGGAGAGCACAGCGCGGATTATTTCTCGCTCGATGATGCCGGACGTCGAGCCCGCGGAGTGCCGCGCATAGACACGCATGTTTATGCCCGGGAAAACGGCTGGATCATCTGCGCGCTGGTCCAGCTCGCTGCGGCGACCGGTGACGAGTCCTATCGCACCGAGGCCGAACACGCGGCACGGTGGGTGATCGACCATCGCGGCTTGGGCGAAGGCGGTTTCCGGCATGACGAACGGGATGCGGCCGGCCCTTATCTGGGCGATGCGCTGGCC
This sequence comes from uncultured Opitutaceae bacterium, assembly GCA_964541315.1. Lineage (GTDB taxonomy): Bacteria > Verrucomicrobiota > Verrucomicrobiia > Opitutales > Opitutaceae > Didemnitutus. The sequence continues at coordinate 32,950 of CAZIQP010000027.1, forward strand.
ATGGGCCGCGCCTTTCTCGCGCTGCATCAGTTGACGCAGAATCCCGACTGGCTGGCTCGCGCGATGGTGTCGGCTAAATTCATCGAGGCGCATTTTCGCCGGGCGGATGCCGCGGGCTATGCCGCCGGCGATGCGACCAAGGCAAGCTTTCCGGCGCCGCGTCCGCAGTTTGACGAGAATGTGGCGTTGGCGCGTTTCACCACCGCGCTCGCCCAGGTGACGGGGCACGCGGAATTTCGCGACATGGCGGGCAACGCCTTGCGCTGGCTCCTCGCTCCCGGGGTGATGGATAATCGCTCCTTCTACGTCGGCGGCCTGCTGCTGGCCGAGGAAGAAGCGCGCACGGAACCGGTGCATGCCATGATTCTGGGTGGCAAGCAGGATGGGGTCGCACGGGAAATGTTTGTCGCCGCCCTGCGTCTGCCGACGCAGCACAAGCTCGTGGAATGGTGGGACCGCCGCACCGGACCGGCGCCGCGCGGCGAGGATATTTATCCCGAGCTGGACCGTACGGCCGCCTTTCTTTGCGCCAATGGAGCCTGCTCGTCCCCGCTGACCAGTGTGGCGGCGTTGGAAAAACGTTTGGCGCAGCTTGATGGCGCGAAGTGATCCCGATGCAGCCTTAGCCGCATGACGAAAAAAGAAGCCTTACGCAGTACGGCAGATCAATATAACCGCGGATTCCGCCGATCACTACGGATCAGCCGTCGCCACGGCTATGGCCGAC
>CAZIQP010000027.1:33776-35171 GCA_964541315.1 uncultured Opitutaceae bacterium
ATCGCGGCATAAAGCCGCTCCTACAGCTCATAAGAAAGCAGGCCGCCTTTGCTCTGAGCGTCCGTTCCTCAAACTATTCTTTTGGGGATGAGCCCGGCGGTGGCAGCTTGATCACTTTGGTGCCCGCGATGAGATCGTGGATGCAGCGCTGGTCTTCGCGGAAGATAAAGAAGCAGTCGACCAGCCAGAAGAGCGGCTTGCCGAATAGCGGAATCTGCTCGATCACCCAGATCAGCAAACTGCGCAGCAGATACGCGCGGACCGGACCGGCGGGTGCTTCGTCCTGCACCGTGACGATTTGTATCCGGAGAAAATATTTGCCGATGGACTGGCTGCGCCGGCAGAGCAGGGTGGTCTGCACCAGGGCAAGCAGCAGCACATAGGGCATGGATTTGGGCCACGCTTCGGCATAGGTGTTGAACAACATCTCCAAGGAGAAGCTTTCGTTGTTGGCCAGCCGCTCGGAAAAAATCGCGTTGAACGCGGTGAAGTAGGGCAGCAGGCAGAAAAAATAAATCATGCCGTCGATCAGGGCGGCGGTGAATCGCCGGTCCAGGCCGGCGAGCGGCCGGGTTGCGGGCACCCTCGCCGCCGCGGGTGCCGGCACGAACGGAGCGGCTGTCTCCGTCATGGGCGGCGGTGGCGGCGCCCATGATGGCGCGGACCCGGTCGGGACAAACTCGGGATAATCCGCGAGGGTTTTCCATTCGGTCTCGTCGGCCTTGCGGGCCTTGGTCGAGAGATTGGCGCGGCCGTCGCGGATCCACTCGATCACATTGCCCTGGGTGACCGGTCCGTATTCTTTGCCATCTGAGCCGAGGATTTTAAACATGGAGAAACAGAATCACGCATATTCGGTCGCGGGTCAACTGCGGCGCCGCGTCGATCAGGAGATAATTTCGCCTTTCGGTTGTCCGCAAGTAGCCGCGATTGAAGGCGCAGCCCGAAACGTGGCGGTCGCGTGTGTGGTCCGCGTTGTCGGGTTTCTCCAACGTGACTACGTACTAAGAACTACGGCCTAATTCACTCCCCGTCTGATTTCGCGTGCACGCGCTGCCGGAGGCTCTTGTTCATTTTCTTAACGCCTTTCTTGCGTTCCTGCTCGGCGCGGCGGTCGCCGTAGGTCGGCGCCTTCATGGTCGCGAGGAGCATGCGCTGACAACTGTGCCAGCGGGCTTTGCCGAGCGCGCCGGCTTTGATGGCGCTTTGCACGGCACAGCCGGGTTCCACAGTGTGCGAGCAGTCGCGGAATTTGCACTGCGCCGTGAGATCCAGAATATCGGCAAAGGCGGCGCGCACGCTGGCCTCGGCGACCCAGGGTTGGATTTCGCGCATGCCGGGAGTGTCGATCACGATGAAGCCGCCCGGAGCGACCAGCAGCTCGCGCTGCGTCGT
>CAZIQP010000028.1:0-20102 GCA_964541315.1 uncultured Opitutaceae bacterium
GCAACGCCCACACGGCCAGTCCGATCGCACACGCGGCCACCAAACGTGCCCGCCAAGGCAAGAGTATAATGCCAGAAATCATGCTTTTGTGTGAACCCGCATGTTCGAGGGAAATGCAGCACATGACAAACCAAACGACAATTCATCATGCAATCCGGGACATTGCGTTATAAAACGCAGGGCATGCAATCATTGTAATCGAAATTTTATCTGTGCGGATCGCCCCGGCCAAAGTCAGCTGACATGCATGGCACTGCAACCCCAGGCAAAAATTCAAGCCGGCAACATCGGAATCATCTCCTTCGCGACCATTTGTGCCCAGCGCCTCGTCGCCCACAAATTTTAAAATGAAAGAAAGCGCGGCAACGCCGCCAGGCGAAACGCCCATGACAAAAAAGTTTTTGTGCGCAAGTCATACGTCATCAAAATTCCTCTGCAGCCGCATCAAGTTATCTGCCGGTGCATTTCAAATCTAGCAAGGCACCGTCTTGCCTCGATCATGTGCCAATTGACTTATGCCCCCGACAAGCGCATCGTCGGATTTGCCGTATCATCCATGCGACTACCCCGCCACCGCCTGGTTAGTATTTATTTGCCGAAGATTCGCTTCCTGCAATCCGATGGGAACGTCCATGCCTGATTTTCAGGCAAACCATATGCTGAAGAATGTAATCAACCAAGGCATCAATACCAGATGATATACCTGAGCAAAACGCCATGCCAGCATCAGTACCGTTCTTCAGCATCATTGTCGTGTGTCGCAACCCCGGCCTGCATTTGCAGGCCGCACTCGATACTGTGTGGGGCCAACAAGAAGCAAACTATGAGCTTGTCGTGATCGACGGCGCCTCCACGGACGGTTCCCGCGAGTGGTTGGAAGCCCGCCAAGAACAGATTACCGCCCTGATCGCAGAGCCTGATCATGGCATCTACGATGCGATGAACAAGGGCATCACCGCTGCGCGCGGCACCTGGGTCTATTTCCTTGGAGCCGATGACCGGCTCGCCAGCAACAACGTGCTGGCGTGCGCAACCGAAGCCCTCGTCCGAACTGACGCCGGCGTCGTGGTGGGCGAAGCGACCTACGATGACACACGGGTCTACCGTCTTGCGCACCCACCGGGCGTCGTGCGGCGTAATTTTGTCCATCATCAGGCGGCGTTCTATCGCCGCTCGCTTTTGACCGCCGAGGCCGGATTCGATCTTGGCCTTCAGATAATGGCCGACTACGATTTTAATCTGCGACTGTGGAAAAAAGGTGTCCGTTTTGAAAGCGTCCAACTGTTGGTTGCCCGATGCGCAAGCGGCGGACTGAGTGATGCGGGAAACTGGTTTGGATACCGTGAGGAAATCACCGTCCGCCATCGGTATTTCCCTGCATGGCATTGTTGGTTCTGGGATCTCGGATCCGTTTTCCGCTACCTGCGCAAAAATATTGTACGCCACTCCCGCCCCCATGGCTGAAACCTTTCGTTCCCATCTGCAGCGTATCGCCAACGCCATCTTGGCGCCCATGGGCCTTCACCTGATGCGCCACGACCGTGCCTTTGTCATGTCCGGCCTGCTCGCGCGCGCCCGCGCCCGGGGAGTTGCACCTGCCACCGTCATCGACATCGGGGCTTCAGATGGCATCTGGTCGCTGCGCGCGCTTTCATGTTTTCCCACCGCAAAATTCCTGCTGTTCGAACCCTTGTCCGAACGTCAAGCCGCACTGGCTCAGTTGCAGAAAACACATGGTTTTGATTTTGTCGCGGCTGCGGCAGGAGCCAACGCCGGCAGCGTCTCGTTTGTGGTTGATTCCGCCCTTGATGGCAGCGGAGTCGCCGGTCCGGGTGATACTGCCACGCGAACGGTTCCCGTGGAAACCATCGATGCCGTGGTCGCGGCGCGCAATCTATCCGGGCCGTATTGCTTAAAACTAGATACCCACGGCTACGAGGTCGCCGTGCTCGACGGTGCGACGGATGTCCTGCGCCAAACCCATTTGCTTGTCATCGAAGCGTACAATTTCACCCTGACCCCCGGTTGCCTGCGGTTTCACGAGCTCTGCGCTTGGTTGGAGACGCGGGGCTTTCGCTGCTGCGATCTTGCTGATCCGATGCGCCGGCCAAAGGACGGTGCGCTCTGGCAGGTGGATCTGGCCTTTGCGCCCGCGACGAGCCGGTTTTTTGTTTCCAACCGGTACAAGTGAAAACGGCTCACTCTCCTCGTTCGAGCAGCTCATCGAACGACACAAAACCGTGGCGGAGAATACGCTCGGCATAGACTGGCAGGTTGGCAGTGCGAAAAATCAACCGCGCCCAATGATGCCTGATTTTTTTGCTCTCTGCCGGCAGGTTCAGTTTTTGGTCCACCCGCTTTCGTTCCTCGACCATGACCAAACGATTTTTCGTCAACTGACCATGTCTCAGTCGGAATGCCGCCACCTCACCGCTCACCCGCAATGCCGATACGCCATGGATACACAATCGGGCTAGGTACTCCGAATCTCCGCAAAAGCGAAACGCCGGATCAAAGCCGCCCTGTTGCTTCCAGGTTGCGCGGCTCACGAGCGTGCCATGTTGAAAGACCGGCTCAATCCGCTGCGCATAGAGATCACGATTGAGTCGTGGCATCGGCGAAACCGGGATCGCCCCGAGTCGCCGCCCGGCTCCGTCAATCAGCCGCACCCGTCCGTACACGATCAACGGTCGGCCTGCCGACCTCTCCAGGGCAGCGGCCACTGTCACGAAGTGCGGCAGCAATAGATCATCATCGTTGATATACGTGAATGCATCCCAGTCGCGCGCGGCTTCAAGCCCCGTGTTAACCGCCGCATACATGCCGCCGCCCTTGGTTTCAGCCACGACGGTAACACCGGAAAAGCGTGCGGTCAGTGCTGGCACGGCAACCTCAGGAGCGACCAGCACATGTTCATACGCGAGTGGCAGCGCCGCCACACTCGCCACCGTGTCGGCCAGCCACCGTGATTCGCCCAACGTGGGAGTGACGACCAATATTTTCATCGCTGCCGGCGTCTGACGCGCCGATAGATTGCCATCATCCGTCCAGACATCTGCCCAAGTCCGAACCGACCCGCCAGCCACCACGGCCCAAGCCGCCACCAGAATTGTCCCCAGAATAGCCGCAGCAATGCCAGGTGCCAGGCACCGAGCGATGCCTTCCATCCTCGGCCGGACAGGGTGAACTCCGGCCGCACCCGGCGAATCTCCGCCTCCGACGCGACCAGCGCGGCCCAATACGTCTCGTAAAGTTGCGATCGCAGCCGCAACGGCATGATACCGTATTCGAGCTGGCCCGAGTCGAACCAACGTGCGTTTACCCGCCGGAACTGTGCAAAATGAAAGGCGATCAATGGTGCTCCATCAACCTGCACGCCCGGGGAACTGACCACGCAGGCATGCCGCGCCCAGTTCCAGGGCGCGAGATTCAGCCCCGGATTTTGACTTACTCGTACAGGCGCTCCGTAACGTGCAGGCCATGCATCGAGATATTTCTGATCGCCATAGCAGAGACCGCCCGCCACGAGGGCGCAAGATTCCAGACATTCTTCCCGCCACCGATCAAGACAGGCCCGACCGGGCCCGTCGTCTCGAAATGCCAGCACGCCAGCATTGAAATATCCGTAGGTGGCGCTGTCGTCATGCCAAGGTGGATACCGGTGCGGCACTAAAAGAACACTGCCCTCCTCCAGTTCGCGCTGGATCAGCCCAGGATGGCCGAAAAAATACAGGTCCGAATCCAGATAAGTCAGCACGTCGATCCCTTGTCCGGCACACAGCAGATACCGGCATAGGCAAGGCTTGAGCGTGAAGACAAATTCCTGCCGGGTCCGGCCGGCTTGAACCGCGGCCAACGCCGGATCCGCCGCCAGCAGCTCGGCGAGCAGCACCACACGCGTGCCCGGCGAGGCAATCGCACGCAGCACGCCGGCGGTTTCGTCATCAAGCGCTAGCACCCACAACACTGCACTCGCCTCGTGCCGCTGCAACGAGTGCCACAAAGCCAGTCCTTGCGGCAGATACCCCCGATCAAAAAAGGTGCAGTAGTTGCTCATCTTCCACCAGCATGGTGCACGGGCGCCACAAATCCCGCAATCTTACCCATGCGCAAGACAGCGCAGAATTTGGCCGGAATCACAGGCATGTGGCGTAAAGGTTTAATTGCTGTGAGAATCCCTGCGCAGGCTTATAGGCGAGGAAAGGCCGGGGGGGGCCGCGGACCACCTGAACAAAACATTCAAATCCCGCAGACTCAAGCAGACGGATCGCCTGGCCCAATCCGCCCGCACCGGCCCGGCTGTGCCATTCAACAAAGAGGGCCTTCACGCGTGGCAGGCAGGGCGCAATCTCAGCCAGCACTTCTCCTTCGGCTCCTTCGATATCAATTTTCAGCAAATCAACCGAGTCAGGCAGAAAAGCGGAAAGGCGTCTTAGCTCCACCTCAAAAGGCTGAATGCTGCCAGCGGGACGACCGGTCGCCAGCTGACCGCCGTCGGCATGATCGGGCTGGAACCAGGAACACCCCTCCTTGCCGGCCACTGCGACCTCGTGCAATTCGCCATCGATCTTCCAGGCCCGCAAATTCTCCCGGCAGCACGCTGCGATCACAGGATCCGGCTCAATACCGACATACCTGAAATGACCGTAGCGCCATTGCCAGAACAGCGCGGCCAGACCGATGTTGGCACCTGCATCAACGAGACAGGGCACATGGGAGGGATCGCGACGGATTTCATAGATGCGATTGACAAAAATCTCGTCCCATGCGCTCAGGAAACTGGGCGCATCGCAAAGCCGTACCCGCTGACCGAAAAAGACAACTTCCGCCGGGGTGAACCGCGGCAATCGCGCCAACCGTGCGTGAAACCGATGCAGGGCCCGATAAGCCGGGCTGCGCCAATACTCGCGAAGGTGCCAAGCAGGCTGCCGCAAAAGCCCGTTCCAAAATCCACGCGGATGATAAATATTGTTCATAGGCCCAAAAGACGGCGGCAAAACCGCAGAATCCTCCGGAAGATTGAGGGGGGTTCAAACACCAACCGACCAGTCAAAGCGTCCGCCGCTTCGTTTCGGCTGACTGCCGCAGGGTGCAAGAGTGGAAAATGCGCCGATCCCAGTGCGCGATTGCCCCAAATGCCGCCCGTGGTATGCGTGGCGTCATCGCCGAAGCCTATGTTGGTGACCAAATTTTGGGCGGACGTAATTGATAATGCGCCACACGCCCACAGCGAGGCCGTCCAACGATAAGCCCAGGAATCAAGCGCCCCACGAGAGACCGCATCAAAACACCCGGCCCAGACCACGCACTCACCCGGCCGCTCAACGGGTAGTTTCCAACCTGCTTCGCGTGCAGTTTTCCATGACCGCATCTCATGATCATAGTGCCGCCAAGCCCGGCGCCATGTCGCCCAACCCCAGCAGTGCGGATAACGCGAAAAGCAATAACTCTCGGTCACGGCCTTGAACGATTCGGGGAAGAAATTACAGCCGGCAATCTGTGCGACACGTTCATCGTCCCGATAACGCTCAAGAAGGGTTTCGCAAAACGGGAAAAAGGTCGGATGCGGCAGACAATCGTCCTCAAGAATGATTGCCTCTTCCACCCGCCGAAACACCTCGTCCAGGCCGGATGACACCCGCCGGGCGCACCCCAAGTTTTTGTCCGCGTAGATTTTCACCACCTCGCATGGCCAATCTACGCCTTCCTCTATCACTCGCCGCACCTGAATGCATTTATCCGCTTCCTCCATTTTTCCCGCACGCGGTCCATCCGCGATCACAAACAGCATCGGCGGCTGGGCCGTACGGATAGCCGCAAGAACCTGGCACGTCACGGCCGGACGTTTAAATACAATGAACGCAACCGCGGTCTTCATTTGACGGTATCAGACCGGAGGCAGTCGAATGCTGTCAATCTCGCGCTGCGGCCGGGATCATCGGGCCGCGAGTCGAACCGACAATTGAAAATCGAATCGGGATTCACCGCGGGTTTCAGGTCTGAAACGCCTGCAACACACTTTGAACGGTAGCCGCCAATTTCGCGTTGCTGTTGAGCGCAGAGAATTCGTCAAAGGCCCGAATGTCTGCGGGCGTTTTCATCAACTGTTCAAAAGCAGCCATGACCTGATCGCTATTTTCCGGATCAACAATTTCTCCCAGCCGATACTGCACCGTATGAGCCGCCATGACTCCGCCGGGACTGACTAGTACTGCCCTCCGAAAATGGGCCGCCTTCGTTAGCATGTTGCTTTTATAGACGACGTTTCGGTAAGCCAACCAAAGATAGTCACAGGCAGTGACCCAGCCATTAAAATGCGGACCTTCGGAAATCGGTTCGGGATAAAAGCGACAGTTGGCCGGCAGATGGGCCAATTTTTTTCCCAGGGCCCGACGTTCGGGTCCGGAACAGGCTTTTGCGGAAAAATCTCCCGCGATCACAAAGGCCAGATCCGGCCGTTCTACGAGAGCCCGGCCTGCACAGGCGAGCAACGCCGCAACATTTTTCTTGGCGCTGATCACCCCGAGCAGCCCCACCAACCGGCGTTTTCCAACCCAGGCACGCAATGCCACGAGTTCAGGGGTGGTAGCGGGCGGCGATAGATCGGCAAGCTCAGGCATCACTACCACCGGCTTGCCCGGCCATGAAGTTTTGCAGGCCGCAACAAAACTATCATCCGTCACCACTAGTGCCCGGCAATACTTCGCCGCCAACACCCTTTCTTTTCCACTGAACTGCCCCGCCTTTTTCACTGCCGCAGGTCCGTTCACCACTCCGGCCCAACCACGCGGCAGCCACCGCTCAACCTCAGACGGAGCGAGCTTCGGCTCCAAAAAGCCCGAATCGAGATAAGAGAAAAACACTTTCGCGGGTTCGCCGCCCGAGGCTTTTTCCGCCGCGTGAATTCGTTGCGCCGCCCGGCGCCAAGTCTGGCGTCCGCGCCACCAGCCGAACCGCTCCAATTGGCCCAATACCCGCCCAAAAATTCCCGGCGGCTCAGGCGGCCCGAGATCCAGAACCTCACAGCCGGCCATCCTGAAATGTTCGACATAAAGCCGGTGATAAGCGGATACATGCCCGGCCCGCACATGACTGACAACTGCGATCTTCATGCTCCGGAACTCGGCTCAGCCGGTTTTTCTGGGGGATTGGGACCTGACCGAAACAGAGTAATGGGCGACGCGAGTGACCAGAGGTTGACGGCCAGCAAAGGCCGGCTGGTGCGAAAAAGAACCACCCCAAAAATTGTCGTCATCGCGTAAGCACCCAAATTGGCGAGCACCGCGCCCAAGGCATGCAGCCATGGCACCAAAACAATATTCAGGCCGATACTCGCCACTGCGGTGATCCAAGCCAGACGAAGCGAAAGTTTCTGGGCGTCGCGGTTCACCAAGTACAAGGTATGCGCACAGCCCATGAAGACAAAGACGTTGCTCCAAGCCAAATACACCAGCAATCCGGCGGCAGGAGCAAACGCGCCGCCGAATAGCCCGCAGACCAAAAACCCCGAACTCAGCATCAGGCACAGTGACAGTGCATAAGCGACCAGCACCAGGCCATTCATCACCTTTTGCACCAAAGCGAGCGCTTCGGCTTCAGTCTGCACCTGCGCCACCATGGGGGAAAAAACCTGCACCGCCAGCACGGGAAGAAAAAATCCCACCTGGGCGAGCCGTTGCGCAATCGCATAATAGCCCACTTCACTTTCACTCGCAAAGCGCTGCAAGATCAGCATGTCCGCTTTCTGAAAAACCCAGCCTGCAATCTCCCCTGCCAACAAGGGTGCCGACAGCCGCAACATCGCAACCGTCAAAGTGGGATCAAACTGCCATCCCGACTGACGATCGTCGGCACGCCACCAAGCGACCGCTTGAAATACAGCCGAAAGGAGCATTTCCGCCATGGTGGCGATCGCGAGGGATATCAACCCTGCACCGGCAAACAAAATGATCAGCTTAATTCCGGCCATCACAATATACGCCCCGAATTTGGCAGCGGTGCCGCGCTTGAAATCCCCTTTGGCCTGAAACGACCAATCAATCACATCAAAGGCCTGCAACAGATTGCCCGCGGCCACCAAGGCCACCAAGCCAGTCTGCAATCCGCGATTAGTTTCAGCGGTCACCGCCGCAACGAGCACCGCAAGCGCACAGCCCAGAAATCCTCCGGCCAGCCGAGCCACACTCATCGATCCCAGCATGCTTCCTTCGGAGGCATTGCCGCGCGCCAGCTCACGCACCACGATACGCTGCAGCCCCAGCGTGCTTAGCGGCAAAAAAAGCGCCGCCAAGGTCACCGCATAGGCGAACAAGCCAAAATTTGCCGGACCCAGCGTGCGCGCCATCACGACATTTATGGCCAAGCCCAGTCCAATCCGCACGACCCGGTCCGTCAGCAGGAAACCCGAACCACCGATCAGGTTGCTTTTGCGGGCAGCGACGAAAAATTGACGTAATCGATCTCTCACAAATCAAGCGTGGGGACCGGAAACCCGGGCGTCAATGCAGTCGCCACCCGCAAAAAAATCAGTCGCCACCCACACGATTAATTGCCTGATGTGATCAATGAATCTCACCCGCCCGGCCACGCCCTTCCAGATCCCCAGGGTGGACTGGATCTCCCTCGCAGCTCTCGCCGTTCCCCTGCTCTTTGCCCTCTTCACCAATCATGTTTGGGAAGATTATTATATCACTTTCCGCAGCAGTCGGAACTTGGTGCAAGGAGCAGGACTTGTTTTCCAGCCCGGAGAGCACGTGCATACGTTCACGTCCCCCTTGGGGGTGTTGCTGCCTGCCGCGTGCCTGTGGTTGGCCCAAGGGAACGATTTCGCGGCCTTGTGGCTGTTTCGGCTGGCCGGTGGGTTGGCATTGTCTGGTGCCGCGATCTTGGTTTACCGGCGCTCCACCGAATGCGGCCTTGGTGCCGTGGGCAAATTCACCTTGTTCGGCCTTTGGCTGGCCGATCCCAAACTGGCCGATTTTTCCAGCAATGGAATGGAAACTGCCTTTCTTGTCGGCCTCGTCATGAGCCTCTGGTGTGAGCTGGCGCGCCCGGCTGGTGCACGCGCCGGCTATTTGATGCTCATCTATGCCGGTCTCATGTGGACCCGTCCGGACGCGTTCATCCTAGCTGGAGTTCTCACCGGAGCACACTTGTTCCCATGGCGGCAAGCCACCCCGCTCATTCGCTCGGCCAGTCGAGGAGCGTTATGGGGCGGATTACTTTATCTGCCCTGGCTGCTGTGGGCCTGGCACTTTTATGGTTCCCCCGTACCACACACGATTGTGGCCAAGGCGACCCAGACCCCGGCGCTGCAGTTAAGCAATGTCGCGCTCGTTCCGTTCCGCGCATTCATCGGACACAGCATGGTAGAGTATCTTTTTTTGCCGGCGAATTATCTTTTTGGCGGCTGGCCGAAGGTGGTTCTTATCGGAGCAAAAATTCTGGGTGTCGTCGCCGCTTTCTCGTGGCTCCTGCCCGGCTGGCCAGCGCCGGGCCGGCGTGCCTCCTTTGCGTTGTTCCTCGGACTATTCTACATCTGTTCGATCAATCTCTACGCATGGTATGTGCCGCCGTGGTCCGCAATCGCTTCAATCGCCCTGGCTTTTCTAGCCGATCATTTTCATCGGCGGCTGATTGTTGCATCCACCTTCCCTTTTCTGGGCCGTCTGGTGAGAGTCGCTGCGTTGGCTGTCGTGTCCACCCAAGTCTGTCTGTTGGCTGCCGTCGCGTATCAAATGCGGGTACAACAGCGGGTAATTGAGGATAATGGCCGTCACGCGATAGGACTTTGGCTCCGCTATCATGCTGCACCGGGCGATACGGTGTTTCTCGAATCCCTAGGGTATATCGGCTATTTCTCAGGACTGAAGACTTTCGATTATCCTGGCCTTAGCTCAAATGAAGTGACTGCGATTGTCCGCACTGGAGCCAAGCACTACGTTGACGTTGTGCAGGCCCTTCGGCCCAACTGGCTCGTGTTACGGCCGCTGGAAATCACTCGGGAAGGGTTGCTCGATTCCACGGTTTTGGCCGATTATGAATTGGTTAAAATTTGGGATGCCCGCCCGGAACTCGAATCCCAAGTTTTATTGCCTGGCCGAGGGTGGCTTGTCTACGACGCCCAATTCCACGTCTTCCACCGCAAATAGCATCCTCTTGATCAATCTTGCGCGGATTTAGGAGTTAAGGCTTCAATCTACCATTCCAAACAGGCGCACTCCATGAGACTCACCATCGTCATCCCCTGCTACAATGAGCGGCATACCATCCGCTCCATCGTGGAGGCCGTGCGCGCCGCCCCGGTGGCGGACAAGGAAATCATCATCGTGGACGATTGTTCGACCGACGGCACGCGCGAGATTCTCCAACGCGAGATCGAACCCCTTGTCAGCCAGATCATCCATCATCCGATCAACTGCGGGAAAGGCGCGGCGCTGCGCACCGGCTTCGCCGCCGCCACGGGCGACGTGGTTATTGTACAGGATGCGGACCTCGAGTACGACCCGCAGGAATACCCCCGGCTGCTGAAGCCCATTTTGGAAGGCAAGGCCGACGTGGTCTTTGGCTCGCGTTTCATGGGCGCCGAAGCGCACCGCGTGGTTTATTTCTGGCACATGGTCGGCAACCGGGTGCTCACCCTGCTTTCGAACATGAGCACCAACCTCAATCTCACGGACATGGAAACCTGCTATAAGGTATTCCGCCGCGAAGTGCTGCAGAAAATCAGGATCGAGGAGAATCGCTTCGGCTTTGAGCCGGAGATCACCGCCAAAGTGTCGCGATTGAAAGACTGCCGGATCTACGAGGTCGGCATCTCCTACTACGGACGCACCTATGAGGAGGGGAAAAAAATCGGCTGGCGCGACGGTTTTCGCGCCCTTTACGCCATCGTGAAATACAATTTCTTCCGTTAACAATCCCGGCCCACCCGCCCGCTCATGCGCTCCTACGGCATTCTTCTCATTCTCGGCCTGGTACTGGCCTTCATCGCGTTTCAGGCGCGCACCGGGATTTTCCGCCGCGCCAATCCCGGTGAGCCCGCCAACAAATACACCCGCGCCATGATGGAGGAACAGCGCCTGACCGAAAAGGATCAGGCGCTGATCAAACAGAATTACGCCGATGCCATCATCACCTCAAGCGGGCTGCGCTATGTGGTGCGCGCCTCCGGTTCGGGTGACCCGCCCCCCCATGGCGCGCAGATCACCGCCCACTACGAAGGCCGTCTGCTCGTCAATGGAGAAAAATTCGACAGCAGCCGCGACCGTGGCCGGCCCTTTTCATTTCGTGTCAGCACAGGGGCGGTGATCAAAGGTTGGGACGAAGCGTTTGCCACGATGCGCACCGGGGAAAAACGCACGCTCATCATTCCTTGGTGGCTGGCCTACGGCCAAGAGGGCAAGGGCCCCATTCCACCCCGCGCCACCCTGGTGTTCGAGGTCGAGCTGCTCAGCATACAATAGCCAGGAATCCTTCCCTTCGCGCCAGGTCCGAAGAGAATTTTCCTAGAGTCCGAGCAGGCTGCCGTTGCGCTTGAGCCATTTCTCCGCCTCGCGCCACCACGGGCACACCGCCTCCACCTTGTGCCAAAACCGGGCCGAATGATTCATCTCCCGCAGATGCATCAGCTCGTGATAGATGATATAATCGCGCACATTTTCCGGAGCCTGGATGAGCCGCCAGTTGAGTGAAATGGTGCCGCTCGCCGAACAGGAGCCCCAGCGCGAGCGCTGGTTGCGCACCGTCACCTGTTTCACGTCCACACCCGTCTCAGCCGCCAGCTCCCAAGTCCGGGCCGGCAGCTCGATCCGCGCACGCCGGGCGAAATGCGCCTCCAAGGTTGGCCGGATATTTTCCGCCAACGAGGCAACCCGAAAGATATCCGCCGCCACGCAAACCTGCGCCCTGGGTTCTGGTGTCGCCACACGTACCTCGTGCATGGTGCCGCGCCAAAGCACACGGGTGCCCACTGTCCAGATTTCTGCGGCCCGTGGTTTGTCGGCCTGCCGGGCGCGGGCGCGTTCCAACCAGTCACGTTGCTGTTCCACAAACCGGACCGCCTCGCGTTCGCTCCCCCGCACCGGAATGGTCGCCACAGCCGTGCCATCCCGCTTCAGCGTCAGCCGGTAACGGCGCGCCAACGGACTGCGGACGAACACCATTGCTGGCTTCGGCGTCGCTGTGAGTTCCGCAAAAAATTCCTGCTGACCGCTGTTCACAAACCGGAGTTAAGTGCTGATGCGGAATATTTCACTGAAATTCCACGGGAATTTCCCTCAGCCGGGAACTTCATAATGACTGCAAACAATATGCTGCTTCATTCTGATAAAATATCCTCCCTGAGCTTGACCAAAACTTCCCAGCTTCAGTGAGTATTCCTTCCCAAAGTACGACCCATGGCCTATTCCAGTCCGAAAATCGTGTGCAGCCAAACCATGGAATACTTGCGTGTTGCGGAAAACCGGCTCTAGCATCCGCCTTTCAGATGCCAAGCATGCCGCACAGCCACAACTGGCCTGCCCGACGACAAAGAGCTTTCACCCTCATTGAAATTGCCGTCGTGGTGATGATTATTGGCGTGCTGATCGCCCTGACTTTGCCCGGTTACCGGAGAATCCATTTAAAATCCCAAGCCACCGCGGTCACCAACGATCTCCGCTCTTTTGCGAATTCATTCATCAATTACAATCTGAGTTCAGGCTGGCCGTCCGGCGGATACGGCCCGGGAGTCATTCCCCCCGAGATGACCGGTGTCCTGTCCAACGCTTTCACGCAGTCCACTCCCATTGGCGGCAATTACGAATGGCTGGTGGACACGGGGGCCGGCAAAGCCGTCTTGAAAGTCAGCAACGTCAACAACGACGTGGATTTGCTCGAAATGGTCGACGGCATGATCGACGACGGCAACCTTAGCACCGGCAGTTTAACCGTTTCCGGACCCGACCTCATCTACGTCATCGAGAAATGATTTCGCCCTACAAAGTCACGTTGCTGCAGCTCAAGGCCAATCTGGCGGAGGCCGGTGCGCCGAGCGACAAGATTGAACTGGGCCCGCAAACTCCCGAAGAAATCTATGTGCTCGCCGGCAAACTGCTGAAAATCAATCCCACTGGCCAGCCCGCCCCGGAACCGGCGATCATTGTGCGCCGCGGCGAGAAAAGCTGGCGAATTGCCGTGCACAACGGATTGCTCCGGATGCATAAAAGCGCGTCCGCCTTCGATGATTATTGGACGGTTCACACCCCCGAAGGATTGGGCGAGCTTCCCCCTTTCCGCAGCGGAAACTCCACCCCGCCGATCAGTCCAAAATCCCGCACCTCCTCGCGGCCCTCCCACCGCAGCGCCTGGCGCACCGCGATCGAAGTCACGGCCCTGATTGGCACCGGGGTGGTGTTGCTCGCCGTGGGGCTGTGGTATGGCGTTCCCCACCGGCATCTGGGCGATGTGCCTCCCGACGTGGTGGTTCTCACCTCTGTGGACGAACGCGAGACACTCTTCAAGACCGTGGCCGGCACCTATGCGTCCGGGAAAAAACCCGGCGACAGCGTCATCGTAATCACCCCACAGGGGCAGATGACTCTCGCCGCGCTCGGTCGCAATGGCGAGCCCGTCGTGCCTCTCCGCCTTTCCGAAGCCGTCCAGGCCGCCCGTCGCAAGAGCGCCGCCTGCCTGCTCACCTCCTTTGGTGTCATCTCCGCCCCTGAGCCTGATGCGCTGGTGATGGGTAATGTGAAGCTCAGGCGCACCTCGGTGAATTAAAGTGCCGGTCCTGTCGCAAAGCGATTCGTGAGCGTGCGACCCGGCCCAGTCCGCTTATAAACGGACAATTTTCCACCCGGGCGCTTGACCCGGCTGGATCGTCAACCAACCGAAACTTGCCGGTGCCCCGCCACGAGGATGCGTGATGCATCCGGGATTCAACCAGCGCACGCCATCCGGGTCAGTTTCATCGCGCGGCACATGGGTATGCCCGTGCAACACGATTTGCACACCGGCGGGTGCGTGTTGCGGCGGAATATGCACAAGGAAAAAACGCCATCGTTCGCGTTCCAACACCAGCGACAGCGGCCAGAGGTTATGCTCCTCGTTGTTGCCCAACACCACATGCAGCGGTTTGCCCAGTTGCTCAAACTCCGCCAGAATCTCCGGCGCACAGACATCACCCAGATGCCAGATCTCATCGGCCGCCGCCAGCCGGCCCGGAAAACCGGGCGGATAATGATCATGGGTGTCGGCTATGACAGCGATTCGCAGCACAGTCCCAGCAAGCAAAGTTTTCTCCGCCCTGCCAAGACAGATGCTCAACTTTTGTGCAAACGGGGCTTTTCGATTTTTCCGTCAGCGCTCCGGCGCCGCCGTTTTCAGCCGCTGCCGGACGAAGGCGAGGTGACCCCGCAGCTCATAAAATTGCGAGGCGTACGACGCCGGCACCTTGAGGTGATTGACGCTTTCTTCGATTTCGTCGAGTTGCCGCAGCAGATCCTGTATGCGCTCCCGGGCCAGCGGGCCAAACGCATCACGTTCCAGACGGAGGAGCGGACGATAGCACCGGTAAATCCGCAACTGGATGCTCCAGCGATAGAGGACGGGGAAGAACCGCAGCGCGGGGAGAACGACCAGCAACAACGGAACGATGGCGACCAAAATCCGGTTCAGAAGACTGGCAAGCCAGAATGAATGGACCGTGCGATAGAAAAATCCTTTGCCCGATTTGTAGTAGCGCAGGGCGTCGTCACTCAGCGCGATCTCATGCTCCAACGGGGCGGGAAATTCCCCGCGCTTCTGCAACAGCCCCGCCTTGCCGTGGACTTCCTGCGCCACCTCAAGCAGGAGGTCGGACAAGGCCGAGTTCAATTCCTTCCGAGCCACCAGCTCCAAGGTCGGTCCAACCAATACGACATCTTCCGCAGGCAGATTTTTGCCGAGATCAATCGAGCCTTCCGGCAGCCGCATACGGTTAAGGTAGGCGAAACGCCGGACATAGGCATCGGCCTGCGCAAAGCTGAACAGCCTGACCTCGGGTGCCCGGACAAGATTGCGCAGAGTTTGCATTGGGGCCGAATCGCCCATGAGAAAAACGGCGTCGAGTTTGCCGGCCAACAGATCGGCCGCCGCCGCTTCCGCCTCGAGGTTCATGAACATCGCGCGCTCTTCGGTGACGCCGTTGGCCGAAAGCAGTGCCAACGCCAGAACACGCGTCCCGCTGCCCGTCGCGCCCACCGCGATCCGCTTGCCCGCCAGTTCGGACAGGAGACTGATCGGCGCGGGGCTGCGATAAAACACCCACAAAGGCTGATAGGCCACACTCCCGAGTGAGACTAGGCCGTCCAGTTTCTCGTCCTGCGCCAGCCCACCCTGCACAAAGCCAATATCGACGCGCGAAGTCGCCGACTTCAACTGCTGGAGATTGTCGAGCGAACCGCTGGAAGGCAGAATCTCCAGCGTCACACCATGCGGCGCAAGCAGCTTCTGATAGGAATCCGCATAGCGCTGGAAGGAACTGCCAACCGGGCCGGTGGAGATCACGATGGTTCGCGGCGGCGCGGACCGGACCACCCAGAGCACAGCGAGCGCACCGATCACGATCAGGAAAAACGCCACGCCCGAAGCCACCAGCGGGCTGAATCCAAAGGTTTCAACGAGAGCCGCGACCATCGGGAGACGTCTTTTTGTTTTCGGTTTTTCCATACAATACGGTGGCTGAGGTGTCATGATCTGCATCGCGCCCCGGCTTACAAGCCTGTGTCGTGAGCGCGAGAAGCGGAATTATGTTCTAAAAAAATACCCCGCCCGGCGTCCGATTCTGAGCGTTGGACGTTGTTCCCCATTGTTCTGGCCAATGTTTCCTGATAAATAATGTTTCCAAGGCAGCGATCGTCGGAAAATTTGCCACGAACGCCGGCAGCTTCACGGTCAAGCCCGATGCACTTTGCCAACATTGCGACGGATGTTTTGCCGTCCATCGCCTGTCGTTCTGAAGGCGCGTTAGGGAGTCGAACCCCACGGGCTATCATCCGCCGGCAACCTTGCGCGGCCGCGCCATGATCAGAAACCAAGCTTACCATACCCGGTATCGGCACATTCTCCACTCTCCGTTAGCCTGTTTTTGCACTCTGAAGCCCGGATGCTGCACCGGATGAGAAACCCTTAAGGGGCCGCGGGCTGGCCGTTAATGGCAATGCGTGCGCAGAGATTGGCCAACGCGGCGTGGTCCAACCGGTGCAAATGCCGATAGAGTCTCTATCATGCTTACGCTCATTCCCTCCAACGGTCATTCTCCCGCAGTGATAGTCGCCAACGACAATGTCTCCCTTGCCGACATCAAAACGACCCTGCGCTTGATCGCCCGGCACCATTGCGAACACGGCGTAATCTGGGATATGCGCCAGGCCAGGCTGGGAGAGTTGCATTGCCAGGATATCAAAGACGTGGTTGAAACAATTGCGGCAGTTTTACCCCAGGAAGACGCCTATCGGGTGGCGATCATCGGCAATGGTACCCTGCAGTTCGGCCTCTTCCGGGCATTTCAAACCTACGCCGAATTTGCGGGATTGAAACGGGAATATGGTTATTTTGCCGATCCCGCCGATGCCAATGCATGGGTCCTCGCGCACCCAAGTCTCAAAACCGGCGGAGCGCCGTGGCCGTCGTCCGATCTAACGGCGTTGATCGTCTAGTGGCCACGCACCACGCCTCGTAAGAAATTGCCGCGTTTGACGGAAACACCGCCCATGTTCAGCGCGAGACGTTCGGCGTTGCTCTGCAAATCTGCTACGTCGCAGGCGGCTGCACACCGTTATGGAGCAGCCGGCGCTGGGTTTTGAGGCTGGAGCCGATTTTTAACAGCAGGAGACTGGGCAACAGGTACGCGATAAATCCTCCCAGCATAAAATAGCCGAGATCTTCCTTGGGATCCGAAAACCACATGCTCGCCGCGATGGTGGCGTAGAAGAGGATCATGAATATGCCCAGCCAGGTGCAGACCAGGACCAGACCATTGACCGCCATTCCCGTCAGAGCGGGCCATTTGCGGGCGAGCCGGTCGAGCCATCCCCATATTTTCTTTTCCACCGGTGGTCGCGGGTCGGGCTTGTGCGAGTCGGACATCTGTTGGGCCGTGGGGATGGCCGCCACATCCAGGCTCGTGCCCTGTTGTTTCTGCAGTGCTTCGATTTCGATCCGCAGTTTCAGATTTTCCAGCCGGGCCTTTTCGATTTCCAGTTGCTTGCGGCCATCGCGTGCGCCGGCAAATCCTTGCCAGAATTCCAAGATTTTAGGCGCGGCCGTAAGCAGCGTCGCAGGAACCACGAGCCAAGGCGCGCTCTTGATCAATTGGTCGAACAGGTCGGTGTCAGCCATGCACAAATCCAGGGGTTGGCGGTTCGATGAGGACGCTCGGGAAATCCTCTTCCCGCGTCAAATGCCAAGAAGCAGGTCGCGGGCTGTCGCGACAATCAGTCCGGGCAGGGTTCACCGCGCCTACAGCAATTCCAGTTGCACTCCGCCGGGCCGGCGGAAATGCGCCGTGGATAGCGCCGGCGCCTCGCGGTTGAGTCCGGCGCGGCGCGCGGCCACTTCGAACATCTGCTTGATCTGCTCCGCAAAAATTCCCTCGCCGCGCATGCGGGTGCCGAAGGTGGCGTCGTAGAGCCTGCCGCCGCGCAGATCGCGGAGCCGCGACACCACGCGCTCCTTTTTTCCGGGCTCGTGGTCGTCGAGCCATTGCAGAAACACGTCTTTCACGGCGTAGGGCAGCCGCAACAAAACATAACCCGCGCGCCGGGCTCCGGCCTTCGCCGCCGCGTCGAGAATACCGGGCAGCTCGTGTTCCGTGAGTCCCGGGATCACCGGTGCCACCAAGACCGTGACCGGCACGCCCGCGTCCACCAGCAGACGGATGGCGCGCAGCCGGTGTTCGGGCCGCGCGGCCCGGGGCTCCAGCCGGCCGGCGAGACCGGCATCAAGGGTCGTCACCGACACGCTGACCGACACGCATTGGTGCCGCGCCAGCTCGGCGAGCAGGTCCAGATCGCGCGTCACCAGGAAATTTTTCGTGATGATCCCCACCGGCTGCCGGAATTCCACCAGGACCTCCAGACAGCGGCGCGTCAGTCGGAAATGTCGCTCCGCCGGCTGGTAACAATCCGTGACTCCGCTCATCATGATTGGCGCGGGCCGCCATTTCCTGGCCGAAAGTTCCGCGCGCAACAGCTCGGGCGCACGCAGTTTCACCAAGATCTTCGTCTCGAAATCCAGTCCGCTGCTCCAGCCGAGATAATCGTGATAGGGACGCGCGAAGCAATACGCACAACCGTGTTCGCAACCCCGGTAGCA
Source organism: uncultured Opitutaceae bacterium (assembly GCA_964541315.1). Lineage (GTDB taxonomy): Bacteria > Verrucomicrobiota > Verrucomicrobiia > Opitutales > Opitutaceae > Didemnitutus. The sequence goes on from CAZIQP010000028.1 coordinate 18,337, forward strand.
ATTAAGCCCCCACCCGGGACCGACATCAGGACTGTCGTTGTGGGTCAGAAGCGACTCGGTGGCATCGTGAAAAAATTGCGTGCGGGGTTGTGGCACCGACCCAGTCGCCGCAAATTCCGCGTCCAGCCAGTCCCCGTCCGGCTCCACATGAATGGATTCAAAACGGTTCGCCGGATTGCTATGCGAGCCCCGGCCGGGAATCGCAGTGGGCAAGGATGAGGGGTTCGCGTTCACAAGACTCACCGATTGCGCGCGGTGCCCTAAAAGCAAATCGTCTTTCGGCCCGTTAAAAATTATTTGTTTGGACGCAGCCGCCCAGGAAATCCGCCGGCTTCTTTCTCCTCGCGGCCCGCCACAACGTGCCACCGCCAGAGACAGAACCAGTCGCGTTAATCGTTGGGAAAATATATTTGACCGCGCTTGGTTCCCGCTCTCCGCCCAAAACCGCCGTCCTTCTTTTTGACACCATCACCGCCGTCGCCAACTTTGCGTCTGTGCCCCTCCGCGCTCTGACCATCGACTTCAATTCCTTCTTCGCTTCTGTCGAGCAACAGGAGCGGCCGGAACTCCGCGGCCAGCCGGTCGGCATCGTGGCGGTGCTGGCCGAGACCACCGGCTGCATCGCCGTGAGCATCGAGGCCAAGCAAATGGGCCTCGCCCGCAACCTGCGCGTGGCCGAGGCCCGCCGGCTCGTTCCGCAATTTCAAATGGTCGAGTCGCGGCCCGAGACCTACATCGGCTACCACCGCCGGCTCGTCGAGGTGATCGAATCCTGCGTGCATGTGACCAAGGTGCAGTCGATCGACGAGGTCACCTGCGAGTTGAAAGGCCGCTGGGCCGAGCCCGAACGCGCCCTGGCTCTCGCCGGCCAGATCAAAAATAAAATCCAGCGCGAGATCGGCCCCTGCCTGCGCAGTTCGATCGGCCTCGCTCCCAACTGGCTCCTCGCCAAGGTGGCCTCCGATATGCAGAAGCCCGACGGGCTCATCCTCCTCGACGATGCGGATCTCCCCGGGAAACTGCTTCACCTTTCGCCCGGCGAAATCACCGGCATCGGCCCCAACCTCGAGCGCCGGCTTCACGAGCATGGCATCGACACCATGGCGCAGCTTTACGCCGCCAGCATGACCGAGTTCCGTGGCATCTGGCACAGTGTCCGGGGCGAGCAGATGTGGCGGCTGCTCCACGGCGAAGATATCCCCTTTTTCGAGGAGAAAGGCGACAAGACCATCGGCCACGGCCACGTGCTCCCGCCCCAACTGCGCAACGATCCCTCCGCGCTCGCCGTGCTCCACCGCCTCCTGCAAAAGGCCGCCATGAGGTTGCGCGATTCCGGACTCTACACCGGCATGCTGCACCTCTCGCTCCAGTATCGCGACGAGGCCCACTGGGGCGGCGAGCTCGCCTTCAACGAAACGCAGGACACCCTCACCCTCACCCACGCGCTCAACCAGCTCTGGACCAAACGCCCCAAGGAATTGCACGGGCGCGCCCCGCTCAAAGTCGGCGTGATGCTGCTCAAGTTGCTCCGCGGCGAGGCCCACACGCCCGACCTCTTCGGCGCCACGCAGGAAAAATCGCGCGACCGGCTGCACGCCGCCGTCGACCAGATCAACCGCACCCTCGGAAAAAATTCCGTGTATTTCGGCGGTGCCCACGGTGCCACGCACTACGCGCCCATGCGCATCGCCTTCACCCGCATCCCCAAGCCGGAATTGGAAGAAATCGATTCCAGTCTGGAACGCCGGATTCGGCCCAAGAAAAAG
>CAZIQP010000028.1:20202-33055 GCA_964541315.1 uncultured Opitutaceae bacterium
GCCCGGTCTTCCGCATTTTTGAGCGCTTGGGTTTCTTCTCCCCAAGGCCAGACAAGCTGCCGTCCATCGCAGATGACTTCGTGACCCACAAACCCTGATCGCGCCCGGCCTTTCCTCCGGGTTTTTGTCTCGATGGCGAAAACGCCGTTGGGACCGACCGTAACATGATCGATATTGAATTTGAACTTGCCGGACACAGCGGGAACATCGTGAAACACCCGGTAACCGCTCGCGATCAAAGGCTCGAGGGCCTCGCCCACCGCGCGCTCGCCCAGGTAACCCAGCCGGTCGTTGCGATACCGGGAAAATGTCCGCATGATGAACCGCCCCGCGAAAAATAATACCACGCCTGCCGGTATCGCCGTGACCATCAGTCCGTAGAACAGGCTGAGGCGAGGGGTGAGCCAGACCAGCAGTTGCAGCATTCCGAGACCGGCAATGATGGGCGCCAGCGCCGCTCCACCGACAATGAAAATCAACTCCTCATCCGACTTGGCCATCCGGCGCCGCAATGATTCGCCCGGTCCGCGCAGCAGTTTGAACTCCACCGGCGGTTTCTCCCCCCGGCGCTTGATCCGCCAAACCCAAAAAGCGACGCACACCAAGGCGAATACGGCAGTATAGCCGACAAGAAAAAGCAACTGGGTGGTCACGTTATTCATGCAAGGGTGGTCTCATGATGTCCGCCTGATTTTCCCGGACAGGTGCGCGAAACTTGGGCAATCCATCCGCGGCGTCAACTGCCGCCAAGAAAGTTTCCTCAACTGATCAGCAGCAGCCGCGGCGCCTGACCGGCTGCCGTATCCGGAGCGCGATGAATGCACGGCGGCACCGGACTGCCGGGATATTCGACGGCGATGCGCCAGAGATTGCCGATACCGAACGAAAATGGCCGCGCCTGGGCGATTGGCGTGTAGTGGAGGTCGTAGCAGGTCTCGTTCAGAAATTCGCGGAAGCCGTCGTCATCCTCGCCGCCAAAGAGCTTGAGCAATTCCGCCCGGATGCCGGGGATGTCCACGCGCCGTTGCGCCTCTTCGTTACGCAGGCCCTCGCTCGCCGCCCCGTGGTAAGTACAGAGAAAAGTATCGGCCTCAACCGGTGCGCTGTCGGCGTGGAAGGAGTAGACATCGGTGGACACGACCGCCGGCTCTTCGTCGCGGGGATAGTTGCGAATGCAGTTGAGGACGGGAGCAGCGCCATGATCCCGGAGCAGCCGCTGGTCTTCGAGCAAAATGTCGATCGCAGCTTGGCCGGCGGCGCTCACGGGGAGCGCCAGCAGTTGTTCGTCGTCTAGCGTGGCAATTCCTTCGCCGGCCCTGAGAAGTCTCACCACTTCGCCGAAATCACCCGTCAGAGTCCGCTCCCAACAGAGCGCATTCACGCCCTCGGCGAAGCGCGCGGTGACCAGTTCCTGGAAACTGTTCACCCGCTTGATGCGGGCATAGTCACGAGGCAGGGCGAATGGAGTCATGCACGGTGCAAAAGGTATCGTCCAAAGCCCGGAGTCGAGAAAAGAGAGCTTTGATCTTCAGCGCCAACGCCGAAGGGGAGCGCAGTGACCGGCAGTTACAATAGTTTTTGGGGGAAACTTGTGGACGGATGTGCCGTAAATAGAGGGTGACATGAACACCACGCTCTCTCGTCCCGTCAGCCCGTTAACCGGTCAATTCAGCCGCCAATGGCACCGGGATTCACGGCCACCCGTCGCCATCAGCGAACAGAACGAGGGTGATGATTGGAAAGACGCCTTGCCGACCCCGAAGATCAGAGGCAACAAGCGCAGGATTCTGCTCGTGGACGATGAACCGACGGTTCGTGAAGTGACCAAACTGTTGCTCGAGCGCCGTGGCTTCGAGGTTGTCACCGCGAAAGACGGCGTGACCGGTCTGCTGGCGTTTGCCGCGAACCCAAATTTCGCGGCTGTAATTTCGGACCTGCGGATGCCCCGGGCGGACGGACGGACTCTCATCGCTTCCCTGCGCGCGCAGTCTCCAGCGCTTCCCATCATCTGCATGACAGGAATACTCACCGGCGCCCTGGACACCGAAGAGTTCAAACAACAGACGGGGATCAACACCGTTTTGCAGAAGCCGTTTTCCGATGCGACCCTGATGGCCTCGCTCGAACGCGAGCTGGCGCACGTCTCGTGAGCTGAATGGTTTTGCGCTTCCTCAACAGGGTCGCATCTCGGCTGGACATTCAAGGTTGGGCGTCGTTTCTCCGTCACGATCCTGCCGCGTGCTCCGTGTCTGCCCTTCCTCCGGCAGGCTGCATTCCGTCTAAAGCTTACTCTGATCTTCTTTTTTCCAATGCTCCGCTTCCTCGCGCAGCGCCTGGGCCATGGCGTCGGCGTTGGTGATCGCATTGCGACCGTGATCCGTGATCGCATCAAACCTGTCCTGCGCGAATTCGCAGCGTTGGTTGGTCTCGCTCATGAACTCATCCAGCAACCGGGTCTGCAGTTCCTTCAGCGCCCGGTCCAGCGCCTCCGCCCTCGGCTTGCCGGCGAGCGACAGCTTGCGCGCGATGGCTTCATCCGCCAGCCGGCGGGCCACCTTGTACGCCATCGCGTAATAATGCTCCGAAATCGCGCGATGGGTCTCCTCGTGATCGAGAATCATCTGGGTGTAACCTTCCTGACACCAGATCGTGATCCTGACACTGATGGTGAAACTGACGGTGTGAAGCGTCGCGCGGGCTTCGCCCAGGCTGATGCGGGGTGCCTCGCCTTCCACCCCCACCTGGCAGGCGATCTCGGTCTGGCACAGGCCGGCTTCACCCGCCAGTCCCTTGGCATGCATCGGCGGATGGCCCACAGGGAAAGTTTGGTATTCGATCTTCGGCGCGCCAACCTTGATCTGCACCACCACAGGTTTCGCGGCAAGCTCGGTGGCCAAGGCGCAAACCAACAGGAGAAACATCAGCCGGGGTAATCGCATGACCATAAAGGGACCCTTGGAGCGGAGAAATGTTTCGATCGTACGGGAGAACAATGAAGCAGGAATCAGACGAAGAGGATTCAAATGCTGAATTGACCACCAAACACTCGGGAGGAATGCCGGCAATACCTGAAAAACAACCTCCGCAGCCCGGCCGCTCAATGCTCTCTACGGCCTTTATTTTGTGTGTTCCGTGTGTTTCGTGGTGACCTCTCCTGTCCGGTTGGGTTTAGGCTCCAGCCGTCCCATCATGCTCCCCACGATTCATCAGCCTGATTTGAGAACCGAGTTTCTGACGCCGGAGCGTTGCTGGATTCTAGAAACCTGGAATAATTCGGCCGACGTCTCCGTCTCGATCGCCCGCGCGCGCGTGACGCCCGGCGTCACCACCCAGTGGCACCGCCTGCGCGGCGTGGACGAACGTTATGTGATCGTGGCCGGCAGCGGCCTCATGCGCACCAGCACGCTCGCGCCCGTGAAAGTCGGTTCCGGCGACATCGTGGTAATCCCGGCCGGCGTGCCGCAGCAAATCACCAACGCCGGCAACACCGATCTGATTTTCTATTGCATATGCACACCGCCGTTCACCCCCGGTCGCTACGAGTCAATGGAAGCGGGCAGTGAAAGCGCTTAGGCAGTAAGCGCACGGCATACGATGAATTCTCCACACCCAACGTCGAAAGTTTGCTGTTGAGCACGGAGATCACAAATTATTCGGGCATTTTTTTGCGTGCATACAGTATTGGCGGCGCCGGCATTATTTCGAGGTACTGCTGATTATCCCAGTCTGCACAGGGTGAAAGAGGGGAGCTTCTGTAAGTTTATAGGGGCTGCTTTCTAGGCTGCTTTCCCTATCGGCGGTTTGTTGTGATAAACACGACTAATATAAATTGGCTGCGACGAATTATGGCTGGTTAAAATTTGATATGGAGCGAGATGATCGTATTTGAAAACCTCTCGATCAATTCGATCAGTCTAATCTCAACCCCTGCGATCATGAAAAAATCATTGTTCATTTTTGGATTACTCAGCGCGTTTGTTTTGTTGGGCCAGGCCCGCGCGGACACGGTGATCACCGTTACGAACGGATCGGGTGCTTACTCCACGAACCACCTGGCCTTTTATGATGCGAACGGAACGTATCTGGTCCTTGACGGAGTGAATGGCCTGGTGACGATCACCTATGCTGATCAATCCACCGCCTCCTTCCCCTATTCCCAGACCGTGTCTGGACTTTCGGTGACGGGCTCGTGGAGCGGGACGGACGAGTCGGGCTACGGCTACACTGCATCGGTGCAGGAAACTCTTGTGCAGACCCGGCACGGAGGTTCGGGCCGGGGTGGCGGATATAAAACTGTGACGGTTACCTCCGTCCTGAGCGGAAAAATCTCTTACGACTACGCCGGAGCCTACGCGCCACCGTTGGTCGCACCGGTGCTGACCGGAGCTACGACGGAATTCACGGCAACGCTCTCGTGGACTTCCGCAAGCGGCGGAGTAGCACCCTATACCTATACGGTCGTTGATCAGAACGGGATGGACGTGTCGGACACGGGCGGACTTACGGCGACCATCACCGGTCTGGCACCGGCAACAGCCTACCAATACATGGTGCTGACCACTGACAGCGCGGGCAGGCAGATCTACTCCGACCCGGTGGTTGTCTATACCGCAGGCCCGACCTTGAACACCGTGTTCACATACAATCCGGCCGACAACACAGTGACAGCCACATGGACCGCCGATCCGACCGCTGTAAGCTACTCGGTTTTCTATTACGACTGGGCAGCGGGCACATGGGTGGATGCTGCCGATACGACAGGAACCTCGGCAACGGTCTCAGGCTGGAGTCCGGATATCTACGTGTCGTTCTATATCGCGGCCTATGACGCCAACGGCGTGGAAACGGACTACGACCAGCAATTCGTCAGTGTCCAGGCTCCTCCACCGCCACCACGAGGTGACGATTAAATGAAATTGTCCGGCTGGAATGGCAGGCTGCGCCGGCCTCGTGATGATAAGCCAAATTAAAACCTGGCCGAGTCTTTAAAGGACCCGGAACGGGATACACGGCCATGGGCCGATTTGCAACACCCATGGGACCTCTTACGGCTGTTGCGTGGCAACGGTTCGCCGCCCGCCAGCATTTCGTCGATCACGGCGAGCAGCCCTTCGTTTGAAAACAGTTTTGCCAACACCCTTGTCGGCTCAGGGGCGATTTGCGCTTACAAGATAGCTGGCTGCCTCTCCATGTGTACCACCTGAAATCACGATAATTTTGACTGGGAGGCTGGTGTTTTCGAAGCTCCGGTTGGCTGGGCCGAATGCTAGGGGCTTGCCCTGTGGAGATTTACCCACTTTTACGCCGGCACCGGGACACCACGCTGGGGCGCAGGGATGGGCGGCAGCGCAAGACCTGCGCAAAGAATAACAGGAGTTGCACAGCGGTTTGCCTCACCATCCGAGGGATTGCGCCGATGTAGCACCCAATGCGCGCTGTAAATCCAAACAATCAATCCAGGGACTGCACCGAATGTAGTGCGACGGGCGTTGCGTCCACGCCCGGACTGCGCCGCGCGAAATATTTCGCTGCGACCTCGGTCGCCCGATGACGTCGCCGCGCATTCTTCACTTGGAAGACAACCTGTCCGATCGCGAACTCGTACGGCGGACGTTGGCCGGACCGGAGCCCGCGTTTGCGTTCGTTTATGCCGCGAGCGAGGCCGAGTTCACCGCCGCCTTGGCCCGGGACAAATTCGGCCTCATCCTGTCGGATTTCACGCTGCCCGACTACAATGGCACGGCCGCGCTGGCACTGGCGCGGAAGATGTGCCCCGATGTGCCGTATCTGTTCGTTTCGGGCACACTCACCGAGGAACAGGCGATCGAGAGCATGCTCGCCGGCGCGACCGACTACGTCCTGAAGGATCGGCCGGAACGCCTCGGGCCGGCGGTGCGCCGCGCGCTGCGCGAGGCCGGGGAGCGGGCCCGGCGCCGCGTGGCCGAAGACGCGTTGCGCCGGACCGAGGCGCGGTTCCGGGATATTTTCGAAAACTCGGTCGAAGGCATCTACCAATCCACCCGCGAGGGCCGCTTTCTCGATGCGAACCGCGCGATGGCACGGCTGTGCGGCTACGCGTCACCCGAGGAACTTTGCGCCGAGGTGCGCGACATTGCCCGCGATCTCTACGTCGATCGCGCGCGCCGGCTCGATTTCGTGCAGCGCCTCGATGACCTCGGCGAAGTACTGGCCTACGAGTCGCAGATCAGGCGCAAGGACGGCACGGCGATTTGGATTTCCCAGAATGCACGGGCTGTGCGCGGAGCGCAGGGCGAACTCCTTCACTACGAAGGCATGGTGACCGACATCACCGCGCGCAAGGCCTCCGAGGAGGCCCTGCAGCTCAGCGAGCAGCAGCGCGGTGAGCTTGAGGCGCAGTTGCTGCAAGCGCAGAAAATGGAGGCGGTCGGCCAGCTCGCCGGCGGAATCGCCCACGATTTCAACAATGTGCTCACGGTCGTCATCGGCTATGCGCGGCTGTTGCTGGACGAAGGCAAAGTGCCGCGCGATGCCGTCGATCCGCTCACCCAGATTTACAACGCCGGCAATCGTGCGGCGAACCTGACGCGCCAGCTCCTGGTCTTCAGCCGCAAGCAGCCGGTCAATCGCCAGATCATCAATCTCAACGGCGTCGCTGATGAAATCTTCCTGATGCTGCGCCCGTTGATCGGAGAACACATCGGCTTGGACCGCGCGCTGTCACCGGCCCCGTGCCTGGTCGAGGCGGACACGGGCATGATCGAGCAGGTGCTCATGAACCTCGCGGTCAACGCCCGCGACGCCATGCCGCAGGGCGGCACACTGTCGATCGCGACGATGCCCGTCACCGTCGCCAACGCCGCCTCGCGCCGTCACCCCGAGGCGCGAACAGGTGAATTTATCTGCCTGAGCATGTGCGATACCGGCTGCGGCATCGCGCCTGAAATCCTTTCGCGAATCTTCGAGCCATTTTTTACGACCAAGGACGTCGGCCACGGCACGGGCCTCGGACTGGCGATGGCTTTCGGCATCGTGAAACAGCACCATGGCTGGATCGAGGTCGAGAGTTCGGTCGGCGTCGGCACCTGTTTTCGGATCTTGCTGCCGGCGGTGCAACAAGCGGCCGCGGTTCCGGCACCCCATGCGCCCGCGATGGCCGCGAGCGCGCGCGGTTCCGAAACGCTGCTGCTCGTGGAGGACGAAACGTCCGTACGCGAGTTCGCCGCCGCCGTCCTGCGCAGCCATGGCTACCGCGTGCTGCAGGCGTGCTCGGGCATCGAGGCGCTGGAGGTTTGGAAATGGCACGGGCCGAGGGTGGCGCTGCTCGTAACCGATCTCGTGATGCCGGAAGGCCTCGGCGGCGTGGAACTCGCCGCGCGGCTGCGTCAGGAAAGACCCGCGCTGCGGGTCGTCCTCTCCAGCGGCTATGCGAACGAAGTGATCGGCGAAAAGTTCCGCCCGCCCGCCGGCACACATTTCATCGCGAAGCCCTACAAGCCGCAGGCGCTCGCGGAGATCGTGCGCGGCGCGCTCGACGACATTTTCGACCGCTGAACCAGCCGCCACAAATTCACCCGCTCCACCCTACCACCATGAAAATGACCTCAACCATTCCGGCCTCGGCCCCGAGCCAACTGCCATGAAAACCATCGAAGTCCGAACCATCACCCAAACGCTGGCGGGATGCTGGCTGGCTTTGCTGGCGTCCCTCGGCGTCGGCCAGCTCGGCGCCATGGAGCTGTTGCCGTTCGGCCCCGACACACCGGCGATCAGCGTCCACGGATTCGTCAGCCAAGGGCTGCTCGCTTCGAGCGAATACAATTATCTCGGCGACAGCTCGCACGGGTCGTTCAAGTTCACCGAGGCGGGCCTGAACGCCTCGATCAATCCGTTTCCGCGCACACACCTCGCGGTGCAGGGTTTCAGCTACGATGTGGGCCCCGCCGGCGGTTATGATGTGGTGTTGGACTATGCGCTGGCCGAATACACGTTTAACGACCGCTTCGGTGTTCGCGTGGGCCGCCTGCGCCGTCCGGAGGGCCTCTATAATGACATCCAGGACGTCGATGTCTCGCGGACCTGGGTGCTGCTGCCGCAGGGAATGTATAACGCCCGCTGGCGGGATTTTTATGTGGCGGTGGATGGCGGCGAAATCTTCGGCACTATTCCGCTGCGCACGGCTGGCAGCCTTTCTTACCAACTCTATTATGGTCTCCAGCATCCGAAACTGAACGGCGGGCTGGCCTTGCAGAAGGCGAACCTGCCGCCGTTCGCGAATCTCGTTTCGTTCAATTCCCCTATGCTGGGCGGCGGACAACTCTGGTGGAATACGCCCTGGACCGGACTGCGCGCCGGCCTTGCCCTGAACGTTGACCAGGACCTGACCTTCGTCACGGTGAAGGGCCGGCAGAGCCGAGGCTCGCCGTTCACGCAGCACTATTCGCTGGAATACGTCCGCGACGCCTGGACGTTTCAAGCCGAGTATCTGCGGTTTCGGATCGACTACGAGAACACCGGCGGAGGGCTGCCCCTTTCCAGAAAGCTGATCGAGCCCGACAGTTGGTATGTCAGCGCCGCCCGCCGGCTCAACCGATGGATCGAGGTTGGCGTCTACTATTCGGAATATTATGCCGATGTTCACGACCGGCACGGCGCCTTACTGCCGTTCCCGTCCGATGCAGCGCAGAAAGACACCGCGCTCTCACTGCGGTTCGATGCGAGTGACCACTGGACCTTCAAGATTGAGGGCCACTCCATCCGTGGCACCGCCCAGTTGCTCGACAATATCGACAACCCGGTCCGTCGCAGCGGCGCCTGGTCGATGATCGCGATCAAAACAACGTTCAGCTTCTGAGGCGCAAACATCCAATCACTGACCAACAATGAAAGCACATTTCCTCAGAATCAGCCTGCTTTGCGCCGTGTGGGCCCTCGCCCTGGGTGCAACGCTGCCCAAGGGCACAATCCTGATTGCGCACGCCGGCGTGCCGACCGACCGAATCGGCGCCGCGGCGTTGAAGGACATCTACACGGGACGCACGACTTATTGGGACGACGGGCAACGCATCGTCATCGTGGTGGCGCCCGATCTGACCGATCCCGCGCTGAAAGAAGTCAGCGGAATGGACGCGAGCCATTTCCGTACGTTCTGGCAGCGCCTGGTCTTCTCCGGCCGCGGGCAACAGCCGCGCAAGGCCGACGATGCCGCGGCGCTCGTCGCGCTCGTCGCCACGACCAAGGGTGCGGTGGCGCTCGTGCCGGCGGATGCCGTGCTCCACGACGTCAAGACCATCGACCTCCAATAGCATCGCCGGCCGCGGCGCGCCCCCCCATGTTCAGGCAGCTAGCAAACATCTTCATCGAAAAAGACGGCGCGCAGATGGCGGGCGGCGCGGGCGTGCAGCCCGTCGCGGCGACATTTCGCCGCATCCTCGTGGTCGTCAGCCTGATGTTCGTTTTTGCCATCGTGCAGATGCTGATGCTCCGGGCGGTGTGCGACGCCGGCATGGCCACCGCCGCCTCGCTGGAAAACCAGGGCCTGCCCGCCCTCAACAAGCTCGCGTCGTTGCAGGAGCATCTGGCGCTCTACCGGCTGAACTCCTACGAATATCTCTTCGCCCACGAGGCGGAGCGCGCGGCACTCGTGAAGGCGGTGGAAGCGCTCGCGACGAAAATACGCGCCGAGCTGCATGATCTCCAGCAACTCGTACCCGACGGCGACGGCTCGCGCCTCGTCGCGGCGCTCCGCGCGGCGGTGGATGAGCTTGACGCCGAATTTATCAAGGTGCGGGGCCTGGTGGACACCGACTTCAGCGAGGCCATGAACGCGATGGACCGGGGAATCCCGCCGAAGACCGAGCGCGTCGCCGCCGCCGCCGGGGCGTTGAAAGACTACGGCTACAGGTTTTCCGGCGGTCAGGCCAATGCGACATTCGGCAGCTTCGGCGGGATCAAGAAAAACGCCGTCATGTTTGGCCTGGGCAACATCGCGGTCGCGTTCGGCGCGGTCATGTTTGTGGTGCTGGCCGCACGTCGCAGCCGCGCGCAGTTGTCGGAAACACTGGCCCGGCTCGGCGAGCAAACGAGCAAGGTAACCGGCTCCCTCTCGATGCTGAATGCCACGCTCGAGTCCACAACGGACGGCATCCTGGTCGTGGATTCCGACAACCAGCCGAGGATATTTAACCGCATCTTCGCGGAAATGTGGCGCCTGCCGCGCGAGCTGCTTGCCGGCGGAGGCGGCGGCCGTCGCGCGCTCCTGCTGGCGGCCGTGCAGGTGAAAGATTCGCGGGCGTTCCTGAAGCGCGAGGTCGAGCGGCAAAACCTGCAGTGCGGCGACACCTTCGACGTCCTTGAGTTGAAGGATGGGCGGGTTTTCGAGCGCTACTCGCAGCCCCAGCGCATTGATGGCGTGATCGTGGGGCGGGTGTGGTGCTGCCGCGACATCACCGAGCGGCGGCGGGCGGAGACCAAACTTGCCGACACGCACCGGCAGCTCATCGACATGTCGCGCCAGGCGGGGATGGCCGAGGTCGCCACCGGCGTGCTGCACAATGTCGGCAACGTGCTCAACAGCGTGAACGTTTCCGCCACGCTCGCCGCGGACCACGTGCGGCATTCGAAGACCGCCAGCGTCGCGAAACTCGCCGCGCTGTTCGACGAACATCGGGCTGATCTCGCCTTATTCCTCACGCAGGATCCGAAGGGCCGGATGGTCCCGGGTTATCTCGCGACACTGCGCGATTCGCTCGCGGACGAGCAGAAGACGATCATCGCCGAACTCAATCACCTGCGGAAAAACGTGGAGCACATCAAGGAGATCGTCGCGATGCAGCAGAATTACGCGAAGGCCTCCGGCTTCATCGAGACCGTGCCGCTCGCCGAACTCGTGGAGGACGTGCTGCGGATGAACGCCGGCTCGCTGTTGCGGCACGAGGTGGAGGTCGTCCGCGATTTCCAGATTCGACCCGCCGTCACCACCGACAAGCACAAGGTCATACAGGTCCTGGTCAACCTGGTGCGCAATGCGAAGCACGCCTGCTCCGCTTCGAGCCGCGGGGACAAGCGCATCATCGTGCGCCTGACGGGCGACGGCAAACGGGTCTGCGTTTCCGTGGTCGACAACGGCGTGGGCATCCCCCCGGAAAACCTCTCGCGGATCTTCAACCACGGATTCACGACGAAGAAGAACGGCCACGGCTTCGGCCTGCACAGCGGCGCCCTCGCCGCGAAGGAACTCGGCGGCTCGCTCACCGTGCAGAGCGACGGCCCCGGGCTGGGGGCCACGTTTGCCTTTGAACTGCCCTGCAATTCGAACGTTGCGACCCATGAACACTCCGTCCGCTGAAAAAAATCTCCGCATCCTCGTCGTTGACGACAATCGTTCCATTCACGAAGATTTTCAAAAAATCCTCGCCGGCGAACGGTCCCACGACCAGGCCCGTGCCGTCGAAGAGGCCCTTTTCGGTGCGCCGGATGCCGTGCGCCAGACCGTGCGCTTCGAGTTGGATTCGGCCTATCAGGGCAAGGACGGCTTCGAGATGGCGCGCCGCGCCGTCGCCGAGGGCCGGCCTTACGCGATGGCGTTCATGGACGTCCGCATGCCGCCGGGGTGGGACGGCATCGAAACCACCGCCCGCATTTGGGAAATCGATCCCGATATGCAGATCGTGATCTGCACCGCATATTCGGACTACTCGTGGGACGAGATGGGCGAAAAACTCGGCCAGTCGGACAAACTCGTCATCCTCAAAAAACCCTTCGACAATGTCGAAGCCCTGCAGCTCGCGACCGCGCTCACCGAAAAATGGCATCTCGCGCGGCAGGCGAGATCGCAGCTCGAGAATCTCGAGCGGCTCGTCGAGGAGCGCACGCGCGAGCTGCGCGTCGCCAAGGAGGCCGCCGAGGCCGCGGCCAAAGCCAAGAGCGAGTTCCTCGCCAACATGAGCCATGAGATCCGCACCCCCATCAACGGCGTGGTCGGCATGACCGGGCTCCTGCTCGACCTCGACCTCGGCCCCGTGCAGCGCGATTACGCCGAGACCATTCTTTCCAGCGCCGACAGCCTGCTCACCGTGATCAACGATGTGCTCGATTTCTCCCGGATCGAGGCGGGCAGGCTCACCTTGGAGACGCTCGACTTCGATCTGATGGAGACGATCGAGAGCACGCTCGACATGCTCGCCGCGCGCGCGCAAGGGAAGGGCACCGAACTCGTCATGGCCATGCTGCCCGACGTGCCCCGCCTCCTCCGCGGCGATCCGGGCCGGCTCCGGCAGGTGCTCATCAATCTGGTCGGCAACGCGCTCAAGTTCACCGACGGTGGCGAGGTCGTGGTCCGCGTCCGCCAGCAGACCGAAGCGGAAAACCGCTTGGCGATCCGCTTCGAGATCAGCGACTCGGGCGTGGGCATTTCGCCCGCAGTGCAGGCCACTTTGTTCCAAGCCTTCGCGCAGGCCGACAGCTCGGCCACAAGGAAACATGGCGGCACCGGCCTCGGTCTCGCGATATCGAAGCAACTCGTCGTCATGATGGACGGCCAGATCGGAGTCGAAAGCGAGCCCGGCAAAGGCTCGACGTTTTGGTTCACCGGCCAATTTGCCAAGCCCGCCGGCAACCCGCCGAAACTCGCGGGCGAACCCGACGGCTGGTCGAACCTGCGCGTGCTCGTCGTCGATGACAACGCGAGCAGCCGGCAGATTTTGCGCCATCAGATCTTCGCCTGGAAACTCCAGAAGGGCAGCGCCGCCAGCGGGCATGAAGCCCTGCGCGTGCTCCGGGCCGCCGCGGCTGAAGGCCGTCCCTACGACATCGCGCTGCTCGACGTCGAGATGCCCGAGATGGACGGCCTCACCCTCGCCCATGCGATCAAGGC
>CAZIQP010000029.1:0-32936 GCA_964541315.1 uncultured Opitutaceae bacterium
TTCGGTGTTGGTGCCGACGTCGAGCATGATGGGCAGGCACTGGGCCGGATGCAGTCCGGCGCAGGCGGTGTAGAGGGAAAGCTTGCCCACGGGGATGCCCATGCCGTTGGCGCCGAGATCGCCGAGGCCGAGGATGCGTTCACCATCGGTCACGACGATCATGCGGACATCCGGGTGCGGCCAGTTGCGCAGGATCCGGGCAATCCGGCCGCGGTCCTCGGAGGTGATGTAGAGGCCGCGGGAGCGCCGGAAGATGTGGCCCCAGCGCTGGCAGGCGAGACCGACGGTCGGGGTGTAGACGATCGGCATCATCTCGTTGAGATGGTCGTTCAGAACGCGGTAGAACAACGACTCGTTCCGTTCCTGCAGGGCGATGAGGTAGATGTATTTTTCAAGGTCGTTCGGCTTGCGCCGGAAACTCTGCAGGACGCGCCCGACCTGTTCCGTCTGGGTGTGGATGCGAGGCGGGACCAGGCCGCGGAGACCGAGCGCATCGCGTTCCGCCGCGGTGAAGGCAGTGCCTTTGTTGAGCAGCGGATCGTGGAGAATATCCACACCGCGTTTTCCCTGGAGGTAGTTTTTCATGACGGCTGCGAGGTTTTTGAAAGAGCGAATCGCTTGCCTTATGTTAGCGTCCGGGCGCGGATATCCAATGACCATGAGGGGATCCGGCACATTTATCACGATCCGGTGTGTGCGATAAGCCCGCGGCTAATAATCTGACAAAGGCAACAAATGCGTAGCAAAGGACAGATTGCGCACGGTCGGTCGGCAGATACGGCGCGATCGCGGAAGGCGCGGGATTGACGCCGGGGGTGTTCGAAGGGCATAGACCGCCCCTGTGGAAATGAACGAAGACTACCTGCAGCGATTTGGCGGACTCGGCCGGCTTTACGGCACGGCGGCACTGCCGCGGTTGCACGCGGCGCACGTCTGCGTGGTGGGCGTGGGCGGGGTGGGTTCCTGGGTCGTGGAGGCGCTGGCCCGTTCGGGCGTGGGGGCGCTGACCCTGATCGACCTCGACGATGTCTGCCTCACCAACGTGAACCGGCAACTGCCGGCGCTCGACGGCAACATCGGCCGGCCGAAGGTCACGGCCTTGGCGGACCGGGTGCGGGCCATCAATCCCGGATGCCGTGTCACGACGCACAGCGAATTTTTCACGGCCAAGAGCGCGGAGCCTCTGCTGGCAGCACGCTTCGACTGGGTGGTCGATGCCATCGATGGCATGTCCAACAAGGCGCTGCTGATCGCCGAGTGTGTGCGGCGCGATCAGCCGGCGCTGACGGTCGGCGGGGCCGGCGGCCGGCGTGACGCCACGCGCATCCGGTGCGGCGATCTCGGGGAATCACAGGGCGACGAACTGTTGCGGCAGGTGAGAAAGAAACTGCGGCGCGACCACGGCTTCGCGCAGGGCGAGGGCAATATTTATGGCGTGCCCTGTGTTTTCTCGAATGAGAAACCGCTTTATCCGTGGGCCAACGGCACCTGCTCGACCGAGCCGGAACCCGGTTCGAATCTCAAGCTCGACTGCGCGAGCGGCTTTGGCACGGGCGTGTTTGTGACCGGAGCGTTTGGTTTCGTGGCCGCCGGGGAGATCGTGCGGCGGATCGCGGAGAAAAAGTGACGGATGGACCCTCCCATGGAGCGGCACGGCCGCAAGGGCCGGCCCTACGATTTTGAGTGGTTCCCAAACAGCCGTTGGAAATTTTTTTCGACCTGGGAGACGAGGGGCACGATGGGCATCCCGCGCAGCGAGGCGAGCGCGGCATAGGCCACTTCCAGGTTGGCGGGATGGTTGAGTTTCTCGCCGTGGGGACCGGCCGGCAGGAGATGCACCGTCCATTCCTTGGGCAGCGGCATGGCCGGGGCGTCGGTCTCGACCAGCAGGCGGTCGGCGGGAATGAGTTTCCAATCCGCGAGCCGGGAATAGCCGCCCGGAGAACGCGAACCGCTTCTCTGTTTCAAAAAATTGCCATTGAAGGAAAAATAGGCGCCAAGATCGGCAAACGGCCCGATCATTTCCGCCGGACCGCTGTAGGCATGAAGCAGAAATCCGCGGGCGGGGCGGCGGGTGCGGGTCAGGTCTTCGAGCAACGGGCCGAAAGCTTGCAGGCAATGGATCGATGCGGCGCGATTCAGTTCGGCGGCCAGGGTGAGTTGCCAGGTGAACGCCTCGCGTTGTTCCTCGATGGGGGCGACGCGCAGACCGGCGAGACGGGGGTCGTCCGGTTTCACACCGTCGATCATCCAGCGGTCGAGGCCGATTTCGCCGACGTGGGCTTCTGGATGGGCCTCAAGCTCGGCGCGCAGGGCGGTCTGCCAGTCCGGTGAACGATTGCCGCAATCCCAAGGGTGCAGACCGTAGCTCGGCAGAATCCAGTCGTGCTCTCCGGCGAGGGTGGTGACCACCGGCCAGTCCTGCTCGCAGGAGCCGTTCACCACGGCGCGCTTCAAGCCGATGGCGCGCAAGGTGGCGGCGATGGCGGCGCGATGGTGGGCGAGCTCGTCGAACTGAAAATGCTGATGGGCGTCATAGAGCGGCAGCATGGGCGGGAGTTAATCCGAATTAATTCCCGGAGCAAGCTTCCGGGAATAGGATGGGAAGCGTCTCCGTATGCTTGAAGCAAATTGTCCTCACCAATCCAAACGATGCTGCGAGAATAATGATCCGCGGCGAACCAAGCCCGGGCTTACGGCTGCAGGCTGACTTTGCCCTCGAGTTTGATGGCGTTGGAGGCGCTGCCGACCAAGATGGTGTAGTCGTGCGGCTCGGCTTTCCAACCGTGGGTGACGACATCCCAGTAGGCAAAAACTTTGCTCGTGAGCCGGATGCGGACGATGCGGTGTTCGCCGGGCTGGAGCGTGAGTTTGCTGAATCCTTTCAGCTCTTTTTCGGGCCGGGCCACGGCGGACTGGGTGTCGCGGACATAAAGTTGCGCCGTTTCCGCCCCGGCGACCTTGCCGGTGTTGGTGATGGTGAATTCGACGCTGATGCGGGTGTCAGGAGTGAGAAAACTGGGCGTGATCCTGAGGTCGCTGTATTCGAAGGTGGTGTAGGAAAGTCCGTGGCCGAAGGCGTAGAGCGGCGTGATTTTTTTCGACTCGTACCAGCGGTAGCCGACGAACACGCCCTCCTTGTAATCGACGTTATAGACCGGGTGGGCCATGTTGTTGTCCTCATCCCAACCGCTGTAGAGTTTTTCGCCCGGGGGCAGATAGCCGTAGCCGGGTGAATCTTCGAAGCGTTTTTCGATGGTGATGGGCAGTTTGCCGGAGGGGTTGGTCTCGCCGCTGAGAATCTCGGCGAGGGCGCGGTTGCCAATCTGGCCGGGATACCAGGCGTAAACAATGGCCGCAGCCTGGTCGTTCCACGCGGTGAGGCGGGTGCCGCTGCCGGTGTTCATGATGACGACGGTGCGCGGGTTGAGCGCCACAGTGCGGGCGATCCGTTGCTCTTCGGTGGTCGGCAGTTCGAAGGGGCGGTCCCAGCCTTCGCTGTCCTGGGTGCCGGTGCTGACGAACACGAGGTCGGCGGCTTTCAACTGCTCGTCCGTGGGGTCCTTGACGTAGGTTAATGCGGCGCCGTAGGTGTCGGTAAGGGCTTGGAGAAGCGGAATGCTGTTGTAGCCCAGGACTTCGGCCGCACCGAGGCCGCGCGGCAGATTTTCCACAAAAAGCCCGGTGAGGAGGATCTTCTTGCCCGCGTCCTTGCGCACGGGGAGGACGCCGTTGTTTTTGAGCAGCACGATGCCTTCCCGGGCGGTCTGCAACGCGACCTGCACGTGCTCGGGGAATTTGCTGAGGAAATAGTCGTCGCGCACCGGACGGTCGTAGAGCCCCATGGCGATGCAGGTGCGAATGATGCTTTTCGCCATGCGGTCGATGTCGGCGAGGCTGATTTTTCCGGCGAGCAGCAGGCGCTCGGCGTCGTTTTTGATGAATTTATCCCCGGGCATTTCGAGATCCTGGCCGGACTTGGTGATTTTCTCGGCGTCCCACACGGACCACCAGTCGGTCATGACGAGCCATTTGTAGCCCAGTTCTCCCCGCAGAAGATCGGTGATGACGTGGCGGCTCTGGCCGACCCATTCGCCGTTGAGTTGGTTGTAGGCGGTCATCACGGCCATGGCCCCGGCGTCGATGCCGGCTTTAAACGCGGGGAGATAGATTTCGTGGAGCGTGCGCTCGTCGATGAGGGAGTTGGAGGTGCGGCGGTAGTGGTCGGTTTCGTTGCCGATGAAATGTTTGAGCGTGGGGATGGTGCCGGTGTCGAGCACGCCCGGGACGTAGCTGCCGATCATGCGGGCGGCCAGAAAGGGATCTTCGCCAAAATACTCGAAGTTTCTGCCGTACTGCGCGTGACGGTAGAGGTTCATGCCCGGGCCGAGCAGCACCGCGATGCCCCCCGCGCGGCACTCCTCGCCGATGCTGCGGGCGTAATGATAGGCGAGATCGGGATTCCACGTTGCGGCCAGGGCGAGCGGATTGGGGAACGCGGTGGATTTCTCGAGGGCGTTGCTGAGGTTGCGGCGGATGTTGACGCCGCCGGTGGCATCCGAAAGGAAAAGCTCGGGCATGCCGTATTGGGGATAGCCTTTGATATAAAAGCTTTTGTCGCCACTGATCAGTTGGAGCTTCTCCGCGGTGGAAAGCCTGGCCAGCACTTCGGTGGCACGCTGGTCGGCCACCTCAAAACTGACGGGGGTTTTGAAGGAAGGCTGCGCCAGGGCGGAGGAGGCAAGAGCGAGCGACGCGGTGAGAGTGGCGGCCATCGGTTTAAAGGACCGGATTAATTGAGTCATGAACAGGCAAGGGTGGAAGGGAGGGGCAGATCCCACGCTGGGCGTTCCGGCTCGTTTCGCCAAACAATATATTTTCGACAAAACACATTGTCCGTCTTCGAGCCGGTTACAAAAAATTCGCGCCGGCGGGTGGCGCTGAACCGGATGCGATGGGCGCTATTTGTATTCCAGATGTTCCCGCGCGACCGAGTTCTGGGCAACCAGTTTTCCGTCGATTAACAGCAGGGACAGTGTGATATCCGCTTTTTTGTCCGCCATGGAATAAACCGGTTCGGGAATGTAATTCAAGGCGCCGGTTGTGTTCAGGGCAAATGCCGGGATGTTCACTGTTCCGGTAACGACCTGGGTGGTGTCCACGACCCGCTCGATGTTATAGACCCAGACCTCGGCCTTTCCCACGGTCGATTCCATCGGTCTGATTTCGGCCGGGTCGCCCAGTTGTTGGCGGATGAGTTCAGCCGTCATGCCGACCTGCAAATCAGGAAGCAGTGCCTTGACCGCGCTGACGGAGGCTTTTTGCCGGTCTGCTTGATCAGCGGAAGCCGGGACATTGGTGCAGCCAGCCAGCAGGCAGGCGAGCAGGGCAATCCCGCCGGGAATTGAGAATAATTTATTTTGATTGATCATGCTAAGTCAGGTTTAACCTATAGCATAACACCGTGGCGAAAGACAACCCTTCAGCCGGGTTTCAGGATCGAAGCACTTCCCCAAACCTTAACTTGCCCGGAGCGATATTTTTGGTGAGGTTCAGCCACCAATGAAAATCACCGTTCTCTTGATGCTCATCCTGCTCGGCCTCGTCGGTTGTTCCTCCATCGAAACGGCGTTTGATGTCCCGGCCGATCTTCGGACGTTTAAGCGCATCTACGTCCAGAGTTCGCAGAACGACAGCAGCCACCTCGACGAGTTGATCGCGAATGAGCTCA
Organism: uncultured Opitutaceae bacterium; assembly: GCA_964541315.1. Classification (GTDB taxonomy): domain Bacteria; phylum Verrucomicrobiota; class Verrucomicrobiia; order Opitutales; family Opitutaceae; genus Didemnitutus. Next base: position 5,732 of record CAZIQP010000029.1, read on the forward strand.
AGCGGCTCGGCTACGACGCCTCCGCCGGGGTGCGCACCATGATGCCCGACGACAACCAGTTGATCGTTCTTTATGAAAGCCAGTGGAGTTGGGATTTTCACTCCTACCTGAGCCAGCTTGATGTGACGGTGCGCGATGTGCGGACCGAAAAACAAATCGGGCATGGACGGATTTTTCACGCCGGCTTCACCACGAAAACCCCGGAACAGATGGTGGCCGGCGTCCTTGCTCCGATGTTCGGCCCGAAAAAACCCGGCAAACCGGCTGCGACGAAATAGCGGCCCGGGAAGACCATCGCACTCCAACGGCGGGGGGGGCGCGGCGCTGACCTCAGTCGTTGCCGTTGACGACCTTGTAGGTGAGGGCGGCGACGGCACCCCCGGCGAGATTCGCCACCAGATAAATCCAGATGCTGCCCCAGGCAACCGCTCCCATCGTGCAAAGGCCGATGGCGACCGCCGGATTGAAGGCCCCGCCCGAGACGCCACCCACCGCATAAGCCCCCGCGAGCACCGTGAAGCCGATGGCGAGACCATAGAAGGAATTGCCGCTGGTGCCCTTGGCGGTGGCGGTGTTGAGCACCACCCAGACAAGAGCAAAAGTGAAAACGAACTCGGCCAGCAGGGCGGGCATGACTTCGGGCACCATGGCCGGGGCGAGCGCGGCGGCCTTCGCCACGAGACCGGTCTTGAGCGTCTTGACCAGCAGGGAAGCGACGAGTGCGGCCGCGCCTTGGGCGGCAAAATAGGGGACCACATCGGCGGTATCGCATTTGCCGCGCAACCAGACACCGAGGGTGACGGCGGGATTGAAGTGTCCGCCGGAAACATGCCCGCCGGCAAAGATCATGACGGCCAGAATGCTGCCGATGGCGAGCGGGGCCATCGCCCCCGCGCCGGGAGCGATCACCGTCATGCCAACGGTGAAAACGAGGAAGAACGTGCCGATAAACTCGACCAGATATTTTTTCATAGGAGTAGGGATGATGGGGCGGATTCAACGGGTCTGGCCGGACGAGTCGAGCCGGAAGCCGGGCTCGGTTGATAAACCGGGGCTTGCTTGCGCGTGTCTGCGGCCTCTGCATGGCGTTTCCAAACAATGAAACTCATCGATCTCAACCGGCAGGGCGGTATCGGCGCCAACTCACTCTTTTTGCAGATCGGCGATCTGAAGATTCTGGTCGATTGCGGCTTGAACCCCAAGACGCCCGGTCTCGGCGCCTTGCCTGATCTCAAACAATTGCGTGGCGTCGAGCTCGACCTCATCATCATCACGCATTGTCACCTGGACCACATCGGCGGATTGCCGGTCGTGATGCGACAGCATCCGAAGACCCCGGTGCTGCTCACCCAGTCCAGCCGCATGCTCATCGAGAAGATGCTGCACAATTCCGCCAACGTGATGCAGAAGCAGAAGGAGGAGGACAATATTCCCGGCTATCCGCTCTTCACGCACAAGGACATCGAGGGCCTTGTGAGCCGGTTCGTGGGCCTGCCGTTCAAGAAGGTCAAAAAAATCAAGGGCAGGAAAGGCGAGATCGAGCTCATGTTCCATCCCTCCGGCCATGTCGCCGGCGCCACCGCCGTGGAAATCCATCACGGGGTGCGCAAGATTTTTCTCACCGGCGACGTGCTCTTCGAGCATCAGCGCACGTTGAAGGGCGCGCATTTCCCCATCGGACATTTCGACACGCTGATCATCGAGACGACCCGCGGGATGACGGAGCGGGCCTACGGCAAGGAGCGGGTGCACGAGATTGCCCGGCTCATCGATTTGATCAACGACACGATCGCCAACGGCGGCTCATTCCTGCTGCCGGTGTTTGCGCTCGGACGCATGCAGGAACTGCTCTCGGTGTTTCATGATGCGCGGCGTTTCGGGCGGCTGATCGAGTGCCCGATCTACGCGGGCGGACTCGGCATCGGGCTTTCCGAACTGTTTCACGAGGTCTCGCGCAAAACCAAGGACGTGCAATTCGACGTCAAGATTTTGAAGGATCTGAAACTGCGAAAGCTGCCGCCGAAAATCATTCCCGGCCAGGAGCCGGCGCAGAAAGGCCTCTACATCGTCAGCTCCGGCATGCTGGTCGAGCGCACGCCGAGTTATGCGCTGGCGTCGGGTCTGCTCGGTCACGCGCGCAACACGATCGGATTTGTCGGCTACTGCGATCCCGATACTCCCGGCGGCAAGCTGCTGGCGGCCAAGCCCGGTTCCAGTTTCCTGTTTTCCGCCCTCGACGTGAAGAGCAAGGTCAAGGCCCGGGTGGACCGCTTCGAGCTGAGCGGCCACGCAGAGCGTGGGGAACTCTTGGAGTTTGCCGTGCAGACCAAAGCGCGGTGCGTCATCCTCACGCACGGCGACCCCGATGCGCGCGGCTGGTTCGAAGCCCAACTCGCCGAGCAACTCCCCAAAGCCAAGATCATCGACCCCGTGCCGCTGCAGCTGTATGAGGTGTGACGGGGCTCGGATTTCGATAGGGTGGGGATGCCGAAAGAAGAATTGTAGGGCCGGCCCTTGTGGCCGTGCCTTCGGGCAAGGCATAAGCCGGCGCGTCGGCAAGCGACGGCCCTACAGCCTTGTCTCTGGCCTTGGAGTCCCTCAACTCTCAACCCTTAACTTTTAACTATTTCTCCCATGGCCCAGGCTGAAGCTCCTAAGATAATTTTCTCAATGATCGGCGTCTCGAAGAAAATCGAGCGCAAGGTGATCCTCAACGACATCTCGCTATCGTTCTACTACGGGGCAAAGATCGGCGTGCTCGGCCTCAACGGCTCGGGCAAATCCTCGCTGATGCGCATCCTCGCCGGCATCGACAAGGAGATTGATGGGCGCCTGCATTTCGAGCCGGGCTACCCGGTGGGTTTTCTGCCGCAGGAACCCGCGCTCACCGCCGGTGCCACGGTGCGCGCCTGTGTCGAGGAAGGCGTGAAGCATCTCACCGATCTGACGGCCGCCTACGACGCGACCTGGGATGAGCTGGCCGAGGCGGCGGACGACAAGGCCAAGGATGCCATTAGCCAGCGCCAGGGTGAGTTGCAGGAAAAGATCGACCACCTCGGCGCGTGGGATGTGGCGCCGATGGTGGAGCAGGCGATGGACGCGCTCCGTTGTCCGCTGGGCGATTCCATTGTCGATCATCTTTCCGGCGGAGAGCGCCGCCGCGTGGCGCTGGCCCGGTTGCTCCTGCAAAAACCTTCTATTCTGCTGCTCGATGAGCCGACCAATCATCTCGACGCCGACAGCGTGAACTGGCTCGAACAGCATCTCTCGCGTTACGAGGGCACCGTCATCGCCGTCACGCATGATCGTTACTTCCTGGACAATGTGGCGGGTTGGATTTTGGAGCTGGATCACGGATCGGGCATTCCGTGGAAGGGAAACTATTCCTCCTGGCTCGAGCAGAAGCAGGCCGTGGCAGTGGTGGCGGAGCGCACGGAGAGCAAGCGGCAGAAGGCGATGGCCCGCGAACTCGCGTGGATCAGGCAGTCGGCCAAGGCCCGGCAGTCCAAGGGCCAGGCGCGCATCAGTGCCTATGAGCAGATGCTCAAGGCCGACGTGGCCGAGCAGGAAAAACTGTTCGAAATCATCATTCCGCCCGGGCCGCGCCTGGGCACGTTGGTGGTCGAGGCGCAGGGCGTGGCCAAGGCATACGGCGGCAATCTGCTCTACGAAAACCTCAATTTCTCGCTGCCGCCCGGCGGCATCGTGGGCATCATCGGCCCCAACGGCGCGGGCAAGACCACGCTCTTCAAGCTCATCACTTCCCTGGAGAAACCCGATGCCGGTGCGTTCCGGATCGGCGAGACGGTGAAGACCGCCTACGTCGAGCAGTCGCGTGATTCGCTGGAGGGCAACAAGACGATCTGGGATGTGATCAGCGACGGGCAGGAAATTCTCACGCTCGGCACGCGATCCGTGAACAGTCGCGCCTATTGCGCGCAGTTTGGCTTCACCGGGGCCGACCAGCAGAAAAAGGTCGGCATTCTCTCCGGTGGCGAGCGCAACCGCGTGCTGCTCGCGCGCGTGCTGAAGAGCGGCGCGAACCTGCTCCTGCTCGACGAGCCGACCAACGATCTCGATGTAAACTCAATCCGCGCGTTGGAGGAATCCTTGGAGAATTTTGCGGGTTGCGCGGTGATCATTTCGCACGACCGCTGGTTTCTCGATCGCGTGGCAACGCATATCATGGCGTTCGAAGGCGACAGCTATGTGCATTGGTTCGCCGGAAATTATTCCTCCTACCTCGAGGATTTCAAAAAGCGCAAAGGCAAGGACGCCGACCAACCGCACCGGATCAAGTACCGCAAGCTGACGCGGTGAGTTGGTTGAGAGCGGCTCTTGGGATTAGTATGTACCGGGTCTGACCGCCCAATATTCTTTCACTCTTGTCGGTTCGACGGACGTTGGCAGGTAGGGAAGCAATTGTTCCGGAGTTGAAGCGGCTTGTCCGTTGTTCGCTCGGGAGAACGCCTTCATGGCCTGGTTTACTGTCTTGCCAAGTTTGCTGACCCCCAATGAGGCACTGCCACCGTTTTCAAGAAAACCGACCCACGTATCATAGTCTTCGTCGACCGGTGCCTTTTCCTGAAGTACGACCCGCCCCGATCCCAGAAATCGCATGCCGTCGCGGATGAGCCCGTTGGCGTCATTTTCACCTGGAATTTCCGGAGCGGGTTCATACCGGCGAAGCAAGTCGTCAGAGAGTTGCGGATTAAGGTATGGCCGGAGCTGGGCTGGATCGACTGGAAGGAGTCCGTTGTTCGCTTTACGATAGGTCTGTAAGGCGTTCGATAGGTTGGTTCCGACCTGAGGTTTGGCCTTGGCGAGTGCGCGCAGTTTACTCAGGGCCGCACGAATTTTCGCGTCGGTATCCAATGCATTGTCCATGGTGACTGAAAGCCAGTCGTTAGAATTCAAGTACTTCATCTCGGGAATACCTCTGCCCGGAGCTTCCTTTAGTGCTTGTTCCAGATGACTCACACGGCCAAGCCACTTGCCCAATTCAGAATTTTCGGCTGTATTTTTTCCTGACTGAAGCTGGGCTGGCTCCGTTATCGTTTTAAGGGAAGAGAGGACCGAAAGAGTTCGATCTCGCTGGTCGCGAGTTTGCCCGATTTTAACATCCAAGGCTGCAGTTTTTTGCATCAACTCGTGCGACCGTACACGCTGACGGTAAACCAGGTAAAATTGAAAAGCTGCGCCAGATGCCAATAGAAGACAGGTAACGACCAGTGTTTTGGTGAGCGCGGTCATTGTCTGTTATGCGCCTCCCAGAATTCCTTAAATTTCACCTCATCGATAGGCCCCGTCACGTATGGCAGTACTTGCCCTGCGGCGGTTGGCTCCTGTCCGTTATGATCTTTCGTGAAGGCTGCAGTGGCTTCGCTAACCGTTTTGCCGAGGTTATTGCTAACAATTTGGAAGTTTACACCCCCGGCTGCGAATTCGGCTAAAACATCATAGTCGTCATCTACTGCGACTTTTTCATGTAGCACGATTTGACCTTTTGTGGCCGGCATCTCGGGCCAGAATGAAGCCGATACAGGAATAAATTCGTAGCGCTGCAGGATGTCATCATCGAGCAGCGGGTTGAGATACGGACGTAATTGTGCGACTTCGGTGGGTGAACGACCGTCGTGATTTTCGCCGTATGACTTCATGGCCTCCGGTAGATTTTGGAAAATCTCAGGTTTGGTTTTGGCCATGCGTCGCAGATTAGTCAGTGCCAGCCGCACCTGCGCTTCCGTTTGCAGTTGGTTGTTTAAGGTAACGGTGAGCCAGTCGTTGGGCGTGAGAAACCGCATTTCGGGAATGATTTTCTCCGGCATTTGGGCAAGACATTCCTTCAGCCGGGTCACGCGGCTAAGCCATGCTTCCAAAGCAGAGTCAGTCGCGTCGGCTTTGTTTGCGCTATTCTGCTCCGTTTCCAGATCCTTGTGTTTCTTTGCCAGTGAAGCAGCCGCGTTGTCCCGCTCTTCCATGAGTTGTCGCGCTTCGTGTTGCTGCCCCGCGATCTTCTGTTCCAAGCCTCGCACTTCGCTGCGCTCCGCACCGAGGAGATTCGTTTCATAAACCAAGCTGGCGGCCAGCACGAGAGAGGCGACGATAAGGGTTTTGTTGAGGGCGGTCATGGTGATTGTGGTGGCGGTTTGGGCCAGGACGCCCGTCGAGAGGGCGCTCGCTGAAATGGTCGCGCCGAGCCCGGTCGGGACCGAGAGGACGACGTGGGCGGAAAGATCGGTGGCAAGGCCGGCCGCGGTGACGGCGATGCCGCGACGGGCGAAGACGGTGCGGAGTTGTTCGAGGGCGCGGCTGATGCGTTTTTGCGCGGCATCCTCGGAGGTGCCGAGCGCCTCGCCGACTTCGCGCAAACTCTTGCTGGCAAAATAGCGAAGGAGCAGCGCCTGCCGGTCTGCTTCGGACAACGTTTCCAATGCTTCGTCCAAGAGGGGTTCGACCTGCGTCCACGGGGAGGAATAAGAGGTCATGGCGGCGATCTCCGAGGCGGATTGTTCGCGGATTTGGCGGCGCGATTCGCGGCGAATCACGTCGACGGCGGTGCGGCGGGTGACGAGATACAGCCAGGCGGCGAGCGGTTGACCGGGTTTCAGTTTGCCGGCATTTTTCGAAAGATCGATGAAGACTGATTGCGCAATATCCTCTGCGAGGGCGGACAATTGTACCTGTCGTCTCGCCGCCGAATAGACCAAACTCAAATACCTGCCAACCAACTCGGCAAATGCGGCATTGGAGCCGTCACTGGTGTACTGGCGCAGAAGTTCTTCATCGGACAAGGCCATTCAGAACATCTATCGCCGCCGAAATGGAAATCCGACAGAAAATTTAGCGAGGTTTTCAAAAAGCGGAAAGGCAAGGACGCCGACCAACCGCACCGGATCAAATATCGGAAGCTAACGCGCTAAGATGGTTGAGAGCGGTCTTTGGGTTAAAGCGAATCGGGTCTGACGTCCCAATATTCTTTCAGCTTGGTCTGGTCGACTGACGTAGGAAGGTAGGGGAGCAATTGTTCCGGGCTGGTGACTTTGTGTCCGGGGTTCGCCTTGGAGTAGGCTTCCATGGCTGTACTTACCATGGTGTCAAGCTCACCACTAATCGGTATGACCATCCAGACGCCTTTTTCGGTGAAGGCAGACCAAGTGTCATAATCTGCGTCGACCGGAAACTTTTCCTGTAGAACGATCCTCGCATTGTTTTCCGTCCTGAATCTGTCGCGGAATGCACCATTTGCGTCGTTCTTACCCGGAACTTCGGGTGCTATCTCGTAGCGCTGAAGAATATCGTCGGAAAGAGGGGGATTCACATACGGTTGGAGTTGCAATGGGTCAGTGGGGATATCCCCGGGGTTGGCTTTGGCATAGTTCTTCAGTCCGTTAATAATGTTCTGCGAAATTTTCGCTTTGGCCATTGCACGCAGCTTACTGAGGGCAGTGCGAATTCTCGCATCGGTGTCCAAGGGATTGTCGACGGTAACGGAAAACCAGTCATTGGTGGTCAAATATTGCATCTCCGGAATCCGCTTTTCCGGAGCAGCACGCAGCCATTGCTTGAGCCGATCCACCCTTGCCACCCATAGGTCCAACTCGGTGTTGCCCGTCGCAGGGTGTGTTTGGTGGCGCACTGACTCCAAATCGGCTTGTATGCCTGCGAGGGTTGCCAGCGTCTGATCCCGCTGCTGGCGGGACTGCTCGATTTGGATTTTCAAGGCGGCGGACTGGGAAGCGAGAAAGTCAGATTGGGCCTGTTGATCCAAAAGCCGGTGGCATTGAACCCCCATGCCGATTGCCAGTACAGCGGCAGAAGCGATCAACGTTTTATTGAGTATGGTCATTGGTGCCGAGCCTCCCAGAAATCTTTGATCCTGGTCTCGTCGACCGGTCCGGTGAAAAAAGGTCGCAATTGCTCGAGTTCGGTCGGGGCTTGACCGGCATTCGCCTGCATGAATGCCTTGGTGGCTTCATTGATTTGGTCTCCCAGCTTGCTGACTAGTTGGAAACCCATGCTTTGTTCCGAATACTTGTACCGGCTGTCGTAGTCTTCGTCCACCGGAGGTTTTTCCAACAACACGTAGCGAGTGCCGGCATCTGGAGCGGCTTTTTTGTCCACAGGAGAAAGAGCCTCGGGCACGCAGTCGTAGCGCTGGAGAATATCATCGTCGAGCAGCGGGTGCAGATAGGGTCGCAACAGCGTGGTATCGGTGGGTGATGCACCGTCGTGGTCCTTGCGGTATGCATCGAGGGCCTTGGTGAGATTAAAAAATATCTCAGGTTTCATCTTGGCTATCTGCCTGAGCCCACCTAAGGCCATCCTCACTTTGTTTTCAGTTTGAAGTTTGTTGTACAAGGTGGCCGACAGCCAATCGCCGGAGGTGAGAAACCTCATCTCCGGGATGCGTTTCTCGGGCTTTTTGTCCAAGTAGGTTTTCAGTTGGTTCACCCTTTCCAGCCAGGCTTCGAGGTCTGCTTCAACCACGGCCCGTTCGTTCGCGAGGGCTCGTTCTGCGTCAAGTTCCTCGCGTGCCTTGGCCAGCAATGCCGTCGCCCGATCCCGCTCGTCTTGCAGTTGCTGCGCTTGGAGCTGCTGCGCGGCGATGGCTTGTTCCAGTTCCACCAATTGGTTGCGCCCGGTACTGAGCAGATGGGCCTCATAAACGATGCTGGCGACGAGCACTACGGCGGTTGCGACCAGGGTTTTGTTGAGGGTGGTCATGGTGATCGTGTGGGCGGTTTGGGCGAGGACGCCTGCCGAGAGGGCGCTCGCTGAAATGGTCGCGCCGAGTCCGGTCGGGACAGAGAGGACGACGTGGGCGGAAAGATCGGTGGCAAGGCCGGCTGCGGTGATGGCGATGCCGCGACGGGCGAAGACGGTGCGGAGTTGTTCGAGGGCGCGACTGATGCGTTTTTGCGCGGCATCCTCGGAGGTGCCGAGCGTTTCGCCGACTTCACGCAGACTCTTGCTGGCAAAATAGCGAAGGAGCAGCGCCTGCCGGTCTGCTTCGGACAACGTTTCCAATGCTTCGTCCAAGAGGGGTTCGACCTGCGTCCACGGGGAGGAATAAGAGGTCATGGCGGCGATCTCCGAGGCGGATTGTTCGCGGATTTGGCGGCGCGATTCGCGGCGAATCACGTCGACGGCGGTGCGGCGGGTGACGAGATACAGCCAGGCGGCGAGCGGTTGACCGGGTTTCAGTTTGCCGGCATTTTTCGAAAGATCGATGAAGACTGATTGCGCAATATCCTCTGCGAGGGCGGACAATTGTACCTGTCGTCTCGCCGCCGAATAGACCAAACTCAAATACCTGCCAACCAACTCGGCAAATGCGGCATTGGAGCCGTCACTGGTGTACTGGCGCAGAAGTTCTTCATCGGACAAGGCCATTCAGAACATCTATCGCCGCCGAAAGGGAAATCCGACAGAAAATTTAGCGAGGATTTCAAAAAGCGGAAAGGCAAGGACGCCGACCAACCGCACCGGATCAAGTGCCGCAAGCTCACGCGCTGAGGGGGCTACAATTGAAATGCCTTGTTCTTCCTACGCCGCGCGTGAGGGAGCCTGTGAGGCGCTGGCGAACAACTGGCGGGCGAGCTCGGTCTGCACGACGCTGACGGTGATGCGTTGCGGCAGGCTCCAGCCGATCAGCACCAGGCCATGCGTGCGGCCTTCGCTAAACAACGGCATGAGAATAAACGCCCCGGGTGCGCCCTTGGTTTCGCGGTACCAGACGGGCAGATAGGGTGCCAGCGTCGGCTCGGTGGTGCTGTGGATGACCACGTTTTCCCGCCGGGCCAGACAGATGCCGAAAACGGTGCGTTCGTCCGCCCGGATCGCGGCGCGGGTGCGGAAATCCTGCCAACTGGCTCCGACTCCCTGCAGCAGGGAAAAGCTGGCCCCGCCGGACGCGGCGCCGAACACCCAGGCCTCTTGGGCGCCGAAACTATCGCGCACAAACGTGAGTGTGGCGCTCCAGCGATCGACCGCCGGTGGCGGCGTGGCGGCCTGGGTTTCGAACGCATTGGTCTGGGTGAGTTGTTCCGGCCAGACGGTGGCGGCGGGCCTTTCGCCTGCGACCGGCATGGGCGGTACGGTGGCGGTGGTGGCCGCAGCCTTTGGCACAGGGATGCTCGGTGTGGTGACGGTGCTGTTCTTCGACGCAGCGACAGCATGGGCGGCATTCGCCGGGGCCGGGGCCGCTTTGAGGGCTCCCGGATTTTTGTGCAGCACGCGGGCTTTGATCCGCAGCAGACTGGATGTGGGCATCGGCGGAGTGGTTGCCGAATTTTCGCTGCGGGTGTAGGCGCCGAGGCGCTCCTCTGTGTGCTGCAAAATGGATTCGAGGGATGAGCCGACGCCGGGCAGCAATGATTCGAAACTCTGCGCCAGTTCCACGGAGAGCGTGTCGAATCGCGAGGCATTGTTACCGCCGTCCATGGCCAGACTGGCCAGCCGGCAACTGAAATCGGCCACGCCCACGATGCGGGCCGAGTAGGTGGACACCATGGTGGCGCTCATCAGTTCGGGGTTGCACTCATTGAGCGACTCCAGGACTTCGGCGGGCAATTTCGCAGCACCGAGGAGTTGCCGGCTCAATTCCAGCGGAGTGAGGCCGAACAATTCCGTGTAGGCTAGGTCCTCGGACTTGGTTTTCATGAGCACGGGAACCTCGCGGTAATGCTCCAGGGAAACCACCGGCAGGACGATGTGGCCAAACTGCCGCAGGGCGGCACAGGCGAAGGCGAGCTCGGGGTCAACGGAACCAAGATTGTGCGCGCAACCGTGCGCCAGGAGTCCGGAGCACAGCGCCTTGGCGGTGGCCTCGCGTTGCTCCGGCGGGTTGCCGGAGCCGCTGGTGTTCTCGATCAGCATGAGCGAAACGGCGAGGTTGCGCACCCGCTTGAACCCGAGCTGATGGATGGCGTGGGGAATGGACGTCATCGGCGCGACATTGGGATTGTGCACGATGGTGTTGGCGACGCAGAGGAGGCGGCAGAGCACGGCCGGATCCTTTTCGATGAGCTCGGCGATATCGCTGATGCTGGTTTCTCCGATGTTGGCCGAAAGGGTCTCGATCAATTTCAACAGCTCAGGCAGACCCGCCCCGTGACCGGTTTTCAGCGCGGCTCGGGCAAGTTGTAGGGTTTGCGTGGCCGAGAGCGGTGTCACCATCCCCTTTCATATCGGCCATTTTCGCCTTTGCTGAAGGCGCATTAGGCCTCTCCTGAGATAGAGCTTTTTCTAATCAACAGGATTATCGATTCGAATGTCACTCGCGGTAAAAAAGATGTTCCATATCCCGGCGGTCCTTCTTGGTGGGCCGGCCTTTTCCGCGCTCGCGGGCGAGCAGGTGTTCGAGCTGGGCTTGCTTCGCCTGCTCATATTCGGCCGCCGGCGTAAGATCCTCCACAAATTCAGGCAGTTGCTTCGCGCTGACGCGGGAGCGGGGCACGCCGAGGACTTTCAGGGTGCGGTGAATCAGGCCGACTTTTGCCGAGACGGTTTCGCCGATGTGGGCAATACGACCGGGCTTCGCTTCGAGTTCGCCGACGAGCACCTTGCCCGCCCGGCAAGCCGCCGAGGCTTCGGGCCGCGTTTTGAACACGCGCACGCTCCAGAGCCATTTGTCGAGCCGGGTTTCGTCCATGGCGAAACGAATAAGCAACGGCGCGCCTCGAGGAAAGCCGGAAGATTTAACCGCTAATCGGCGCTAATGGACGCTGATTCAGCGGGCAGAGTGCTTGAAATGCAGGAGAGCCTGTTTACAGACGACCCGGTGTGCGGTCTGCTCGAATTGGCGGCATTCTAGAAAACCCAGCCTTGACGCTATTCTAATATATTGGATTTATAATCCAATATGACGGATAATGCCTCCAGTCTGAACCGGCGCATTGCCGGACGCGTGGCCGAATTGCGGGCGGCGCACGGCCTGTCGCTCGACGCTCTGGCGAGCAAATGCGGGGTGAGCCGCTCGATGATCTCGCTGATCGAGCGCGGGGAAAGCAGTCCCACCGCCGCTGTGCTGGTGAAACTTGCAAACGGCCTGGGCGTGACGCTGGCCGCGCTGTTCGATCCGCCGGCCGCCGAGGCGCCAGCCCAGAGCGGCCCGGTGTCCCGGCGGGAGGAGCAGCCGCAGTGGAAGGACCCGGCTTCGGGCTATGTGCGGCGGAATGTCTCGCCCCCGGGCGTGCCGCAGCCGATGCGGATCGTCGAGGTGCGTTTCCCGGCCGGGGGACGCGTGGCCTTTGAAAACGGCGGGCGCGACCAGCGCATCCACCAGCAGGTGTGGATGCTCGAAGGAGCGATCGATATCACGCTGGGTGCCGAGCGCCACCGGCTGCGGGCCGGCGATTGTTTGGCGATGCAACTCGACTGTCCGACCCTGTTTCACAACCCCACAAAAAAAGCTGCGCGCTATGCGGTGGTGATCGCGGCGGAACCCCACGCGAAACGATGAAAACTCCCACCTGGTCGCTGCGTCTCTTGTCCTCGGTTGACGAGGTGCAGCTTAACGGACTGGCCGACGTCCTGCTCGACTGTGTCGCAGGCGGTGCGTCGGTGAGCTTCATGCTGCCGCTGACGCGTGATCGCGCCGTGGTTTTCTGGCAGCATGTGGCCCAGGATGTCGCGGCAGGCAAACGCGCATTGCTGGTCGCCGAGGATGCGGCGGGCATCTGTGGCACGGTGCAATTGATCTTCGATCTGCCGGAGAACCAGCCGCACCGTGCCGATTTGGCGAAGATGCTCGTGCATCGCCGCGCCCGTCGCCAAGGGCTGGGCGCTGCGTTGATGCGCGCCGCCGAAACCACAGCGCGCGAATGCAACAAGACCCTGCTCGTGCTCGACACCGTCACCGGCGGCGATGCCGAGCGCCTGTACGCCAGTCTCGGTTGGGTGCGGGTCGGAGATATCCCTGACTACGCTCTATTTCCGCAAGGCGGCTTTTGCAGCACGACAGTGTTCTACCGAAAACTAGGAGCAACGTGATCAAAACTCCTTCTTGCCTGGTCGCTCATTCGCGGCCGTGCTTCCTCTCCCAAGAAAATAAAAACTGCTGGGCATAACCGGCGAGGGGGCCGAAATGCGCGCGGCCGAATTGGGCCACCTGCGCGGGTTTCCAGCCGTCGAGCCGGTAGCGGCGGGCGAGGGCTTTGAGAATCCAGGTGTCGACGGGAAAAGCTTCGAGCTTTCCTGCGCCAAAAAGCAAAACGCAGTCGGCGACTTTTTCGCCGACGCCGGGCAGCTCGATTAGCCGGGCCTTGGCGTCGGCGTAGGGAAGATGCTCGGTTACGTCGAGCCAGCCGGGATTTTTCGCCAGGAATTGCGCTGTGTCGTGGATGAAGCGGGCGCGGAAACCGAGCTGGCACGCGCGAAGTTTTTCCTCGGGGATGGCGGCGAGTTCGGGCCAAGTTGGGAGGCGGTGGAAGGTAGGGACGGACCGCTGGGCCGTCCGTGCGTCTCCCGACGGCGGGCCCAGCGGTCCCGCCCTACCCACAGAAAGAATTTCCGCTCCGTGATTCTCCGCCAGCAATGCGACCATTTGTTTGATCTGCACGATCTGTTTCGTGGCGCTGCACAGAAAGCCGAGGAGAGTTCCGCCGAAAGGCTGGCGCAAAATCCGCAGACCGGGAAACGCGGCGAGGCAGCGGGCGAGGTGCGGATCGCTGCGCCACGGGAGCGAATCCGTGAGCGCGGGCCAGTCGGCATTCAGTCCGAGATAAATCGGCAACGATGAGGCGACCTGCTTCTGCATCGATTCCGGTGCGCGCCATTCAAGGTTGCCGTTATTTAGGCGAAGCTGCGCGAGGGAGTCGCCCCACACACCGGTCCAGATTTCATTTTCGTCGCGGAGCCAGCGGAAAGCTTGGCCGCCATCAAGCGTCTCGGCGAGGACAGCCGGTGTGGGCATCCAATTGCCGGAGAGCGGTTGCCAGTGTGACCAAAGCGATTGAACATCACCAGCAGACCGAGCGATGGAGGTTTTTGTCACAGAGGACACTGAGGAGACACAGAGGTCACGGAGCAAGGCCCCAAGTAAGGTACAGACCAGTGAATTTTGCCGAGGCTTTCTGCTCTGTGTCCTCTGTGTTCCCTCCGGCCTTTTCTCCGTGTCGCAAACTCAGGTTTGTTTAGCGAGTGACCGGCTTTTCCCAGAGGTAGCTGTTTTCGGTGGCGAGCAATTTGCCATCCGCGCCGTACACTTCGAGCCGCCAGGCGACAGGATTGATTTTCAGATCCGGCCAGTCAGCGCCGGTGAGACCGAGGTTGAGCATGGTCTTGGGGCTGGTGAGCGATGCCGTGAAATTGAAAACCCGCGGAGTGGCGGTGTCGGGCGTGATGACCTGAAGCACGAGCCGGGCGTCGACTGTGCTTGGGGTATTGATCCGCAATTGGAAATAATAACCACTGCGCTGGTCGGGATGGGTGCGGAGGATCAACTGGCCGCCGGTATTTTCCTTCCCACTGAAGTATTCGGAGATGCGCTTGAACGAGGCGGTCTCACGGTAGCCGGCGAACATCGGAACGACGGTGACGTCGGCGGCAAAAGCGGAGGCGACGCCGAAGGCGAGCCAGACAAGACTGAGACGGAGTAAACGGGTAAGCACGGAGAGATTTTTCACAATGGAAACAAAGACACGCAAGCCGGGAAAAGGTTATGGCTGTTGAAGCCCGATCTTTTGATAACGACGGAAGACCAGCGGGGACGGCACCCAGCCCTGAACGCCAGGGTGGAGGAGGTAGGTTTGGGCGCCGAAGTGGAGCGGGGTGATGGGCGCTTCTTCGAGGAGGAGTTGTTCGGCTTGCTGGAGGAGTTCGTAGCGTTGGTGCTGATCGGGAGTGGCGGCGGCGGTGTTCAGCAATTTGTCGTAGGCGGGATTTTTCCAGCCGGTCCAGTTGTAGGAACTGTCGCCGGTGAAGAGGCCGAGGAAGGTGACGGGATCGGGAAAGTCAGCCGTCCACGCGGCGGTGGAGATGGCATAGTTGAGCATCTGCTGGTTTTGAATCCAAGTTTTCTGCTCAACCTGGACAATGCTGGTGTGTACGCCGAGCTCGCTTTGCCAGATGGCTTGCATGGCTTCGGCGAGACGCGGCATCAGCTCGTCGTTGCGCACCTGCAATTCGATGGGCGCGAGAGCGGCACCGCCGGGGAAACCGGCTTCGGCCAGCAGACGGCGGGCGGTTTCCCGATCCATGCTGACCGAGGCGCGGGCCGTGTAGCCGCCAATGCCGGGAGGTGTCAGTGCGTGGGCGGGGAGGCGGCTGGCTTGAAGGACAGTGCGGACGAGGGTATCACGATCGACGGCGAGGGAAAGCGCGCGACGGACCTTGGGATTGTCGAAGGGCGGCTTGGTGGTGTTGAAGCGGAGAAAAATCGTTTGCAGGGTCGGATCAAGCCGGAGTTTGGCGGGATCTTTTTCGCGCCATGCGGCAATCTTGGAAACAGGCAGGGCAAAGGTGACGTGGAGCTGGCCGGCGCGGAAGCTGCGCTCCTCGGCGTCGGGGTTTTCGATGGGGATGAAGGCGATTCGCTGGAGCTTGGTGGTGGCGGCTTCCCAGTGATAGGGATTTTTTTCGACGAGAATGCGGACGTTGGGCGTCCATTCCTTGAGCGTGAAAGCGCCGTTGCCGACGAGATTGCCCGCACGGGTCCAGAGGGTGCCGCGTTTTTCCATGCCGCCGAATTTCGCGACCGCACGCGGGTTGAGCGGGAACCACGCGGGGAGCGAGACGAGCGCAGGCAGATAGGGCGTGGGCCGGGCGAGCGTGATGACGACGGTGCGGGCGTCGGGGGCGGTGAAACCCAGGGCGGCGGGATCGGTGAGTTTGCCGGTGTTGTAGGCCTCGGCATTTTTAACCGCGTAAAGATACCAGGAGTTGTCGGCGGCGAGGGTGGGGTTGAGCGCGCGGCGCCATGAATCGATGAAATCCTGGGCAAGGAGCGGTTCGCCATTGGACCACTTCAATGCGGCGCGCAGATGAAAAGTCCAGGTGAGACCGTCGACGGAAGTTTCCCAGCGCTCGGCGGCGGCGGGGACGGGCGTGGTGGTGTGTTCGTCGAGGGCGGTCAGGCCTTCGAAGAGCGCCATGAGAATATTCTGGTCGCTCAAGATAGTGGCTGTCTGCGGGTCAAGATCGGCGGGTTCGGCGCCATTGCCCACGAGGAGAGTCTGGGTGCGCATGCCGGCGTCGACCGGGGTTTCCCGGCGGGCGCAGCCGGCTAGGGCGGGCAAAAGGGATAGGACAAGCCAGAGGCTAAAGTTCGTTACACGCATGCGGTGGCCAAGATGCACGGCCGGGCGGGCGGGGCAAGCGGGAGGGCGAAAAAGTTGCGGGTGGGGCTTGGGGAAAGACGGATTGTGCCGATGAAGGGGTTTGCCGTGAGCACTGAGACGAATTCACCGGTTGATGCCACCGTGGTGCAGGCCGCCCGGGAGCGCTACGAAGGCGCGCTCCAGCGCTTTGTCTTGCGCCAACTGGGCGGCGAGGAGGCGCAGGCCAGGGAAATTCTCGCGAGCGTCTGGAAACTTTTCCAAGAACAGCCGGTCGGGGAAGTCGGCGGAGAACTGGCGGGAGAGTGGCTGTTTCTGAATTGTCGGCGGCGGATCATGGCTCTGCAGCAAAGCAAGGGTCAGACCAAGCGGGTGGACACCGGCGGCGCGGAAAGTGAGAGCAACGCCGCCACCGCAATCGCGGCGGCGGACGAAAACGAGGAGCCGCACATCACGATGCAGAAGCTGATCGACCGGCTGACGCCGAAACAGCAGGAGGCTTTGCGGTTGCGGTTTCAGAATGATTTCAGCGTGCAGGAAATCGCCCGGATCACGGAGCTGACTCCGTACAACGTGGGCGCACTCGTGCACAATGCCATGGCCAAACTGGACCGCCAATACCAGGCCCAGCATCCCGATGAAGGCGGATCCGAAAAGAAAGGCGTGGGCGATGACGTGCGGCTGACGCTCTATGCCCTCGGAGAAATGGAGGATGCCGAGCGGAGGTCGTTCGAGGATTCACTGATCGACAAAAAAAATGCGGCGTTGCGGGCGGACGAGATCCGGGCAATCGGCGCGCTGATCGGGCAGACGCTGGCCGTCGAGGCCGGCGCTCCGGCGCCGCGCACGGTGCGCAAAAGGAAACGCAGCGGACCGGCGCTGTGGCTGAGTTTTCCGCGGGTGCTGCTGCCGATCACAGGTGTCGTGGTCGCGGGGGTGTTGATTTTCCTTTGGCTGCGAAAGCCGGAGGAGGCGGCATCGGGCGGGTCGCACGAGAAAGTGGATTTCAAACTCAAGCCGGCGAATTGGAAGGAAGGGGATCCGCTGCCCGATGAATCTGAGGCCAAGACGGGCGAAGGCGGTGCTGGCAGTGGCGGCGCGCCTGCTTCGGCTCGGTCATCGGTGAAAATCGCCGGACCAGCCACCAGTCGCACCACCGGGCATGCCGGGATCGATAAACCGGCTCCATCCGGCGGCATCCATGATCGCGGCTCAATGAATTCCGATCCAACAGCCGGACAAGCCATGTTGGAGAAGGATGCGGAAGCGGAGTCGTCAACATTGCCAAATATCGGTGGCCCGATGGGTGAAAAACAAGAGGCAGTGGCGGCGGTGCTGCGGGGAAAGAATGGCCCGCCTCAGAAGGTGGCAAAGCCTCCGGCGTCAGGTAGCGCCGACTTTGGACAACCGGACGAAATGGCATCCGCTAAAAACGCAGAAGAACAAGGCCCGGTGGATGAGCCCAAGCCGGACGGGGTGAAAGACGAAAAGAAAAAACCAAGCCAGGCAAAAACCAAGGCGAAGGAACCCGGCGAAAAAAACAAGGGGGAGCGACAGGAACGGGAGTTCACCTCGCCGCAAACCGCGAAAGTTTCCGTGCTGCCCGCGGATGTAACGGCGACCAGTGTTGACGTGCTTAAGAAAGCGCTGGCGCGTGGCCGCCGGCCGGAGCCAAAATCCGTCAAGGTCGAGGAGCTGTTAAATTATTTTCCTGTGCCGGCCGCTGCGCCCCAGGGGGATGATTTGTTTGCGGCGACGCTGGAGGCGGCCGAAGCGCCATGGGACGCGCAGAAGCGGCTCGTGCGCGTCAGCCTCAAGGGCAAGGCGGCTCCGTCTCCGGCGCGCGGCGCGGCGAGCCTGGTCTTGCTCGTTGATATTTCCGGGTCGATGGCGGCGCCGAACCGGCTGCCGTTGGTGAAGGAAGCATTGCGGCTGCTTCTCGCCCGCTTGCGTCCCGATGACCGCGTGGGACTGGTGACCTATGCGGCCGAGCCGAAACTGGCCCTGCTGCCGACACCGGTCGCGGAGACGCAGGAAATCCTGCGGGCGTTTGAGCACTTGGAAGCGAAAGGGCCGACGAACGGCGGCGCGGGGATGGAGCTGGCCTACGACCTGGCGAAGGCGCACGGCGTGCCCGGCGGCAGAAATTGCGTGATCATGTGCACCGACGGAGATTTTAATACCGGTCCGACGAGCGAGGAGGAGCTGGGGAAAATCATCGACCGGCAGAAGGACTCGGGAGTAAGGTTCAGCGTTTATGGTTTCGGGCGCGGACGCCAGATCGACGCGCGTCTGGAAAAACTGGCGTTGCGCGGAGGAGGCGCGAGCGGCTACGTGAACACGCGGCGCGAGGCGGAGCAGGTGCTGACGGGTGAAATCAACGGAATTTTCTCACCTCTGGCGAAGGAGCTGGAGGTGAAAGTGGTGTTCAATCCCGAGCAGGTCGAAGGCTACCGGCTGCTCGGTTACGACGAGCCGAAGGATGTGGCGGCGGGCAAACTCGTGGTGGCCCCGGAGCGAAAAACCGTGCTGCCCGGCCACGGTCTCACGGCGCTCTACGAGGTGATCCCGAAGCGGGGGGCTCCGGCGGGCGACCTGCTCAACGTGCAACTGAACTACCAGACGCCGTCGGACGGAGCTCCGCGCCAGCAGAACTTCTCGCTGCGGGATCAGGGAACGACTTTCGCGCAGGCGAATCTGGATTTCAAATTCGCCGCTGCGGTCGGGGCTTTTGGCCTGGTACTGAGTGCGCAGGCGCCGCGCGGACTGACGCTTGATGCCGTCGAGAAGTGGGCGACGGATTGTCTCGGCGAAGATGTCGGCGGTTACCGCAGCGAGTTCCTCGCGTTGGTCGAGCAGGCGAGGGCGATCAAGGAGTGAATGAACCGGAAACTCTTTACCCGAGAAGTGACACGGATTTGCGCGGATCAATTCGGATAATTTGAACTTGAGCGTGTCTTTTTTCTAAGAAGCCCCATGTTCGTGCGTAGATGAAGGCAGGTGACGTGAACACCCAACCCACAACGTATGAAAGCCCTTCCTTCGTCCAGACGGCCGTCGAGCGGCATCAGGCCCCTTTGCTGCGCTACGCAACCCGCCTGCTCCACGGTGATGCCGATCGCGCGCGCGATGTCGTGCAGGATACGTTTGTGCGGCTCATGGCGCAGCCTCCGTCCCAAATCGACGGGCATGTGGCCGAATGGCTTTACACGGTTTGTCGCAACCGGGTGCTCGATGTTTTTCGGAAGGAGGGACGCTTGAAACTCTTTGAAACCGGCCAGGCGGAACGTCTCACCGCCCCTGATCCCCGGCCCGGAACCGGGATGGAGCAGGCGGAGTCACATGCCGCCATGCTCGAACTGATCGGCCACCTGCCGGCGAACCAGCAGGAAGTCATCCGCCTGAAATTCCAGAGCGGATTCAGTTACAAGGAAATCAGCCGCATCACCTCCCTCTCCGTGAGCAACGTGGGTTTTTTGATCCACACCGCCGTCACGCGCCTCCGCCGGGAGATGGCCGGGCAAGCCGACTAATTTAAACAGAGGAAACGTTATCATGAGCACATCCGAGAAAATTTCACCCGATGATCCCCGTCTGACCGCCTACGCCTTGGGCGAAATGGAGCCGGCGGAACACTCGGAATTCGAAAAACTCCTGAAACAGGATGCAGCGGCCCGTGTGTTTGTGGCTGAGATCAAACGTGCGACCCACCGCATTGGAGTGGCGCTGGCCCGCGAGGATGTGCCGCAAGTTGGCGCGATTCGGTTGGAGCAGGCGGCCATCATCGCCGGACGGAATTTCGGCAAACTGGATGGCGGGCCGTTGCGCTCCCCTGAGGTGCCAAACCTGCGGCGCTGGCTGGCCAAGCTTTTCCAATTTCCCCAGCTCTATTTCACCATCAGCGGACTTGCGGCGGCGTGTTTCGCGATCGGCTTCATCATCTGGCAGGCGAATTATCGGGAGCAACCGCAGATGCAATATACGGAGGTCGATCTGACCAAGTTTGTCCCGGCGAATGCCGAGAATGTCGCCGAGGCCAAAACAGAACCGGAAGGCGGCCAGCAACCGGCATCGGCTGAAAGTGCGGCGGGAGTGGTTGCGCTGGAAAATGGCGGGAACGACAATGCGTTCCTGGCGGTGACGAGTGAGCCCCTGTCCACATTCCCGATCAAGACAGGCGCCGCGGCTTATGCGAATGTCCGCCATCTTATCGGGACAGGCCGGCATCCGCCGCGCGGAGCAGTGCGGATCGAGGAGCTGGTGAATTATTTTCCGTACCAATACGCGCCACCCGAAACCAAGAACGTGGCCCTCCCTTTCGCCGCGCATTTGGAAGTGGCGAGTGCGCCGTGGGCGCCGGCGCACCGGTTGGTGCGGATCGGCCTGAAAGGGCGCGAAGCGCAGAAACTGTCTGTCGCGGCAGCCGGCGGGCCGCTGCCGCCCATCGCGAAGGATGTAAAGCTCCAGGTCGAGTTCAACCCGTCGCAGGTACAGGCGTACCGTTTGATCGGCTACGAAAACCGGATGCCGCGCAAAGAGGATTTCAACAACGACAGGATGGATGCCGGTGAGATCCAAGCCGGCCACACGGTGACGGCGCTTTATGAAGTCGTGCCGGCGGGAGTGGAGTGGAAACCGGAGAACGGTGCCGATCAGTTGAAATATCAGACGACCGAAAGTTCGGCGCTGCCGCCCATGGCTAAGGCCCGCGACGGGCGCAAGGTGGCCGTGAGCGACGATCTGCTCACGCTCAGGTTGCACTACAAGGAGCCGGATGGCGAGGCGGGCAAGCAGATGGAGTTTCCGCTACGCGATACGGGGCGAACGTTCGATCAGGCGAGTGCGGATTTCAAGTTCGCGGCTTCAGTCGCGGCCTTCGGGATGATCTTGCGCGATTCACCGCACAAGGGTGCGGCGACATTGGCCCATGTGACAGAGTGGGCGCAGGCCGGATTGGTGAATGATGCCGGAGGCTACCGGAAGGAGTTTGTGGGTCTGGTTGGCCAGGCGGAGCGGCTGGCGCACAATTGAATTGAACACAGCGCTCCGGTGCGCGCTGAAGTGCCCGGCGCCACGGTCAAATGCAGCTAGGGGGAATCCCTAGTAAGCGGATGTATTCTTGCTTCGGACCGTTTGCGCGGCCCATATCCGGGCATGGCGCTCTTCGGACAGATCCCCTTGGTGAAAAAACAGGTCACGCTCTCAGTGGGCTTCGTGACCGCTTTTGATTATGTGACCGAAATTCTCACCCCGGGATCAGCGGCGCGGCGCCGGATTGAGAGCCTGGCAGCCGGGGCTACGGAGAAAATAGAACTGTCTGGCGGAGTGTTCGCCATCGAGCAGGCGTATTTTTCCAAACATCGGACCGATGGTTTTTTCGAGTCACACAAAAAATATATCGATGTGCAGGTGGTCGTGGAGGGAGTCGAGGTGATGGAGGTGGCTGACACCGCCCAGATGGTGATCAGCGAGCCCTACTCGCCGGAGCGGGACTTGGTGAAGTATGCCGACACGCGCGCCACCTCGGTGATCCGCGTGGGGCCGGGTGCGGTGGCCATATTTTATCCGACCGACGGGCACATGCCCACTTTGCAGCTTGAAGACGGGCCCGTGCTGGTGCGCAAGACTGTGGTGAAAGTGCCGGTGGCCTGAAGAGGGCGGACCGATGAACTACCGGCACCTCTACCATGCGGGAAACTACGCCGACGTTTTCAAGCATGTGCTGCTGCTCCAGCTTTTGCGGGCCATGCAGCGCAAAGAAAAAGGCTTTCTTTATCTCGACACCCATGCCGGCCGGGGTGGCTATGATCTGAGCGCAACGACAGCTTTGCCGGATGGCCGGGAGCGTCCGCCCGAATGGCCGGCGGGGATTGGCCGGCTCTGGGAAGAAGAAAATTCTCCGGCTGCATTGGCTGATTATCTGGCCGTAGTCCGCGCCTGCAACGCCCGGCAAGGGGCCCCGGCCTCAGTTCTGCAGTATTACCCGGGATCACCCTGGATTGCGCAGACAGTGTTGCGCATGCAGGACCGGTCGGCGCTCTGTGAGTTGCGCGAAGACGATGCCGAGGCGCTGGATTTTGATTTTTGCAATCAGCCCAATGTCTCCATTCATCCGCTGGACGGTTACACGGCGTTGCGGGCGATGCTGCCGCCGCAGGAAAAACGGGCGCTGGTGCTGATCGACCCACCGTTTGAAAGTACGACAGAGTTTGCCGACATCCTGGGCGCAATGCGGGAGGCCTTGCGAAGATTTCCCAGCGGTGTATATGCCGTGTGGTATCCGATCACTGAACGGGCGCGGAGTGACTGGTTTCAGCAGGATCTGCTGGCGCTGGGCCTGCCTCCGACCTTGGCCGTTGAACTGCAAATCGCCGGTGATTCCTCGGAAGTGCGGATGAAGGGTTGCGGACTGCTGGTTTTGAATCCGCCCTGGCGGATCGAAAACGAAATCAAAATCGCAATGCCGGTGTTGCTGGAACGGCTGAAGCTCGATGCTAGTGCCGCAGCACGGGTGCGCTGGCTGGTGCCGGAACAATAAGCCGACTCAGCCGACCAGCGCCGTGCGTTTGGCGAGATGGGGCGGAGCAAAAGGCTGCCGGCTGCCCTCGAGGCGCGGGATGGGCAGAGCGGGGGCCTTAAACAACGGGCGTCCCCACAGCACATCGCGCGACAACGCGGGCTTCGCCGGTGAATGCAACGCGGGTGGCTGCAAATTCGGCTGGTAGGGAATGGGCGTCATGGCTGGCGTTGGTTTGGTTGGTGCGTACAGAGTACAGAACTCGTCAGCAGTGCAAATGTTCCAAAGAAAATCCGGATTTTTTCACAGTGCCGTAACACTCAGGCTTAACTGGGATGCGAGAGCCGGCGCGAGGAGAAATGTTTTTTAAACCGAGAGGAAAGGCGGGCCGTCTACCCCTAGCCGGCCCGCCTTCATTCTGTTCTGCCCCATTCTCCCGCGGCGCGGGAGAAAAAATGGCGGTCGTCCTGAAAATCAGGCGACGAGTCGTGGGTGCTGCGAATGTCGGCTCATGGTGGAATTTGATTTCGGGGCGACAATGGTCAGCACGCCTTCGCGAAGATCGGCTTGGAGTTCATCAAAATTAAACCCGTAACCGAGCCGCAGCCTGAGCTGATAGTCGTGTTGCACACCCTCGAGATGGAGAGCCTGCCAGTTGACCCGCACGACATGGGCTTTGCGCGCCGTGACAACGAGGTCGGGCCCGCTGGTGGTGATTTCCACGCCGTTGGCTTCCACGCCCGGCACGAGCACGAGCAGTTTCAAGGCTCGCGGCAGATCGCTGCACTCAAAGTGCGGCTGCCGGTAAACGGGAGGCGACTCAGGCGCTGCTGGGTCTCGGGGAATGGGCGATGGGATGATCGTGTGCATGAACGGAAGAAAGTTTCGTCGGTCTGATTGCCGGCGGGTCTCCTGATTGAGTGACGTTTCCTTTGAGATTTCGTCAGGCCAGGCAGCCCGCAGAGGCGTTTTTCTGAATCCAAAAGGACTGGCGGCATTGCGGCCGCTCTGGCTGCAGGGCAACGCGGCAGGTCGTCTTCACTGCGGAAGAGGGAGCCTGGTGGCGATGAACTGGAGCGGAGGTTGTCATTGGATTGAAGAGTGGAAGATGCTTTAAAGAATCGGTTCCACAAATGCATTCTTTAGCTGAAACCGTGCCAACCGGCTCATTGCACTGAATCTTGCACCGGCACAGTTGCCGCGACAGGCTGGGTGGATGAAACCAATGCAGGATAGCAAAACCACGGTGGCGGAATTGCGCACACGGGTGCTGGCGTTTGCGCGCGAACGGGATTGGGAGCAGTTTCACTCGCCGAAGAACCTCAGCATGGCTTTGGCCGCCGAGGCGGGCGAGCTCATGGAGCATTTTCTCTGGGCCGAATCCAAAACTTCAGCCCAGATCCTGCGGGAACCGAGGAAGCGGAGCGAGATCGAGGACGAGATTGCCGACGTCGTGATCTACGCGCTGGAATTCGCCAATATGGGCGGGATTGATCTCGCGGCCGCCATCGAAGCCAAGCTGGCAAAAAATGCCCTGAAGTATCCGGTGGAGAAAGCCAAGGGACGGGCCGATAAATATACCGAGCTTTGATCTTGGTGAAATTTAAGTCGCCACGACGGCTCCGTCATTCGGGTCGTCCAAGTGTGCTGTCCGCAATGGCCGGGTTTACGGCTTACCGCCAAAGGTCACATAATCATCCAGCTCCAGCCAGTCGAACCATGTGGCGATGTCGTCGCGATGCGCGGCGTTTTTCCGATGAACATCGTTGAAAAAGGCCCGTGCGTCGGGCGGCGTGGCCGTGAGTTGCTCGAACCAATGGGACCATGCGGCGATCTCAGAGGCGTGCCGTTTTGGCTGCATGTGAGTCGAGACATAGGCCAATATTTCACTGTCACTCTTGCCTGATTTGATTTCGGCGAACAAGGCTTCGGGATTGAGTCCGGTGAAGGCGAGGAAGCGTTGATCGATCGGACAATTATAGTGAAAGTCGCCGTTTGTCCCGGCGGCCACGGCGCGTGCCTTGTCGATCAGACGCGGCAGGTGGACAAAACCACCGAGCCGGGTGCGCGGGCTGCGCGGCGGATGGCGGGTGAGATCGGGCGCGCTGTAGTTGATCGCAGTGCCGGTGGGGGCGGAAGGATTGGTGTAGGCTGGTTGGACGGAGTTGGACATAAAGGTTTTCAGGGTTGGGGAAGTCGGGGGCTGATGTGGCAGGCGCAACCGGCGGCGCAAGGCGCAGGGGTGGAAGTTGGCGCAGACAGGTTTTTCCCGGCTGCCATCATCAAACCGTAACCGCCGGAGATGACTCGTTTCACCGCCTCGCCCGTGTCGGGGTGGCGAGTGAGGGGAGCGTCCTTCATGCTTTGCACCACTTCAAAGCGACGGGGAGCCTCGCCATCGTGTCGCGGGATAATTTCGTAAACATAGGTAGCCATGAAGAGATTTACTGGGGAATGCAGTTTTTGACTTTTGGCAAGTGGCGAACTTCGCTCAGCGTGGATGTCCGATGAAAATTTCCGCCACGCTCGAACGCTACTATGTGCTGCCTTGCTGTCTTCTCCTGCTCAATCTTTGCAATGAGATCATTTCCTACAAGGCGAAGCTTATCAATGACGGCTTGCTGCGCACCTTCTTCATCATGGGCATGGTGCTGTTCGGCGCCTCGCTGGTCACCTTCGCCGTCGCACCGGGGTTGATCTGGATTGTGCAATCCCTCAGGAAAACCAGCCGTTCAGCCGGAGGCGGGGTGGGGGAAGTTTTATTCCTCGCGGGCCTGGGGCTCGGTATTTTCTGGCTCTACTATCGCAATTACATTTTGGGCACTCAGTCGATTCTGCCATCAGACTGGCACAATCCCTTGCTGAAACATTAAAAGCTGTTACCACATTGCTCTTACTTCTGCGGGAGTCCGCCCCTCGGCGCGCAGAGTGCGCAGTGACAGTGAGTCATACCGTTTGGCAAGGCGTATGCCGTATTTATTCAGTACGAGCGGGCAGTGAAAGAATGCAGGCACGGCCAATCCCAGTGCCCGGTAAAGCAGAAGTTGACGAAACGTTGAGAGCAATAGGTCCGCCCCGCGGACAACTTCGGTGATTCCCATTGCCGCATCATCAACGGTGCAAGCGAGCTGATAGCTGGGTAGGTCGTCTTTGCGCCAGACGAGAAAATCGCTCACTTCTCCACCGGCTACGGCATGCTGTTCGCCAAAATGACCGTCGAGGAAGCTCAACTTTTCTCCCTTTGGCACGAGGAAGCGCCAGTTGTGATGCTCACGCGGCCAGGTGGCGCGCTGAGCACGTTCTGGGGCAGAAAGCTTTTCTGGACGGCAAGTTCCCGGATAAGCAGGTTCATCGCCTGTTATCTGAATTGGATAAGGGGATTCGTGAGGTGCGGTTACAGCCGCCTGCACGTCTTTGCGTGAACAGATGCAGGGATAAATGAGTCCTGATGCTCGCAACTTGGAAAAGGCTTCTCGGTATAATGAGTGCCGTGCGCTTTGATTGTAAGGTTCATTCGGCCCGCCTTTGTCCGGTCCTTCGCTCCAATCCAAGCCCAGCCAGTGTAAATCTTCGATCATCGCCTTGACGTATTCCGGTCGGGATCTCGCGATATCCAGATCATCGTTTCGCAATATTAGAGCGCCGTTAGACCCCCGTGCGTGTTCTTGGGCGGTCCAGAATGTTCTGGCATGTCCCAAGTGCATATAGCCGGTGGGAGAAGGAGCAAGCCGGCCTCGATAGACTGGTAAGTCATTATTCACCGATCGTCATACTGCGCGCTAAACAAGAGCAGACAATCACAGTCTGGGTTTTGCCTGCTTTGAGATAATCGGAGCGAAGTCTGGCTTCGGGCGCAGGGGGGGGCGTAGCCAGTCTCGTTTTTGCGAGGCACGAGCTGACACATGAAGGCTAAATTAGGCAAGCATGGGTTGGCGGACTTTGGTATCTTTGATTAATCCCAAATCCACCTTGCTGCTGAAATTCAAGAGAGACAATGGCAATGTATAATAAATATAAATACAAAACTACATCTACTGTTGGGCCAATTTAATTGGGAAATGTGCCCCATGATTCGAAGGGTTTTTGTGCGGAACGGTCATTTTAAATAAATATCCATCAACATCTTAATGTTTATTTTAAATATGGTTCAGAAAGTTCTTGATTCAAGAACCGCCGCTTGCATGTTCGCCATCCCTTCCGCGAAAGCTTCAGAATTAAAACTGTAGCAGAGCAACGAAGGCGGTCCAAAAGACCGGTTCCTTTATCAAAAATTTCCTCAAATAATTCTGAGAAAAGTATTGACGGAGAAAATTGAAACTGTCTCCTTGGACCTCTTTCCCTTAAAGGGAAGCAGTTCTTTGAAATTTACTTTGTGCGATTGATTGGGACCCCCAATCAAATTATATTC
>CAZIQP010000030.1:0-30465 GCA_964541315.1 uncultured Opitutaceae bacterium
GCCGGCTTCGGCCTCGGCTTCGAGCGCATGCTCATGTTCGTGACGGGCGTCGCGAACATCCGCGACGTCATCCCCTTCGCCCGCACGCCGGGGACTGCGGAGTTTTGAGTCGGTGGAAATCGACCTCCGGGCAAGTTCGTTTGGGCAAGCAAGCCGGTCCAGAGACTGGGCTCCACGTCCCCCGCCCTTTCACTCCGGTACACTTCCAACCCCGCGGCAGCAACACGAGCACACCCCACCAGATCTTTCTGGGCCGCCAGAGATTTTCTGGCAACCTGCCTGAAGCCAGCCCCACCGTTGACATACGCCAATCAGATCACACTGTAACCATCATGCAAAAGGCGCTCACTGTGACTCAGGCACGCTCAAAACTCGGTCGGTTGGTCGATCAAGCGGCGAAGGGGAAACCGGTCTATTTGCGTCGCGGCAATAATCTGTTACGCCTCGCCCGGGTTACGGCTCGGGCCAAAATCCCGCTGCGTCCGGTCGGTTACTTCAAGTTTGACGATGCCCTGAGCGAACTCGCCAACCGGGCCGAACCTTCGTTCACGCCGGTCGATGAGAATTGAGCAATGGGACATTGTCCGTTTTCGGATCAATCCGATTGATCGCGACCTGCATCCCGGCGTGGTGATTTCAGCTCCCGAATGGTGTGCCAATGAGTGCAAATTGCGGTTGAACGTGCTCGCCTGCTCCAAACGAATACCGGCCGATGGAATCAAAACCCATCAAGTCCTGTTGAACGGCTCAGATGGCCTTGAGTTTTCCAGTGTTTGCGGTTGCGAATTTTTCCACATCATCGCCAGAGAAAGCGTTCAGGAAATAATTGGCCGAGTCTCTCCAGCCCGTCGCCGCGCCATTGGCCGGAAACTCAACGAAGTGCTACGGCTATCAATATGAATCCAGACGACATCGATAACTATGCCAAAAATTTCTACGGGTACGGAAACTGGGAACAACCAACATGGTTTGTGGGAATGGAGGAAGGCGGTTGTGCAACCCTCGCAGAATTCCAGCGCAGACTTGATTCTTGGTTGAGCAACGGCTGCAAAGATCTGATTAATGCCCGCAAACATCATGAAGCAATGGGCCTTTCTAAGTGGTTTCGCAAACGGGCTCCTCTCCAAAAGACTTGGGAGAAACTCATTCGTATCCATCTTTCACTCCATGAGCGACCCCTCGATCTTGAAAGCATACGACATTTTCAGATTAACGATTTTGGACAGGCAGATGAAGGGTTCGCTTCACTTGAGCTTTTCTCACTGCCCGCAGTTTCCGCTCAAAGTTGGATATATTCGGAGATCATAGAGCTTCCCTACTTAATCAACCGAGCGGTCTACAAATACTACCTATACCCAAAGCGGGCGGAGTATCTCCGCAGGCGCATTCTCAAACATAAACCAAAGCAAGTTGTCATTTACGGATTAAGTTATCGTCATGAATGGGAAGGGATCGTAAGGCGAAAATTCAAGACCTCACCTGTGCCCGACGTTATAGAAACAAGTGTAGATTCAACTTTAGTTCTCGTTATTCCCCATCCTGTCGCCCGCGGCTATAATCAAGATTATTGGACTGAGGTAGGCAATTACCTACGCACTCACAAATAGTCATTTGCCTTCAGGCGAAACATATTTGTCCTACGACTTATGGCGGTCGTAAATGCGCCTAAGTGAATGAGGCTAATTCCCGCCTCAATGCCCGCCGTCGAGGTCGCTGGGGATGATCATCGGGGCGAAGAGGGCTTTGTTGGCGGCCTTCATGTAGGCTTCCCGGGGCTCGATGATGCGGTCCTTCACCCGGGCCATCAGGCTGTTGTCCATCGTGATCATGCCGTCCGCCTGGCCGCTCTCGATGATCGCCCGGATGTTCGCGATCTGGCCGCTGCGGATCGTGTTGGGCAGCGCTTCATGGGTGAGCAAAATCTCATGCACCGCGCAGCGGCCGTTCGGAATCCGCTTGCAGAGGAGCTGGGATACCACGCCGGCGAGACAGCTCGATAGCATGACGCGGACCTGGTTCTGTTCCTCGGCGGGAAAGGTGTTGATGATGCGGTCGACAGTCTTCGCGGCGTTGTTGGTGTGCAGGGTGCCGAACACCAGCATGCCCATCGAGGCGCAGCCGAGGGCGAGCTGGATCGTCTCCATCTCGCGCATTTCACCGAGCAGCAAAATATCCGGATCGTGGCGCATCGCCCCCTTGAGCGCGGTGGCGAATGATTCGGTGTGCTCACCGACCTCGCGGTGGACGATCACGCTCTTCTTGTTCGGATGCACAAACTCGATGGGATCCTCGATCGTGATGATGTGCTTGGAGAAGTTCGTGTTGATGTAGTCGATCATCGCCGCGAGCGTGGTCGACTTGCCCGAGCCGGTGGGGCCGGTGACGACCACCAGGCCTTCGTTGAGATGACAGAGTTTCTTCAGGGCCTCGGGCAGCTTGAGTTCCTCGAAGGAAAGAATCTTGGCCGGGATCTGGCGGAACACCGCCGCCTGCCCCCAGTAGTTGTAGAGAAAGTTCGCGCGGAAACGGGCGAGCCCGGGGATCTCGTGCGCGAGGTCGAGATCCTTGCGTTCGAGAAAATCCGTCCAGCGGCGCGCCGGACAGATCTCCTTGAGCAGCGACTCCATCGTCTTCGCATCAACGACCTTGTCATTGAGCGCCACCAGCGCGCCGGAGGTGCGGATCTTCGGCGGCAGCCCGACGGTGAGGTGCAGGTCGGAGCCGCCCTTGTCGAGCATCTGGCGCAGGAGAGTGTCGAGGGCGGCCATGTCAGGAAATCCTCGCGCGCAAAATGCGGTTGTTGATGTTGGCGCGCGCAGTCTCGGCGGAGATCTTGTGCTGCTGGTGGAGCTGGAAGACGACATTGTCCATGAGGCACATGCCATCACGAACGCCGGTTTCCATGGTGTTGCGCAGGCCGGTGGCCTTGCCCTCGCGGATCAAATTTTGAATGGCGGTGTTGCTGACTAGAATCTCGCAGGCAAGGGTCAGGCCTTCCTCCGTGCCGGGCAACAGACGCTGGCAGACGATGCCGCGCAGACTCTCGGACACACTGGCCCGGATCTGTGATTGCTGGGCCGCGGGGAAAACATCAAGCAGGCGGTTGAGCGTGGTGGCGGCATCGCTGGTGTGCATGGTGCCGATGACCAGGTGCCCGGTCTCGCTGGCGCTGATGGCCATTTCGATCGTCTCCAAATCGCGCAGCTCGCCGATGATGATCACATCGGGATCTTCGCGGAGCGCGCCTTTCAACGCGGTGAAAAAGGATTTGGTATGCGGGCCGACTTCACGCTGGGATACATTGCAGCCCTTGGCGGGTTGCACGACCTCGATGGGATCCTCGACCGTGATGATGTGGTCGGTGCGGGTCGTGTTGAGATAATCGACCATCGAGGCGAGGGTCGTGGTCTTGCCCGAGCCGACCGGGCCGGTGATCAGAATCAGGCCGTTGTGGTAGGAGAGCATTTTCTTGATGGTCTCGATATGCGCGGTGAAGCCCAAATCCTCCAGGCTGCGCACCTTGTCCGGCACCATGCGATAGGCGCCCGCCGCACCGTTCTTGTGCATCATGAGATTGACGCGGTACCGGTCGGTGCTGCTGAACGCGAGGGCATAGTCGTAGTCCTTGCGATCGGCGAAGGTTTTTTTCTGGCCCTCGGAAAGCAGCGCCGTGTTGAGGCGCAGGGCATCCTTGGCCGTCAGCACGTAGTCGGTGAGAAATTCAAATTTGCGATTTTGCCGGATGAAGGGCCGGGCTCCGGTGGACAAGTGCAGATCACTCGCCCCGGCGCGCGCGCAGCCCATCAGCAACGCGCGCAGTGAACCGCGCAATTCCTCTTCATCCAGCGTGGCGATCCGTTGAAAGGGAAAGGTTGGCAATGCCGTGGAACGGGGTTGCTCTTTTGCCTCGGCAACCGGCCTGCGGACAGGCATGGGCGGAGCGGACTCCTCGGCCGGAGGGGGAGTCGCCAGCCTGAGCGACGTGGGCGACGTGGAGAAGGGATCTTTGAAAGCGCTGCCGGAGGCCGCGCGTTTCATGGCTGCATCCAGCGCCCGCTCCAGTGCGGCCACATCTTCCACGATATCGCGGTCGATCAGTTGCTGGGCGAAATCCACGACCTCGGCATTTTCATTCAGGCCGGCGGCAATCTGCCGGGCCTGGGAAAGCGTGAACAGGCCCTGCTCGGCTCCGATGATGGCCAGACATTGAATCTCTGCACAGAAAGCCATTAAGTGTTTTGTCGGGGATGAGGATCTGCCCGAAGGCTAGGATACGGCACAAGGCCGTCGAGTCCGAAGTGTCGCCGGCATAAAAAAATGCCCCTGTCCGGTCGGCGCGTCTCAATTGAGACGGCTAAATGTCCGGCCGGACAGGGGCGCCCCAGATATCTTCAGGCGGAAAGTGACATCATGAGCGGCGGCATCACCCCGGCCATCTGGCCTGATGGGGTGTGGCGGCATTCCGTGATAACCTGCTTCATTTCCTCAAAGGAGCACGGCTTGCCCAGGAAAGCTCTTACACCGTGCTGCTGCGCTTCCCTCTTTTGCTCATCACTTATGAAACCGCTGAGAAAAATCACCGGGATGTGCCTGGTCGTCTCCGATTGGCGGAGGGCCTGCACCACATCCAGCCCGCTCAAGCCCGGCATGTTCACATCGCAGATCACCAGATTGGGATTGAGCGCCTTCACGAGACGGAGCCCCTGCGCGCCGTCCGCCGCGACGGTCACTTCGTAGCCGCATGATTCGAGCAGCAATTGCGTGACCTGCCCCATCGAGCCTTCATCCTCGATCAGGAGAATGGAATACGGCATGGGGGGACGGGAAAGTGAATAGGGCGGAGCACTCCGCCGGATGGTGTCGAAGGTTACTTTTTCAATTTTGGCGATCATAGGGGATGGATTAGGAGGGAAATCAGATGCGGGCGGCTTCGCGGGTCAGACGGCCTTTGCTCACAAGCGTGCGGGCGAGTTCGATCCGAAGCTCGCTGTCGGTGGCCGCATAAGCGGCGACGACGACCCCGATCAGATTGCGCTCATTGACGGACTCGCGGTCGGCCTGATCGTTGTTCACGCCCTGAACCACATAGCCTTGGGCGTCTTCACCGACCACCGAGTGGGCCACCACATGGCCGTTGCGCTTGGTGTACACGAGTGTCATGCCTTTTTTAATGTCCTTGTAGGCGATGGGGCGGACCACGATGGCCGTATTCGGAGCGTAGAGGGGCTGCATCGATTCGCCGATGCCCCAGAAAGTTTGTGCACCCGCGATCGCGGCAGCAGCTTGATCGGCGACTTTCATCTGACTGCCCTCGGCGACGATTTGCGGCGCAGGAGTCTGGGTGATGATCGCGGCAAGCTGGCGCTCGGACTTGATCCCCGCTGTGGCTATGGTCGTGACGCAAAGAACGCCCAAAATGGCAGCCGCTTGGCAGAGTTGGCGGATGGCTGAAGCGTTTTGCATGGGCCTACTATCGCAAAATGTTCCCTCATCCGATATCCGGCCCCGCCCGTAACGCGGCCTACGGAATAGCGCTAAGGTATACCCCTGAAGTGCCGTTAAGTGATTAAATTCCACTCACTTCAATCCGAACCAGCCCAACGCATCCCGCACCCATTCCGCAAGTTGTGCCAAAGCCCCAAGCCATCGCCGCCTCCTCCCATGATTCGCGTCCTCTATGCTGAAGACGACCCCAATGTCGCCGCCGTCGTGCGCAGTTATTTCGATCATTTCGGCAAGGAGTGCTCGCTCGAAATTGTGGTGACAGGCCAGGCCTGCCTGGACCGCATGGCCACGGACACGGTGGACGTCCTTCTCCTCGATCTGGTGCTCCCCGACATCGACGGTCTGAGCATCCTTGGCCAACTGGCCGCGCGCCATGATCGCACTCCCGTCGTGATGATCAGCGGTCATGGCCAAAACGATCTTGCGGTGCGCGCGCTCCGGGCCGGTGCGGTCGACTGCGTGGATAAATCCGCGGCGCAATTTCTGCAGGTGGTCGAAATCACCAAACGCGTGCATGCCGAACACGCCGCCAAACGCCCCGGCTCGCGTTCACCGCTGCGTACGGAGCCGTGCCAGGTTCTCCTCGTGGAAGGCTCCGCCCCCGTGGCTTCGCAGATCCGCGACTATTTCACCCGCAACGCCCCCCGGCTCTCCCTCAAAGTCACCGCCACCCTGGGAGAATTTGCCCGCTTCCTGAGCGACGGCGCCCACACCCACGCCGTGGTGATCGGCCCGACGCCCTCCAACGCCAAACCGCTCGACATCCTCCGCCAGCTCCGCACCGAAACGTCGCACATCCCCGTCATTCTGCTCTCAGCCCGCAACGACGGCGAGACCGCCATCGCCGCCTTCCAACTCGGGGCGCAGGATTATATTCTCCAAAAGCAGGAATACCTCGCCGAGTTGGTTTTCTCCCTGAACAACCAACTCCGGCGGGCTGACATCGAACGGGAAAACGACCGGCTCACCCGCGAACTTGAGGAACTCAACCGCTCGCTCGAAACCCAGGTGTCCGCCCGGACCGCCGAGCTGCAGGCCCTTTCGCTGCGCCTGCTGCAGATCCAGGAAGACGAGCGGCGCGCCATCGCCCGCGAACTGCACGACCAGGTGGGGCAGATGCTCACCGGTTTGAAATTCCAGCTCGAAGCCGCCGCCGCCCAGGCCGGGCCCGCCGCGCAGGAAAAACTGGCCGAAGCCATCACGACCGCCACCGAGCTCATGACCCATGTGCGCGAGCTCACCCAGCTCTACCGGCCACGCGTGCTCGACGATCTCGGCCTGCAGCCCGCCCTTGAGTGGCACGCCAAACAGTTCCAGCGCCAGACCGGCATCATGCTTTCGCTCGACCTCGCCCTGCCCGCCGCCCGCCTGCCCGCCGAACTTGAGACCGTGATCTTCCGCATCACGCAGGAAGCGCTCACCAATATCGCCCGTCACTCCGGTTCCAAGGCCGCCGCACTCAGCATCACCCACGACGACGCGGATCTTCACGTCGAGATTTCCGACCGGGGCTGCGGCTTCGAACCCGCCCCCGTGCTCGCGCGCCGCGACGCCATCGGCCTCGCCGGTGTGCGCGAACGCGTGCATCTCGCCGGCGGCCGGCTCGAAATCGTTTCGCAACCCGGCCAGGGCACGCGTCTCAACGCCA
This sequence comes from uncultured Opitutaceae bacterium, assembly GCA_964541315.1. Taxonomy (GTDB): domain Bacteria; phylum Verrucomicrobiota; class Verrucomicrobiia; order Opitutales; family Opitutaceae; genus Didemnitutus. The sequence continues at coordinate 7,154 of CAZIQP010000030.1, forward strand.
CCTTCCCCCTTCCCTCTCTCGCTGCCGCATGATCACCGCCATCATCGCCGACGACCACGAAATTGTCCGGCGCGGACTCCGCAGCCTGCTGGAAGCGCATAACTGCAAAATGATCGCCGAGGCCGCGGACGGACTGGCCGCCGCGCAGGCCGTGGAAAAGCTCAAACCCAATCTGCTCTTTCTCGATCTCAACATGCCGCGCCTGCACGGCCTCGAGGTCCTCAAGCAAGTCCGCACCAGCAGCCCAAACACCCGCGTGATCGTGCTCTCCATGCACAACGACGAGCCCTATGTGATCGAGGCCTTGCGCGCCGGCGCCTCGGCCTATCTGCTCAAGGGTTCCGAGTCGGAGGAAATTGCCCAGGCCCTGAAGGAAGTGATGGCCGGCCGGCGTTATCTCAGTGCGCCCCTCTCCGAATGGGCCATCAACGCGCTCGCCACCAAGGTCGCCGACTCCACCGATCCGCTCAGCACGCTCTCGCCGCGTGAACGCGAAGTGCTCCAGCTCGCCACCGAGGGTTACGGCAATCCCGAGATCGCCGAAAAACTTTTCATCAGCCCGCGCACCGCCGAGACGCACCGCACCAACCTCATGCGCAAACTCGCCCTCCAGTCGCAAACCGACCTCGTCCGTTTCGCCATCCGCAAGGGCCTGATCTCGGCGTGAAATCCCGTTATGCGACGCTACTGGGTAGCGTCGGCGTCTCCGGCCTGCTCGGTCCGCAGCCCGTGCAGCTTGAGTTTTTCACGGACCGTGAGCCGTGACCAGCCGATGAGCTGGGCCATCTGCGTGATGTTGCCCGCCGTGGCCGCGTGGGCCTGCACCAGCAGTTCGCGTTCGACGGCGGTGAACAAGCTCGTGATCGCGCCGACACCCGGTTCTTTCTTCGCGCGCGCCAAGGCCTCCTCGCAAAGCACCGCCAAGTTCCGGCCGGCCGTCCCCGCTGTGGTGCCCACCGGGCCCTGCGTTAGCGCCGCCCTCGCCAGTTCCTCAGTGATGGCGTAGCCGTGCGCGCCGAGCAGCATGCGCTTCACCCCGTTTTCCAACTGGCGGACATTGCCCGGCCAGGGTTGGGCGGCGATGAACTTCAAGGCCGCCGGCTGCACCGCCGCCACGCCGCCGAGATCGGCTCCGTGGCGGGACACAAAATATTTCACGAGCGCCGGAATGTCCTCCCGCCGGTCGCGCATGGGCGGCAGCCTGATGACGACCACGTTCAGCCGGTACCAAAGATCTTCGCGGAATTTTCCGCCCGCCACCAGCGCCGGCAAGTCACGGTGCGTCGCCGCGATCACGCGCACATCGACCGGGATGGACTCGCGGCCGCCGACCCGCGCGATCACGCGCTCCTGCAGCACACGCAGCAGTTTCGCCTGGGTCTCCAGGGAAAGATCGCCGATCTCATCGAGAAAAAGCGTGCCATGGTCCGCCTGCTCGAAGCGGCCGATCCGCCGCGATTCGGCGCCGGTGAAGGCCCCGCGCTCATGGCCGAAAAGTTCGCTTTCCAGCAGGTTGGCCGGGATGGCCGCGCAGTTGAATGCGACAAAGGCTTTGGCCTTGCGGTCGCCGTGCTGCCAGAGGGCGCGGGCCACGAGTTCCTTGCCTGTGCCTGTCTCACCGAGAATTAAAATCGAAACCGGTTTGTCGGCCACGCGGCCGATCTCCTTGTAGACTTCCTGCATGGCGCGGCTCTGTCCGACCAGGGCGACTTCACGCGCGGGCTCGGCGCCCAAGGCAACTTTTTCCCGGCCCCGCCGGCCCGCGGCCGCCGCGCGCGCCAGAACCGGAAACAATTCCTCCATCTCAAACGGCTTGAGAATATAGTCAAACGCTCCGCGGCGGGTCGCCTCGATCGCGGTCTCCGTGGTGCCATGCGCAGTCATGAGCACGACGGGCAGGTTCGGCAGTTCTTCGCGCAGGGTGTCGATCAGTTCCAGGCCGGAAACGCCCGGCATCCGCAGATCGGTGAGCACACAGTCGAAATCCTCTTCCAGTGCCGCCGCCAGACCCTTGGTGCCATCGGGATGGCCGGCCACCTCGTAGCCCTCGCCGACGAGGACGCGCTCCAGCGCCCCGCGGGCGGAAGCGTCGTCATCGATCAGGCAAATGCGGAGAGGGGTGCTCATTTCACCGCAGTCTGACGGGCTTCGGTACGGACGGGCAAGTGCACAGTAAAACAGGTGCCTGCGCCCGGTGCGCTTTGAAAGGAGATTTCACCACCTTGATTCTGGACCAGTTGGGCGACAATCGCCAGCCCGAGTCCGGTACCGGCGGGCTTCGTCGTGAAAAAGGGATCGAAAAGTCGCGGTTGGATTCTCGCCGGAATGCCCGGACCATTGTCAATGACGGACAGCACCGCGATCTTCGATTTCTCCCCGCGCAGCATCGCCTGCCCGTCCTGCAAATCCAAAATGATCCGACCCGGCCGGCCTTCAAATGCCTCCTGGGCGTTGCGCACGAGATTCAGCATGATTTGCCGGAGCTGCCCGGCATCGATGCGGACATCGGCCGTACCCTCGGCGACCACGACCAGTTCGATCTGGGCGGAGGCCAGCGAAGGCCGCACAAACGCGGCGAATTCCCGCAGCCACGCCGCCAGCTCCACGTCACCCAAGGCCGCATCGGCGGGGCGGGCGTAGCCCAACACGTCGCGCACAATCCGTTCCAGACGGTCCACCTCGACCGTGATCGCCTGCACATCTTCCCGGCTGTTGTCGGACGGCAGGTTGCGGCGCAACGTATAAAGCCGCGCCTTGATCGCGGTGAGCGGGTTGCGGATTTCATGCGCGACACCGGCGGCCAGAGTGCCGAGCGCCGCCAGTTTCTCGCGCTTGACGAGCAGGGCTTCGCTGTCCACGAGCTGCACCCGCAGGGGCCGCACGACGTCGCGATACAGCAGCCCCACCACGGCGGCCACGGCCGTGAGCAGCAGACCGAGGCAGGCGAAAACCAGATTCCGCATCCAGTTCAGCGAGCCGAGCGAGGCTTGCAGCAGTTCGCGCAGCTCCTCGTCATGCGCCGCCGCAAAATCATCCGCGATGCTTTGCAGCCGGTTGGCGCTGTCGTCGAACATCACGATCGTCTCGCGGTCCAGCCGGTTTTTGAATCCGTCGGTGCTCGCCGCCAGCGCATCCAATTTGACGAAATAAGAGCGGATTTCCGCGGCGATATTCTCGACAATTTTTCTCTCGTCACCGCTGAGCCCGGTCGTCCGCCGGGCGTTCAGCCAGTCGTTCAAACTTTGCCGCCGTTGCTCGATAATGCCCGTGCTGTCTTCCGCCGAATCGGTGCCGATGCGGAGCAGGGCGCCGTGCAAATCATCGACGGCCCCGCGAAATTGCCGCGCCAACGCCGCCGCCTCCAGCTCCACATGCGCCATCTGCCGCAGTTTGTCGCTGGCGTCCCGGTTCACAACGAGCGCGAGCGAAACACAGAGCAACACTGTGGCCAAGAGGCCAACCACCAGGACCGTCAGCCGCCGCCGGAACATTTGCGCGAGTTCGCTCATCAGTGGTCAGCCATTTACCGGTTGGTGGTAATCAATGGCGCGGATGGTTGCATGCCGGGTTGAGACGGAAAAATGCAAATCGCGGTTACCCAGCAAGGTGCAAAATGCGCCCCCGAGGCACGGGAATAGCATTTGAATCCACATGAACCTTCGACCCGACATTGCCGCCCGAAGTGCCGCGGAGATTTTCTCCGCTGAAAAAAAACTCCCTCTGCAGGTGTTGGTGGTGGATGACTCCCGGGACATTCGCGGGCTCATTGCCCTGTTGCTGCGCAAACAGGGCTATCGGGTGCTGGAAGCGGAGGACGGCCTGGCCGCGCAGGTGATTTTGATGACCGAACATCCGGCGCTCGTGATCAGCGATCTGCAAATGCCGTTGTGCGATGGCTGGGAGATCCTCTCTTATTGTCACGCGCGACATCCCGAGATTCCGGTATTGATTGTGTCCGGCACCGCCTGGGGTCAGCGTCCGGAAATCGAGTGCTGGGCCGCCGGGTTTCTCCCCAAGGCTTTTCGCATCGAACAGTTCCACTCGGAGATACAACGACTCGTGGGTCAGGCCGCCTAGCAACCCCATCTTGACATCAAGCCGCGAGGACAGACCACCTTCCGGAACGAAAAAACACCATGCTCTACCCACGGCCGACCCGCACGCTGATCGCCCCACTCACCTTCACCGTATGCCTGGCCGCCCAGATGCTGGGCTGGATCGCAACCGCCCACGCTGAAGCAACGGCCCCGTCACCACCAACACCGGAAGCGCGCAGCGCAGTACGGCCGGCGCTGCGGGAGTTCGACCGGTTTCTCGACCACCATCCTTTGCTGGAAGATAAAATCCGGCGCAATTCGCCGCTGATAGCCAATCCGGCCTTTTTGAAAAAAAATCCGGAGCTGCGAGATTTCCTCAAGGCCAACCCCAAAGTCGCGGAAGGCCTGAAGATTTATCCCCGCTATTTCCTCAACCGCGGGTTGCTGCGTCAGGCCAGTGCACCTGTGTCATTCAAGGAACTGGGTGCCTTCAAGGACTTGTTTCAACAGCAGCCCAAGCTCGAACTGGCGCTGACTGCAGCGCCCGAATTGATCCGTGATCCGGAATATCTGAAAAGCCATCCCGCCCTGCATGATTTTCTCGTCGGGCACCCCGCCTTGGCGCAGGTTTTTCTTCCCCCGCCGGCTCTGGCCGCACACCCCTGATATGTTCCCCTCCACTTTCGTCCCGAACAACCGCCGTTCCGTCACCCGCGCTCCGCGCACAGGCATCACGCTGAAAATGACCCGGCCGGAAAATGTCCCGTCAGCCAACCCGACCATCCTGCTTGTCGACGATGATGCGGCGGTGCGCGAAAGCTTGGAACGCGTTCTTGCCAACGAAGGCTGGCGCGTCATCAGCGCGGCCAATGGAGCCGAGGCGTTGGAACATCTGTCTGAAACCAAGCCCGCCCTGATGATCACCGATCTTTGCATGCCGGATGTGAACGGCTGGGACATGCTGTTCTACGAAAGCATGAACCGGCCTGATCTGCCGATCTTCGTCATCTCGGGACTGCCTCCCCGGGAAACCGGCGGGGCGGATCACTTTGCGGCCGAGTTTTTTCCCAAGCCCTTGGATCTCGACGCCCTGCTGCTGGCCGTCCGCCGCAACCTCGGCGCGGCCCACGGTGATTAGTATTTTATCAGTAGCTGGTAGGCTGACAACCGAGCAATGAACACCTCTGAATCGACCCAAAACAAGGATGCGTTATCCGGCAATGGGTTGTGCGGTTTGTCCAGATTGGCACGGCGCTAGCAATAGCAGGATCATGCGCGATGAACCGAAAACAGAATCCTCCCATGAAGCAAAATGCGCCGCAGATTTTTGCCCATCGACAAAATATTTTCACTTCAGGGTTGTTCATAATTATTAGTTAGAATTTCTGCCTAGCAGAAAAGTGTGGATGAGCCGCGGCGTAGGGGTACGCCGCGGCTCTTTTTTTTATGCGTCGTTTTTGTGACATCGCGAAAAAAGCGCTGCACCCAATTCCAAAAGGATGAGACATCGCCCCGTTTCGCCTTCATCAACGGTGATTCGAGCAGCCTGTACCGGCCCGGATCAATTTTCGGAATGGCCAACCGCATTATCCGGCGGCAACGGCGGCTTTCTTAGAAAAGACAGGGAACCGCCTTGTGCTCCTTCCCTATCAACCCACACGCAAGGCAGACCGCGTTCTTTCAACCACCCGACGCCGGCAACTCCTCGAAGCAGAGCAATCGTCGAAATACTGCCCGCCACCAAACAGGTGCCCGCGACAACGCTGACACTGGCCAGGCCAAGCACCGGCCAACCGGTGTGCGGATTCAGGATGTGGCCGTAGCGCCGGCCGTCGATCGTGATACAACGTTCATAGTCACCGCTGGTCGCGAGAGCACCGGTCGAAAGCGCAACCTGCGCCAGAGACTGGCCGCGGGTTCGCGGATCGCGGATCGAAATATCCCATGGCGCACCATCAGGATGCGGACCGATGGCGCGGATATCTCCACCAAGTTCAATGAGACCATGCGCCACGCCGGACTCTTGGCAGACGGCGGCGGCACGGTCGGCGGCGTATTCCTTGCCGATGCCGCCGAAATCGAGTTCGACTCCCGCCACCGGAAAAGAAAGCGCCGGCGATTTCCAAGAAATTTTGTCCAAGCCCACCAAGGGCAGCCAGCGATCGATCTCCGGTTGAGCCGGCGCTTGCCCGGCGGAAAAATTCCAGGCACGGCGCAAGATTCCCGTGGTGATGTCGAACAAACCTCCGCTTTGGCGGTGGCACGCAAAGGCGTAGTCGATCAGGGCGGACGTCTCCTGGTCAACCTCCAGCGAGCCGCCCTCAGCCGCCACCCGGTTGATGTGTGACAGCAGGCTGTCGGGGCGGTAACGGGAGTAACGTTGCTCAATGCGCAGCACCTCCGTCTCCGCCGCCTGCGCGACCCATAAATCCGCGTCATGAAGGTGGAGCATGCACGCCGAACCCATCGCCGTGAAACCAAAGCGGGAGGGTTCAGTCATGAAATGCGGCTAACAAAATCATCGTCGTCCGCCATGCCGGTTTTCAGGATCATGCATCCCGGCGGCAGAAACGGCGGTGACCGATCAGGCCAACAGATTGAGCATGGACCCGACACCGTCCGAATTTGGGGAAGAGCTGTTCGAGGCAGATCCAGCACCGCCCAACGCATTGAGCAAACTGGTGTTTTGCGCCAGTGATTGCGCGCCCGCCGCGCTGCTGCCCCTGTGGTGATGGTGCCCGCGCAGTTGTTTCATCATTGCGGTCATGTCACTGATGAAATCCTTTTTGGAAACGCTTCCGGTGCCGTTCGGATCGAGCTTCTTCCAGACCGCATCAGCCCCGGCCGCTTGAAACGAGGCGGGTGGGCTCATCGTTTGAAAGGCCTGCATAAACTGGTCTTGGGTAATCGTACCGGAACCGGTGGGGTCGATCTGGTCGAACAGGTTCGACATTTTCTGAGTGGGAGACATCGGGGCGCTTGCGCCCGACTCGATTTGCGAGCTACTCGCCATATTCGCAGCCTCAATAGACTGATTCATGTGTGTTTTGGATTTAAGCCATAGGTGAGACTGCACCCTCTGTATCGGCATGGGCCGAAAAAAATTCAACACAACCACATGATTTACCGCAGGTAATACTTGGCCCTACGTTTTTGACAGAGACATTGGGACGCGATCAGCGAAAAGGGAATGTCGTCTTCGGTAACGCTGTTGCAGACCAGACAATTTCTGTCCGCAGCATGCCGCCGCGAGCAATAATCTACGGCCTTTTCATCTGTCGGCGGCGTGGGATTGCCGCCAGAACCAGCAGGGCTAGGACAAATCCGGGTTCGACCGCGCCACCGCCGCCAGCTCCGCCCGTGGTGGTTCCGCTCGAACCGGAAGTTGAGCCGGTGGTCGTGCTGCCGGAGCTGCCCGTCGGCGTGGGAATGGCTGGCATTGACGAAGTCTGGGTGAGGATCAGGGTGGTCACATCGCCGGTCGGAGTGATCTTTCTGATCGCCGCATTGCCGATGTCGGTCACATAGAGATTCCCGCTCGAATCGCGGCTGAGATATTTCGGCTGGTTGAACCAGGCGTTCGAGCCGTTGCCGTCCAACAGTCCGGCGATGGTGGGCAGTCCTGCGAGCGTACTGACCGTGCCATCGGTCGCCACCACCCGGATGATTTCGTTGCCCGTATCAGCCACATAGATCTTGCCGGTGCCATCAACCACCAGACCGGTCGGCTGGTTGAACAATGCCGTGGCCCCCACTCCGTCGAAATATCCCCCCACCCCGGCCGTTCCCGCCACGGTCGTGACATTGCCGGTGGTATCCACTTTGCGGATGGTGTTGTTGAAAGTGTCGGCGACATAGACATTGCCGCTGCTGTCGAGCGCAATGCCCGCCGGCTGGTTAAAAATGGCCTGGCTGCTTAGCCCGTCGCTACTGCCCATGGCGCCAGTGCCGGCAAATCGGGTCACCATGCCGGCGGGTGTGATCAGGCGAATTATGGAATTGGCCGTATCGGCCACATAAACATTTCCGCCGCTGTCAACGGCCAGCGCCTGCGGCGAATTGAAGATCGCGGCCGTGCCGAGGCCATTGGCGTAGCCTTGGGTGCTGCTGGATCCGGCCAGCGTGCTGACGACACCGGCGGGGGTGATTTTTCGGATCACCGAGTTGCCGGTGTCGGCGACATAGAGATTTTCGGCCGAATCCAAAGCGATCGCCCGCGGTTGGCGGAAGAGTGCGCCGGTGGAGGTGCCATCGGCCGAGCCTTGTTGGCCCGCCGCACCGGCCAAGAGGCTGACCGCGCCGGCGGGGGTCACAAACCGGATCGTGTTGTTGGAATTGTCGCCGACAAACAGATTGCCGGCCGAGTCGATGGCGATGCCACATGGACCGGGAATGGGCGGAACCGTTACGCTCAGGCTGATCGCCTGGGTCGCCGTTGCCCCGGCGGTGTTCGAGGCGATGAGCCGGTATTTGTCGCCGTTCAACGCATTCGTGACATTGCTGACCGTGAGCTTGGCCGATTGCGTGCCGCTGTAAGTGGCATTGTCGGAGAGCGACACCCAGGAGGAACCTCCGTCCGTCGAAACCTGCCATTGGTAGAGTGCCGCCGCATTGCCTCCGGTGGTGGCGGAAAAACTGATGCTATGGCCCGAAGCCACCGGGTCGCCCGTAGACTGGGTGACGAAAACCGGAGCCGCCACAGACGATGAGACCGTCAGGACCGCAGCCTGACTGGTAGCCGAGCCAATGCTGTTGGTGACGACCACCGTATAATTTCCGGCGTCGCCGGCCTGAACGCTGCTGTTGGTGTAACTTGCGCCCGTAGCATTGGCGATGGCGGTACCGTTATACATCCACTGATAGGTGAAGGGGGCGGTGCCGCCGGCTGTGACCGAGAAACTGGCGCCGGAGCCCGGCGCGACGGTCAGGCTTTGCGGTTGTCCGCTGATGATGGGCGCATCCTGGGCGGCATTGACGGTCAAGACGGCGGCCTTGCTCGATACCGAGCCAAAACCGTTTGTGGCTGTCACCATGTAGCTGCCCGCATCGGAGGTGCTGACCGAAGGAATTGAATACTGGTTCGTCGTCGCGCCGGCGAGGGGCGAGCCGTCTTTGCTCCATTGGTAGGACAAGCCGGCGGTGCTGCTGGCCGAGGCCGAAAAATTGACCGCCGCCCCGATCGCAGCCGTGGTGCTTTGCGGCTGGGTAAGCAGAACCGGGGCAGTCGAAGCGACGCTGACGGTGAGGCTGGCCGGTGAACTGGTGACAACCCCGGCACTGTTGGTCACCGTCACCGTGTAGCTGCCGGCGTCACCCGAATGCGCGTTGGAAATCTGATAACTGCTGCTGGTCGCACCTGAGATCGCGATTCCATTTTTATACCATTGATAGGTCAAAGCAATCGTGCCCGTCGCTGAGACGGACAAAGTCACGGGAGAATTTTCGGCGACCGCCGCTCCTTGGGGCTGGGTGGTGATGCTGGGCAAGACCGCCGCCGCATTGACCGTGAGCGTCGCGGAGCTGGTGGTCACCGTCCCGAGGACGGTTGTCGCCGTCATGGTGTATTTTCCCGCATCCGAGCTTTTCAGATTGTTCAGGGTCAGGGTCGAACTGGTTTGGCCGAGGATCGCCAGGCCGTCATGATACCATTGGAAATTCGGAGTCGGACTGCCGCTGGCGACCGCCGTGATGGTGGCTGATCCACCCAGGACCGCTGCCACATCGGCGGGCTGGGTGACGATCGCCGGCGCCGTGACAAAGGCCGGCCCAATGACGAGATTGCAAGTGACGCTGTTCGAGCTGCCGGTCTCATTCAATCCGTCGTACGCGGTGAGTGTAAGCGTCCAGGTTCCGCTGACGGTGGGAACCCCGGAGATGGTCAGTTTGTACGGGGCGCCCACATTGACCGGATTCCCCCCGACCACGCTGAGCCCGTCGGGCAGATTGCCCGTCACGCTCCATGATTTCGGGTTCGTGACATTACCAGACACGGAAAAATCCACGGTCACCATCGCCCCCAGGTTCTCAACCACACCGAAAACCGTACCCGCCGGACCATTGGCGGGGGTGGCATTCGTTACGGAAAAATTGATCGTGCTGGGTGCGGTTGTCGTGGTCGTCGTCGTGGTCCCGCCGGTGTCGGTGGTGGTGGTGACCACCGTGCCCGAAGCACCCGCGAGCGAATTAAACGCCCCCAGCGCTCCAAGCGTGAAGAGCGAGCGCACGAGATTGCCCGAGCCGACCTCGGCCACCCACTCCATCTGGTCCGCCAGCCGTACCGCAGGGGTGCGTTGCAGGAGCATCACCAGCAATCCGACCGGGGCGTGCAGCCACCGGTAGCGACTGAAAAGGCGAAAAAACAGTTGGGCCACCCGGCCTCGGTTCGTGATCAAAGTCATCTTGTTTTCTTATGGATTAATTGCAGCCGCAGCCCGCGCCGCCGACTCCCTGGCCGCCGGTGGCCGCCTCCCGGGAGAAATAGACATGCTCGTCAGCCGCCGTTTTGATGGGGTCGCGACCGCGGTTCATTTTGTAGTCGGCCAGCGCGCCGTGCTCCCAAGCCTGGACATTGGCGCAACCGCCCAAGGCCAGGGAGACCAGGGCAAGCACGAGGGTGATGAGACGGATTCGGTTCATGGTTTTTCCTCCAAAAGTTTGGTGATTTCCTCGCGAAGTTCGCGAACGGTGGTGTTGCCGTAAAATCCGCTGTGCATGGCCTGCACCACTCCGTGCCGGTCGATCACATAACAGGTGGGCATCGCGGTCGGATGCACCGCGGTCACAAAACCCTGCGTCGAGTCGCACACCGTCGTGAAGACGGGAGCCAGTTTCTGGACAAAGCGCTCATACTTGTCCTCATCCTGATCCACGCTCACCCCGATGATCGTCAATCCGCGTTCGCCAAACTCGCGCTGCAGGGCGTTGTAGGCGGGGAAGGACGCGCGGCACGGGGTGCACCAAGTGGCCCAGAAATCCACCAGGACCACGCGGCCCGGCAGGGCCGGCAGATGATTGGCGAGCGCGAAATCGGTCAGATTCGGCAGTGGTTTTCCGACCTGACCGTCGGCCCGGGCCGGAACCCCGGAGGCCAGCAAACCGATCAGGCCGATGATAATGATTTTATTGTGTGACCTCATAACGATGGAATCCCTTGGTTTGATGGCGCGCCTGATCCGTCACCACGACAGCCTCAGCGCCCATCTTTTCAAGGCCCGCCAGCCATCCGGCGGACTCCTGATCGAAGGTTCGGGCGGCAGAGTCGTCCGGGCAAACATATTGCACTTCGCACGGGGTGCCGAGCGCAGACCACTGCAAACGACGCACCGGAGAAGACCCTCGGCGAGTCGCTCCGCCACCGGGTGGAAGTTTCATTGTGGCAGTGGAAACCATGGCGCAATGCACTGCTCAGAAAGAGTATTTAAAACCGGCGGTGATGATCCGCGCCTGGCTGTAGGCGTCCTGCGGGGTGACTTTGTCCAGCCCATGGGTGGTGTAACGGTCGATGGCGATATCCATGGAAAGCTTGGCCCCCATGTTCCAGCTAAGCTTTGCCCCAAAATCCAGCGTGTGCATGCGGGAAAGACGGTAGTCGGAGGAATAATACGGTGCCTGGCCCGTGCCGGTTTCGCCGGTGGCCGCATCGTAGGAAGTCACGATGCCCGCTGCGTCCAGATTGTAGTGGTAGAATGACGCGGCTGATTGGATGGTATAACGCATCGAGGGCTCGAGCACCACATTGTCACCCAGATTCTGGAGCCAGCGCAGCGTCCCGGTGTGACTGTTTATCCCAAATGAGTCGTGATAAAACCGGTACGAGGTTTCCAAGGCGCCGCTGCTCCCGGAGAAGTTGCTGTTCGTACCGAGATAAATGCTGAATTTGTTTCTCTCCCTCGGCCGGTTCTCCGGCACCGTATAATAAACCCCCGGGTCGATGTTGAGCATCGTGGTGGAGACAATTTTGTAGGGATCGTCCAGATATCCGCTCGCGCGGCCTAACGAGACATTCAATGTGAGGGAATCATCGGGATCGGCAAGCTGGGTGAACCCGGCGATAAAATCGGCGCCCTTTTTATTCCGGTCGGCAACCCAACCCAGCTTGGGCTCATGGATGGTGTCATCCAATCCGGCATAACCCAAAAGTATCCGGGTGTTCTTTTGGTTCATATCGGTCAAGGTATTGACCGACCAGGCGTGTGAAGTGTAGTCGCTCTCCCGGCTGACACCGTAGCCCAGATCCACATTGACCGTTTTGAACTGGTGGGCGAAGTCGAGGTTTACCGACTTGCGGAAATCAGTCATCTCGCCGGTCGGGGTGGGCCCTCCCGCCACCAGCGGCAAAGCTCCCGTCGGCGTGGCCCCGGCAATCGAATCCGTCACACCCATGATCTTGAGGCTCGTATTGGGACCGAAATCCGTTTGGGCCAGAGCATAGTTGGAGTTCACCCGGATGCGATGGAAGTCCTCGGTGTAGGAGGTGAATTTATAGGAGAGGCTGTCCTCGGCCCGCGCCGCGCGCGGCTGGCAAATCCACAAAATTGCAATGAGAAACCCGGACCGAATCCAAATCGTGACCGGAGCTGTTGACGGGAGTTGTGTTTTATCCATTTTCTATGACGCAGGACAGAGAGACGGTCCGCAGATGCGCGGAAACCGCAAAGTAATGATGATCGTGAACCTGCGTTTAACCCAAATGCTTCCTCGGTTCCTTCGCCAAGGGGCATCGCGGTAAAGTGGGGTTCATGTGAATTGAGTATTAAGTTTCCGCTGCGAAAATGCTTCGCGGAACTTGACGTTGCCCATGCTAGCTTCGTGCCAAACCCAAAAAATCACACAAACCATTGCCGTCGAATATGACGGGGCGGGGTATCCATTCTTTAGATTTTGGCGCATGGTCGTCAGGCTACCAGTGACTGATAAAAAACTATTCACTTGGGGCCAAGGGCTCCAACAGACAAAGCGAGTCGCACACTCCGGGCGGGTGCCTCGCGCTTAAGGAACGTTTGCCGGATGAACGTCACCGGAAGTCCGCCAGTCGCCGCCTGCGGCTTTGAGGAGCGTGACGCTGGCGTTGAGTCGCCGGCCGAGGAGCTGCACGGCGGTGCGCTCGGCGTTGAGCTGGGCGGATTGGGCGGTGATGACATCAAGATAACTGATGGTGCCGGACTTGTATTGATTGAGTGTGATCGTCGCCGCCTCTCGCGCCGCCGCGACCGCCTCAGCCTGCACGGCGGCTTCCCGGGCCAGAAGATTGGCCGCGGCAAGGTTGTCCTCCACTTCTTGAAAAGCGGTGAGCACCGTCTGGCGGTAGACGCCCAGGCTCTCCTCGTAGGCCGCCCGGGCGGCCGCGACCTGGGCCCGCGTTTTTCCGGCGTTGAACAGCGGCGCGAGCGCGGAGCCGCCCAGCGACCAGATCTCGTTCGGCGCGGAAAACAGACTGCTCCAGGCGGAACTTTGATAACCGGCGGAACCGCTCAGGGAAATGACCGGGAAATATCCGCCCTGGGCGATTCCGATGCCCGCGCTGGCGGCGGCGAGCCGGCGTTCCGCCCCGGCGATGTCGGGCCGGCGTTCGAGCTGCTGTGACGGAATCAAACCGGGCGCGGCGGGCGGTTGGACCGCGAGGTCGGCGGGAGCCAGCGAGAATGCCGCCGGCGGCAGGCCCAAAAGCACGGCGATGGCGTGTTCGAGTTGGGCGCGGCTCAAACTGAGATCGATGGCCTGGGCCTGCGCGGTTTTGAGCTGGGACTCGGCGGTGGCGACATCGGCGCGGGTGTCGACCCCGGCGGTATAACGGTTTTTGGTCATCTGCAAGAAACGCGCATAGTCCGCCACGGTCCGGTCATAAAGCCGTTGCTGCGTGTCCGCGACGCGCAGCGAAAAATATGTCTGGGCCAGAGTGGCGTGCAGGCTCAGCCGCACGGACTCGAGGTCGGCGGAGCTGGCGGCAGCCTCGGCCCGCCCGGCTTCCAGGCCGCGACGCACCGTGCCCCAGAGATCCAGTTCCCAACCCGCCGCCAGTCCGGCACCATAGGAATTTTTTATTTCGGCGGGCGAGTTGGTTTTGGCGGCGGTCCGATCGCGGACGACCGAGCCGGTCGCATTGACCGTCGGATAGAGCGCAGAGGAGACCGACGTCACCGCAGCCAGGACCTGCCGATACTGGGCCTCCGCGATGCGCAGCGTGTTGCTGGAAACTTCAATGCGGTCCTCCAGGCCGTTGAGCACGGGATCGCCGTAAGCCTGCCACCATTTCCCGCGCGGAAGCAGTTCGGCGGGCGCGGCGGGTTTCCAATCGCCTGCCTCCTTGAAAGCCGGTGCGGCCACGACCGGGCGTTGGTAATTGGGACCGATCGCACATCCGGCGCAACCGAGCGCGATCAGACCGAGCGTAAGAAAAAAATGGAATGGAACTTTCATTGAATGGGCTGATTGACAGGAAGAGCAGAGACGGATTGCGGGCGGAAACGCCGCCACAGGCTGCGGCCCCGGTCACCGATCCACTCCATATAAAGATAGACGACCGGCGTGGTGTAGAGGGTGAGCACCTGGCTGACGATCAACCCGCCGACGATGGCAATGCCGAGCGGCTGCCGCAATTCCGCCCCGTCGCCATGGCCGAAGGCGAGCGGCACCGCCCCGAACAGGGCCGCCATGGTCGTCATCAAAATCGGACGGAAACGCAGCACGCAGGCACGGAAGATGGCGTCTTGCGGCGCCGCCCCGGTCCGGCGCCGTTCCTCGATGGCGAAATCAACCATGAGAATCGCGTTTTTCTTCACGATCCCGATCAGCAAAATGACTCCGATCAGGGCGATGATGGTGAAGTCTTTTTTAAAGCCAAGCAGGGCGAGAAGAGCCCCGCTGCCCGCCGAGGGCAGGGTGGAGATGATCGTGAGCGGGTGGATCAGGCTTTCATAAAGAATGCCCAGAACAAGATAGACCGTAACAAGGGCGGCGAGGATCAGGAACGGCTGGTTGGCGAGGGATTCCTGGTAAACCTGGGCCGTGCCTTGGAAACTGCCGTGAATGGAACTCGGCACACCGATCTGCTGCAACGCCGCGGCGATCGCGCGGGTCGCGCCGGAAAGCGAAGATCCCGGCGGCAAATTGAAGGAAACCGTGGTCGCCACGAAGGGCCCCTGATGGTTCACGGACAGCGAAGTGTTGGTCGGCTCCCAGCGGGCGAAGGCGGTGAGCGGCACCATGGCGCCGGTGCCGGACATGATGTAGGTGTTGTCCAGCTCGGTGGGATTTTCCCAGTAGGCCGGCGCGACTTCCATGACCACATGATATTGGTTCAGGGGATTGTAGATGGTGGAGACCTGGCGTTGACCGAAGAGATCGTTGAGCGTGGAATCGAGCTGGGCGACGTTCACGCCCAGACGGGCGGCGGCATCGCGGTCGATCACCAGGGAGGTTTGCAGCCCGTGGTCCTGCGCGTCCGTGCTGACATCGACGATTTCCGGCAGCGCGCTCAAGGCCTGGCGGATCCGCGGTTCCCACGCCCGCAGCTCGCTGATGTCGTCGCCGCTCAGGGTGTACTGATACTGGGCATTGGCGCCGCGTCCGCCCACGTTCACATCCTGGGAGGCCTGCAGAAAAAGCGTGGCCCCGGGAACCTGCGCCAGGTTTTTGCGCAGCCGGGCGATGATCAGATCCGCGGAAATCTGCCGGACGGCAAGGGGCTTGAGGATGACGAAAAAGAAAGCGCCGTTGCGCTGGCCGCCCCCGGTGAAGGCCACGACATGCTCCACCCCGGGATCTTTCTGCACAATGGCCATGAAGCTCTCCAGTTTGGTCTGCATGGCCTGGAACGAAATGCTTTGATCGGCGACGAGATTGCCCTGAAGTCGACCGGTGTCCTGTTGGGGCATGAAGCTCTTGTTAACAATTTTGTAGAGATAGATGTTCACCCCGACGGTGCAGATCAGGGAAAAAAGCATGAGCCGCCGGTGGGACAGCGCCCAACGCAAAGTACGCTCGTAGAACCGCAGCAACCCGGCCATGCCGCGTTCAATAAACCGGGACAGCCGCCCCGGTTTTTCCTCGCTCTCCGGCCGCAGCACGCGGGCACACATCATCGGCGTGGCGGTCAGCGAAACCACGAGCGAAACCAAAATGGCCGCCGACAGGGTGACCGCAAATTCGCGGAAGAGCCGGCCAATGTAGCCGCCCATGAGCAGAATGGGCACGAAGACGGCCACAAGGGAGATGCTCATCGAGACCACGGTGAACCCGACCTCGCGCGCGCCCTGCAAAGCGGCCTTGAGCGGTGTCATGCCCGCCTCGATGTGCCGCGAGACATTCTCCAGCACGACCACCGCGTCATCGACGACGAAACCGGTGGCGATCGTGAGTGCCATCAGGGAAAGATTGTCCAGGCTGTACCCGCAGAGATACATGATGCCGAAAGTGCCGATGAGCGAAATGGGCACGGCCACGGCGGGGATGACCGCCGCGCGCCAGCGGCGCAGGAAAACAAACACCACCATGATCACGAGGGAGATTGCAATCACCAGGGTGCGCTCGACCTCGCGGAGGGAAGCGCGAATCGTGATCGTGTTATCGGAAGTCACCTCCAGATTGATGGTCGGTGGAATCGACGCCTGCAGCCGCGGCAGAATGGCCTTCACCCGGTCCACCGTCTCGATCACATTGGCCCCCGGCTCACGCCGGATCATCAGCAGCACGGCCGGTTTGCCGTCGGAAAGGCCGGCGTTGCGCAGATCCTGCACGGAATCCACCACCGACGAGATATCGGCGAGACGGACGGCCGCCCCATTTTTGTAGGCGACCACGATGGGCATATAGTCTGCGGCCTTGGTGGCCTGGTCGTTGGCCGCGATCTGCCAGTGGCGGGTTTCGCCGTCGAGCGAACCCTTGGGGCGGTTGGCATTGGTCGTGGCAATCGCCGCGCGCACGGTGGCAGTCGAAATGCCGTAACGGTTCAGCGCCGTCGGGTTCAGTTCGACGCGCACGGCCGGCAATGAGCCGCCGCCCACCATGACCTGCCCGACGCCGTCGACCTGGGAGAGTGTCTGCGCCACGACGGTCGAGGCCCAGTCATACATGTCGCCCCGGCTCAACACATCGGAAGTCATCGTCAGAATGATCACCGGTGCGGCGGCCGGGTTCACCTTGTGATAGGTGGGATTGCTGGGCAGTCCCGTCGGCAGCAGACTGCGGGCGGCATTGATCGCGGCCTGCACATCGCGGGCGGCGCCGTCGATGTCGCGGCTGAGGTCGAATTGCAGGGTGATGTTGGTGGCGCCGAGCGAACTGGATGAGGTCATCTCGTTGACGCCGGCAATGCGCCCCAACGCGCGTTCCAGCGGCGTGGCCACGGTCGCGGCCATCGTTTCCGGACTGGCCCCCGGCAATGCGGCGGAAACCGAAATGGTCGGCTTGTCCACCTGCGGGAGGGGCGAGACCGGCAGCAGACGGAAGGCGAGTATACCCGCCAGCCCGATCCCGATGGTCAGAAGCGTGGTGGCGACCGGCCGGTTGATGAATGGGGCGGAAATGCTCATGTGGCAACGGCGAGTTCCACCGGCTGTTTCTTTTTCATCCGGCGGGAGAGGCGGTCAAAGGCCAGATAGATGACCGGCGTGGTGAAAAGCGTGAGCACCTGGCTGAAGATCAGGCCGCCGACCATCGTGATGCCGAGCGGATGGCGGAGCTCGGACCCGACACCCGTGCCGAGCATGAGCGGCAGCGCGCCGAGCAGCGCGGCCATGGTGGTCATCAGAATCGGCCGGAATCGCAGCAGGCACGCCTGGTAAATCGCCTCCTCGGGGGATTTGCCGCCCGTGCGCTCCGCTTCGAGCGCGAAATCGATCATCATGATCGCGTTCTTTTTCACGATGCCGATGAGCAGGATGATACCGATGATGCCGATCATGCCGAGGTCGGTGTTGGCCAGTTGCAACGCCAGCAACGCGCCCACGCCGGCCGAGGGCAGTGTGGAAAGAATCGTGATCGGGTGGATGTAGCTTTCATACAAAACGCCCAGGACAATATACATCGTGATGATCGCCGCGATGATCAGGAAAATGGTGTTGGCAAGCGAGGCACTGAAGGCCTGGGCCGCGCCCTGGAAGCTGAGCTGAACGCTCAGCGGCACGTTCAGCTCGCGCTCACTGGCTTCGACCGCCTTGACGGCATCACCCAGCGAATAACCCGGCGCGAGATTGAACGAAACGGTGGCGGCCGGAAACTGGGAGACGTGGTTGATGGCGAGGGGCGAGGAGCGTTCCACCACCCGGGCCACTGTCGTGAGCCTCACCTGGACTCCGGCGGTGGAGGTCACGTAGATATTCTCCAACGCCGTCAGACCGCGTTGCAGAACGGGCGGAGCTTCCAGCACCACGCGGTACTGGTTGGACTGGGTGAAAATGGTGGAGACCAGACGCTGCCCAAAGGCGTTGTAGAGCGCGCTGTCGATCGACGCGACAGTGACCCCGAGCCGCGAGGCCGAGTCGCGATCAATTTCCACATAGGCCTGCAGCCCTTCGTTCTGGAGATCGCTGGCCACATCGGCGAGGGCGGGCAGGCCGCGCAAATGCTCGACCAGCTTTGCCACCCACGTCGCCAGATCGGCGGGATTCGCCGACTCGACGCTGAACTGGTACTGGGTGCGGCTGACCGTGCTTTCGATCGAGAGATCCTGGACCGGCTGCAGATAGAGCGTGATGCCGGGCACGGCGGCGAGCTTGGGCTGGAGACGGCGGACCACTTCGATCGCGCTGCTTTTGCGCGTGTGCTGCGGCCTCAGGTTGATCAGAAAGCGGCCGCTGTTGAGCGTGGCGTTCGTCCCGTCGACCCCGATGTACGAGGAAAGGCTGGCAACATCCGGATCCTGCAAAATCAAATGTCCGAGTTCCTGCTGGCGCTCCGCCATGGCGGAGAATGAAACCGATTGCGCCGCCTCCGAAATGCCTTGGATCGCACCGGTGTCCTGCACCGGGAAAAACCCCTTCGGAATGATGACGTAGAGAATGCCCGTGAGGGCGAGGGTGCCGAAGGCGACCGCCAGCGTGAGGATCTGGTGCCTGAGCACCCATTGCAGCATGGCACCGTAACGGGCGATGACGTTTTCAAAGAAGTGTCCGCTGGCCCGGTAGAAACGCCCTTGCTCTGCCTCGGGGGTGTGGTGCAGCAGCTTCGCGCACATCATCGGCGTGAGCGTCAGGGAAACCACGGCCGAGATCAGAATCGAGACGGCCAGCGTGATCGCGAACTCGCGGAACAGCCGGCCGACGACATCGCCCATGAACAGCAGCGGGATCAGCACGGCGATCAACGACACCGTGAGTGAGATGATCGTGAACCCGATCTGCGCGGAGCCTTTTAGCGCGGCTTCCAGCGGCGAG
The DNA here is from genome assembly GCA_964541315.1 of uncultured Opitutaceae bacterium. Taxonomy (GTDB): domain Bacteria; phylum Verrucomicrobiota; class Verrucomicrobiia; order Opitutales; family Opitutaceae; genus Didemnitutus. The sequence continues at coordinate 26,562 of CAZIQP010000030.1, forward strand.
TCGCCTTCCTCGAGGTAGCGGGAAATGTTTTCGATCATCACGATGGCATCGTCCACCACGAAACCGGTCGCGATGGTCAGCGCCATCAGTGTCAGATTATTGATGCTGAAGCCGGCGAGATACATCACCCCGAAGGTGCCGATAAGGGAGAGCGGCACGGCGACGCCGGGGATGATCGTGGCCGGAATGTTGCGCAGGAAAAGGAACACGACCATCACCACCAAGGCGATGGAGATCAGCAGCTCGATCTGCACATCCTCGACGGAAGCGCGGATGGTCACCGTACGATCGGTCAGCGGGATCACCTCGATGGAGCCGGGCAGGCCGGCCTGCAACTGGGGCAACAATTGCTTGATGCGGTCCACCACCTCGATGACGTTGGCGCCCGGCTGGCGCTGGATGTTCAGGATGATGGCTGCGCGCTCATTGGCCCACGCGCCCAACTGCACATTCTCCGCGCTATTCACGATCTTCGCCACGTCCTTCAACCGGATGGGCGCGCCTTTCCGGTAGGCGATGATCAGATTTTCGTAGTCCTCGACCGACTTGAGCTGGTCGTTGGCGTCGATGGTGGAGGCGCGGGTCGGACCGTCGAAGCTGCCTTTCGCCTGATTGACATTGGCGGCGCCGATGGCCGTGCGCACATCCTCGAGGCTCAGTCCGAGGGCGGAGAGCGAACGCGGATCCGCCTGCACGCGCACCGCGGGGCGTTGTCCGCCGCTGATACTCACGAGGCCCACGCCGGATATTTGGGAAAGTTTTTGGGCGAGACGCGTATCGACCAGATCCTCGACCTTGGGCAACGGCATCGTCGCCGAGGTGACACCGAGGGTAAGAATCGGGGCGTCGGCCGGATTGACCTTGTTGTAGATCGGGGGGGTCGGCAGATCGGTCGGCAGCAGATTGCTCGCGGCATTGATCGCCGCCTGTACCTCCTGCTCGGCCACATCCAGCGTGAGATCAAGACTGAAGGTCAGGGTGATGATCGAGGCTCCGCCCGAACTGGTCGAAGCCATGCGGTTGAGCCCGGGCATCTGGCCGAACTGACGCTCCAGCGGAGCCGTGATGGAGGAGGTGATGACGTCGGGACTGGCACCGGGGTAGAGCGTGACGACCTGAATGGTGGGATAATCCACCTGCGGCAGCGCCGAGATGGGCAGCAACTGGTAGGCAAACACGCCGGCCAATAGAATGGCGACCATCAGCAGGGAAGTCGCCACAGGCCGCTGGATAAATATTTTTGAAGGATTCACGTCGGACGCGGCGGGCTCAGTTTTTCTCGGGTTGGCCGCCATCGCGCGGTCGCTTGCCAGGACCGCCCGGTTTGCGGGCCACCGGGGCTGCGCCGGAGCGGCCGATCAATTCGACCGCAGAACCTTCATGCAGCTTGTCGACGCCATCCACGACCACCACCTCCCCGGGAGCCAGCCCTTTGGCAATCATGATCGAACCCTTTTCCGAGGGTCCGGTTTCCACCGGACGCATGGAGACGGTCTTTTGATCCGCCACCACATACACGAATGCACCCACGGCGCCCCGCTGCACGGCGGCGGTGGGGACCACCGTGGCGCCGGAAATATTTTCCGTAATCAACTGCACGTTTACAAACTGGTTCGGAAAAAGAGAATCGTCTTCGTTCGGAAACTCAGCCCGGAGTTTCACGGTGCCGGTCGTCGGATCAACCTGGTTGTCCACGGTCACGAGCTTGCCCGTGGCGAGCAAGGTGCGTCCGTCCCGGTCGAACGCCTCGACCGCCATCGGCTCGCCGGTCGCGAACCGCTTCATGACTTTCGCCACCCCGTCCTGGGAAATGGAAAACAGCACCGTGATGGGATGGAGCTGGGTGATGACCGCCAGGCCGTTGGCGTCGCCGGCATGGACAATGTTGCCCTGATCCACGGTGCGCAGGCCGATGCGGCCCGTGATGGGCGCAGTGATGTGCGCGTACGAGAGCTGGAGCGCGGCGCTTTCGACCTGGGCCTGGTCCACCTTGATGGCGGCCTCGTATTGGCGGACCAAAGCGGCCTGGGTTTCCACCTGCTGTTCCGCCACCGAGTCCTGGCTCAGCAGCGTCTGAAACCGTTTGAGATCCACCCGCGCGTTTTCGAGCAGGGCGCTGTCCTTCGCGAGCTGGGCTTCCGCCTGCAACCTTTGCACTTCGAAGGGCCGCGGATCAAGATCCGCAAGAGGGGCCCCCATTTCCACGCTCGTGCCTTCCGTGAAATAGATTTTCTTCAGCTCACCATCGACGCGGCTGTGGATCGTGACGGTATAGACCGGAGTCACGGTGCCGAGGGCGACGATTCGGACTTTGAGATCGGCCGAGCGGGCCGTCTCCGCGGCCACGGGCACAGGGCCGCCGCCAAACGCCCCGCGCGCGGGTCCCGCCGGGCTGAGAAATGGCCGCACAAAAACAAGATAGACGAGGGCCAGGCCGAGGCAGCCAAGCACGATCCATTTGAACCAGCCGGTAGACCGGGTCGGCGCGGGCGGCGGGATTTTCTGAGTGGTCGGCGGCTTCGCCGAGCTTGAGGGAATGTTTGACATGGGAGCGGAGAAAAAAGGGTGAGAAAAATGAAAGGGGTTGGCGACTGTGATCCTTGCGGAGCGCGCTAGTCGCGAAGCGACGCGATTTCCTGCGTGGTCAAGGGCGATTGGGCGTTCAGGCCGGACAAAAGACAGCGGATAAGCGCCGCCACTTTGGGGCGGGGATTGCCGAACGGTTCGTTCAAAAGCAGCCAAGGCAGGACGAAGGGGGCGCACGCGGTCAGAATGAGGCGGGCCTTCTGTTTCAACGCGGCCGGCTCGGCGGCACTCGAGCGCATCCCCTCATTTTCCAAAATCATCCGGATACGTGCTTCAATTTCATTCAGAAAATCTCGCCGGAGCGCAGGGGTTTCGCGGGCAACCTGCAACGCGAGGTCGAAAAGCAGGGGCTTGTGCCTCATGCGGTGGCGACTCGAATCGATGATCGTCTGAAACAGCGCAATCAGTCGGTCGGTAACATTGTCGCGGGCCGTCCGCACCGCCTCGTCGCATTCCGCCAACTGCATTTTTTGTTCGGCCAAGGCGACGGCGGCGGCGATGGCCGGCTTGCCCTCAAAATAGCGGTACAGGTTGGCGGGTGACATCCGGCCATCGGCAGCGATTTCCTGCATCGACGTCTTGACATAACCGAAACGCTGAAACCGGACGCGGGCGACGGCGGTTATTTCCGCGGTCACGGACGCATGATTTGATGTCTGAACACTTTGTTCAATATTCACTCCGGGGGGAGACGCGGAAAAAACGGAGAAGTTACGCACCGATTCCTGCATCACGCTGTTTTCGCCGTGCCAGGCATGCCAAGGCCGATTGCCCGGCTGCCGTCCGAATGGCAGGGGGACGCGGCCACCCCGGTCTTTTGCTCAAGCTGAAATGTCACCCACGCTGCCAGTAACTCGGAACGTAACGGTAGTGCGAGCCTTCGCGTTCCCAATGGGCTGCGACGTAAACCCGGACGTCAGGCGGCGGCACTTCCCAGTGACCGGCGAGCCAGACGTAACCGCGTCCATCAAACGCCCAGTATCCCGAAATCCAAACGGCATTCGGCGAGGGCACCGGCGGCACGATGTCCGCCGCCTGCGGCGGTGCGGGCGGCGGCGGTGGCGGCGCGGCGTACACCACCGCCGGGGCCCTGGAGTAAGCCTGCTCGCGGCCATACAGCGTGCCGTTCTCGTGATCGATGCTGTTGCCAATGGTTCCGCCGGCCAGTGCGCCCAGCTCCGCCCCGAGGATCGCGCCGCCCAACCCGCCGTCGCGGCCGTTGTGACCGAGGATCCCGCCGGCCAGTGCGCCCAGTGCGCCACCCTCGACGGCCCCGCGCTGCGTGTTGGGACCGGTGCCCACGCAGCCGGTGAGCAAG
>CAZIQP010000030.1:30565-32207 GCA_964541315.1 uncultured Opitutaceae bacterium
GGAACGGGGCCGCAGCGCAGCCTTCTTCTGCGGGGCAGACCCCATTGCCCCGCTGACGTTAAATTCCCGGTCCAGCCAGTGGTCGAGCAACTGTTTGTCGAAGAAAAGCGGCTGGTCGCGACCGATGATTGAGATGTCCTGATCGAACGCCGAATCGCTGAGCTGTCGCGTGCCTTCGCGGATGACCGTGCCGCCGGCATCCTGCCACTTGAATTCCAAGGTCATGTGCGGAGCATAAATCGACTTGATGAGGCGCACATTCTCCAGTTTCGGATTGTCGGGGCGAAAATCACCCGCGAGATCGATGTCGGTGAAGGTCACCGTGAGTTTTTCGCCGGCTTTCAGCCGGAGCGCGGCCTCCTGCTTGAGATGCTCGCTCAACTGATCGAGATAGTGCTGGCTGGTTTCCCCGCCAAATGATTCGCGCACATCGGTGAATTTTTCCGGATTGCTGAAGTTGACCGTGATGTCGCTGACCGCGGCGTGCGGGGCAACAGACGAGGTTGACTGGCAGCCGCCAACGGCCAGCAAAACAGCCAGGAAAAGAAGCGGGTGGGAGGTTTTCATGGGCGAGGATGATCGATTACAAAACGGGGCATGATATCCGGTCTTGAAGCAGGGATGGCGGGGCTGGCTGCCAGCGGTTGATCACCGGCGTCCTCCGTGAAAACCGTACGCGAGCCGGATGGAAACCGACGGATACCAATACGCAGGATAGAGCGGGTCGAAGCAATAGACCGGTGCAGCCGGCACCGCATAGACGAAGGTGGGCGCGGTTGTCACGACCTGACTTGATCCGGCATTCGGGAGCAGTTGATACAAAACCGTCTTGGTCTGCCCATCGGACGTCAGATAAATACATGTCACTTCGCGCGCCGTTTGGTCGATCTGCCTGATCGTCAGCCCTTGCGCCGCCGCGACCCTGGTCAGTTCCACCACGCTTGGCAGTTGGGGCGCATACACGACCAGCGCGGGAGCCGGCGTGACCGAAGCTGTTTCGGGAAAAGCGGCGGTGGCGAGAAACCCGCCGACAATGAGCAAAAGCGTGATTCGCGTTTTCATGGGAATAGGTGCCATGGATGGTCAGTTTGGAATTTAACCGATTAGGGGGAAAATTCAACCGGGGTCATGAGTGGTGGTTCCGTCCAAAACCAAAGGGGATGGAAATCGACGCGTACCAAGTCGGTGGATTATGCGGGGCGTTGTAGGAAAAGGGTGAAGGTGTCATCGAAAAAACGACCCCGGTTTCTGCGTTTCTGACCGGCTTGAAACTGATGGCCGCCGAGTCCTGCGGCCGAGTCATCCCGGACGAATCGTGCGTTGCTTGATGCTGTTCGCGCAAAGTAAACTCGGTCTGAATGATCCGGGTGACGGTGGGTTCTTGGACTGCGACCACGTCAGATGAAGGCAAGGTGGTGCGGGCGGAAGAGGGTGCCGGAGAACTATCGGCAAGCGCAGCGGCAGTCAGGGAGGCTGACGCAAGGATGAAGGCGGTGACGATTGTTTTCATGGGAGTGGGCTAATCCTGCTCCAATCATTGCTTACGCCATGCCATGTCGCCGCTGCACAGGAAGTTATTGCCCTGTGGCAAATTCGATGATTTGCAATCCATCTTGCCTGATGCCGGTTTGGTCAGCGTCTA
>CAZIQP010000031.1:0-31501 GCA_964541315.1 uncultured Opitutaceae bacterium
TCCCCGTAGGGAAATACTTAATATGTAAAACACTATCTATATGGATATAAGATAGATGCATAAAAGTCAATGCCGGAATGGCTGATCTGTAGACGTCGATTCACGACGTGCATCTATACGAAGAACAAGCGATTGTGACGCCCTTGGTTGACGGTGGTGGCTATTGGTAACCAGCCATGAATACTCAACCAACCATTACCGAAGTTTTGCCCGCGGCGGAAATCACCACATCGCCTGCTCCAGTTATTTGGATTCGTCCACCTTCATCCGGAACCCGCTGCCCGTATACCGGCTTGAGTCACGGTTCATTTTATGAACTTTTGCGGCAGTGCGGGCGCAATGTCCGGACTTTCAGCCTCGGGGGAAAGAAACGGGGCAGCCGCATGGTTCTTTTGTCCGATCTTCACTCATGGCTTTTGAGGGCGGCCGAAGATCAGGCGAAGGCGACCGAACAGCGGCCAGCGGGGTTGGCGTCGTGATCGTTTCCAATCCATTATTCTGGCGCGACCGGACGCGGCTTTATCTTAAGGTGGCCTGGCTCTATCTTGGGCTCTGGGTCCTGTATGTTGTGGTTACGCCCCGGGTGCTGATGCGGCGTTGCTGCATTTGGTGGACTGCACGGAAGCGTGCTCGGGAACTCGCCCGCCTTGAAGCGCAATTGGCGGCGGCCCTGGCCGAAATTGAACGCCGCAAAACGCTCGGCATCTGGACGCTCAACGACTCCGAAAACGAAAACCAATCCTGCCCATGAATGACGCTGCTATCAGAGCCACCGTTGGTGCCGATCTCGGCCCACTCCGCCAAGCGGGAATCGAAGCCGAAGGCCTTGCCGGCGATATCGGCGATAAGATCGAACACCGCCTCTTTGGTGCCCGGCATCTCGCCGGCGCGCTGGCCACCGCGCTGGGATTGAATCTGGACAAGATTGGCGAGCAGGTAGCGCGGATTTTCACTGACATGTCCAAGGAGACCGAGGAGGCGATGAAAAAAGCCGGGGAAATCAGCGATGAGACCGCAGCAATCACGGCCAAGATGCTGGCTGATCGCCGCAACGATGAGCAAAAAATGGAGGCATTGGTCAAGGACAAGAATGATCTGCTCATCCAGCAACAGGCGGTCTATGATGGTATCGCTGCGCGCCAAAAAAGGATGGATGATGCGGAGGCGGAAGCAGCCAAGGCTTTCAAGGCGGAAAATCGCGGCGAGGAAATGCAGAAAACCCAGCGGATTGCGGTGGCCAACGCGGAAGAGAGGGCGCGTCTGGACGAGATCCATAATAACATGCAGGCGAATCAAGCCGCGCTCGATGCGGCCGATCTGAAAATAAAAGAGCAGATTGGGGTTCAGGAGCAGAGGCAGTTTGAATCCGCGCTCCGGCTCCTGCCGGCAAAGGAAAAAATCCTCGCTCTCGCCCAGCGCGAATATGATCTCCAACTGGCCGTTGATAATTTTCAGGGCGAAGGCGTCGAGAAACAGATATTGGTCAATAATCTCAAGGCCACGCAGCACGCGGTCGACGAGAACTGGTTTAAGACGGCGGAGGAAAACGCCAAAAAGCAGGCTGAATACGACAAACAATCAATCGCTGCCGCCGAGGCTATTGATAAATTGAAATTCGACCAGATGCCGATTGATCAGCAGCTCGCTCAATATGCCAATGTGATCGCATTTCTTGAGCAGGAGATCGCCGATACCAAAACGACGCAAGAACAGCGTACCGCGGATCAGCTGGAACTCGAAAAAAACAGGGCCGCTGTGGTCAAATTGATCGCCGATAAGGAGCGCGAGATCAAAGACCACATGGTCACGGTCCAGAAGCACGAAGCGAACGTAGCCGCCGCGAATCAGGATGTTAATGATTCACTAGATCGACAGATTCAGAAATCAAATGCCATCATCGCCCTGATGAAGGAAGAGGGTGCCAGCGAAGAGGCCCTTACTGCCGAAATAGCGAAGCAGACAGCACTCATCAATGCCCAGGTGTCCGGTCGGAAGGAGCTGATGGATCTGGCCCAGACGGATGAATTGATCATCGGAGGTAAATCTTACGGTGCGGCTCGGAATCCCGAGCAGATCGCGAATGCCAGCACCAAAGAACTTCAGGAGCTGATCCGCCGGGCCAGAATAGAAGTCCGAACCATCAAAGACTCCGAGGGGACCGGTCCCACGGCCGGCGTCGATGCCGCTACCGGATATATTGTGCAGGAGTCTGCCATCGCCCGGGAGCAAACCGATATTCAGCGCGCTTTGTACCAGCTGAGTATTCGCGACAGCGTGCAGCGGGCTACCGCATTTGGTGGCGAGGATCTGGCCCGCCAGAAATTCACGGGCGACCCGTTGCAGTTCGATGCGTTCTTCCAGAAGTACACCCAGGATCAGACCAAGCTGGATAAAACCAACGAGCTCCTGACCCAGCTCAACCAGAAATTTGACACCGGCAAAGCCAAGGTTGGCACCATCTCGCTCGATAATTGATGATCCACGTCACCACACCCACGCTTTTATGAAAACTCTCGATCCCGACAGAATCCATTTGCGCGCAGCTCCGGCCGCGCTTCCGACCGCCGCAATAAATGCCCAGGAGGGCACCATCAAAGGCATCTCTTTGCTCACCGCCGGTCGGGAAGCCACCGGCTATGGCATTTGGATCGATCAAACCACCCTGGCCACGTTTCAGACTCTGCTACAGGGTCGGCGTCTCAAAGCCTACGCAACGCACGATTCCGGCATCGACGGCACATTGGAGGAAGTCGGGTTCTGGGAAAATCCGCGCATCGACGGCAACCAGCTTCGCGCCGATTTCACCGCACTCGATGCCTGGCGCAAATTTCAGCCTGACGAGTTCGCGACACTCTTCGAACTCGCTGCGAAGTTGCCCGACGAATTTGGCGCATCGCTCTCATTCCGCTTCACTCTGGCCTGGGTCTGTCGTGCCGGCGCTGATGTGCCTACCGATCGGACATTTTCCATAACCGGCGCCAATCTCTTTGTTCCGCCAATGCCGGCCGATGCGTTGCGAGCAATGCCATCGGTTCGTGCGCTCGAGGTCTACTCATGTGATTTTGTTGATCAGCCCGCGGCCAACTCGGGACTTTTTTCCACCGGGGTGCGTACCGCGCAAAAAGGATTGGGTAAGCCTGAGTCATACGAGGCTGCACTGACCAGAAAGCTAGCGACTGAAGCGGCGCATTCAGCGAGACCGATTGAATATCCGGGCAAAGGCACGCTCTCCGGAATTTCTGCAGCAGAGGCGTGCCTGGCTCAGAAGTTGAAAGAACAGGGCGATTTTAATCGCCCGGGCCGGCTAGCCGTGGACTGAAAAACTCGAATTTCCCCCACAATAGAAAACAAAACCAATCGCTCCTATGAAAATTGTCCTAACTGCTTCAGAACTCGCCGACCAGACCTTGCGACACAAACGCGCGGTGACCGAGCTCTTCCCCACAAAGTTTTTCGCCAGTGAAGGCGAAGCCAAACAATTTATCGATTTGATCGCCGACAGCCAGGCCGGGTCACCCATGATTCCGTCGATTCGCGCTTGGATGGAAAGATTTGATCGGCTTCTGACGGCGCAGAATGAATACGAAGTCGTGCGTGGCGACGCCATCAATCAAGGCGCGCTCCTTGCCAGCTTGCGACAGGGTGTGGCGTCAAAAACGCAAAAAATAAGAGACGCAAAAGAGCGTCTCGGGATTCTTGAAAACGATCTTTTGCCCCAGGTTGAATCATTCCTCCAAAGCAGTCTCACTGATACTTCTCAAAATCAGCACGTTTTTGTGGCGCAGTTTGCCCAGCGTTTTGGCTGCATAGAAGCAATCAACTGGATCAAGAAAGTTGGCCTGCCGGCTTTAGAGGCCGAGAAATTGAAAGCCGACGATGCGCTCTCTGTGTTTTTAACAAAAATCCAATCACCTGCCTAATTCACGATTTTCCCGGCGCTGAGGGCGCGTGGAAACGCCGGCGGCTTGTTGCCGCCAAGGTCCGGGGTCGGGGTGTGCGGTGTTTGATATCCATGCGCCGCACACCCTAAATCCGGGTTCGACCCCTCATTTTATGCAGCACAAAATTCTACTCGAAATTACCCTGGATGATTCGCTCACCACGGGCCGTGGTGACGTCTACAGCGGGTTGCTGGACCGCCCTGACCACATCCAGAGTGCGGATAGACCTTACCGAGAAAAGGTTCGGGCCAAGGCCGCGGCCTTTCTTTGGTGGTTGTTTAAAAAATTTGAACTGCCGTCACCACCAGTCCCCTGCGGTCAGTTCGTCATACGCAACCAGCATGATTTTCCGGTCGTGTCCAAGTTGACAGAAAACGGCCCGCACACCCGATTGTGGGATTTGATCGTGCGCAGTCGATGCGTGTTCATCGAGGAAAAAAGCGGTGAGTGGCGCGGATCTGCCAGCGAACTTATAAGTCTGTTGCATGATCCGTTCCAATCAAAGCTGTCTGCGAGTGAAAAACAGGAGATCAAGGCAGCAAACTGGCTCGGCAGGCGTCTGGTGCTGTGTCAACGCCACCTGGGTGAGGCGTTTTGCAAGCTGGAACGACAGCACCTTCAGAAAATGTGGGTCTTGCACCCACGTCCACAGGACAAATCGGAGCCCAAATGACCTTTTTCACCCAAAACGCGACGGCAGCGACGGCAAGCGACGGCAGCGACGGCAAGCGACGGCAGCGACGGCAAGCGACGGCAGAGAATTTTCATTCAATACCGTTCGCTACAGAGGGGAAACGGGATGCGCGCGACGGCATGACGGTATAAACGCCAGATTACGCACGCGCGCGCGCGAGTGTCTATATCCTCTTGCGCGTAATATAATGATTATACCGTCGTGCCGTCGCAGTAGTTGCATTTTGAGAGGAGAAACGATCATCTAAATCCGATCCATCATTCAAAATCGTGCCGTCGCTGCCGTCGCAAATTACCCCAAAGCCAGCAATGACCGACATCGAACAAGCGCTCACCGACCATGGATTCAGCAGTGAAGATGTCACCTTTATCGTTGACCTAATCAACGATCGCAATGCTAACGAAGCACGGAGCCAAGCGGCCCAGCTCCTGCACGTCATCTTCCTCCGGGTGGATAAGGACAGTATAGCGGGCTGTGCCCTACGTCGTGCTCTTGGCCTGTCTGGTGGCGTGTCGTTAGCGCGTGCGGCCAAGGATTTCTGCGTCACAAAGCAATACCTCGAAGACCTACAGAGCGAACTACAAGCCAGGGTCGGCGATCTCTCATTCCGTGCAGCTCCACCAACCGCAAAAACCCATGTATAAAATTTCACGGGTCCTTCCCAGCCATCGCCCGCGCACAGGTAATTGCGACTTCCCGAGCTTTCGAGAGAGCGAAAAAATACAACCATGGTTGCGCTTTGGTTGCTCACCTACACCGGCCCGATGTTTTATAGGGGTTTTTCTAGCCCTTTTTAGTAACATGGATATTCGGGCGCTCGTTTGTGAAGTCGTGATCGCGGACCCTGCGGACTTCGCAACTGGCTAAAAAGGGGGGGGAGGCGCAGATTTTGCGACGGGAAAAAAATTCGCCACCACACACCAACAAAAAAGGGGTAGCGCACACGGGATATTGCCTTTGAATCTTTCCACCGTTGCCACTTGGTTGCCATCAAGAAGCGGTGGGATGGCGACTAACTAACGTAAGCGGTTGTTCTTTAGTGTTAGGAATCGACGGGAAAATAAATCTAGACAATTCCGCTTCTTCTTTGGCGGAGAATAGCTATTCCTGACGGCAATTTATGGCGCGAATGTCCAGCCGGCAGCTTTGGAAAGCAAAAATCGAAGGCAAAATCAAGGCACCCTCATGGCCGGTGGCGCCGAGCTTGAGCCGACCGGCTTTTGTCGGGCTGGTGTTGGGCATTGATCCGAGTCTGCGCGGGACCGGACTGGCGCTGATTGAGTTCGCCGCCGGTCGGCAGCCGGTGTTGCTCCGTTGCCAGACCGTGAAAGTACATCCCGGACGTTCGATGGCCCATTGTCTCGCGGAGATCCACAAGGCGGTGACCGCTTTCACGGTGGATTTTAATCCGAGTCATGTCGCGCTGGAGCAGACGATTTTTGTGCAAAATATCCAGACGGCGCAGATTCTTGGCGCTGCGCGCGGCGCGGCGATCGCGGCGGTGGCGTTGCTCGGGAAAGAGGTTCATGAATATCCGCCGTTGCGCGTGAAGCAGGCGGTGGTGGGCGCGGGCCGCGCGAGCAAGGAGCAGATGGCCCGCACGGTGATGGGCCTGCTCGGCCATGGCCGGACGTTGGCGTTCGACGAGGCCGATGCGGCCGGCGTGGCGCTGTGCCATGCGTATACCTGGCGTGGTTGAGCAAAAGCACGAACGCTATCCGTTCAGATGCTGGCGATGTTTATAGATAGTATAGCCGACACCGGTGATGCCGCTTATGACCGCTGGGAAAATCAAAGTGTCGTAACCGAATTGGCCGTACCCGAAGGTGCCGATCAGTCCGCCGCCAAAGAAGCCCAGAAACAGCACGCCGTAGATTCGGAAGCGAAACCAGTCGACTTCTGCTCCGCGCAAAAAATGTCCGCAGGCGATGCCGAGATCCGTCACCATGCCGGTGATGTGGGTGGTGCGCATGGTCGAGCCGCTGTAGGTCGTGACCATGGCGTTTTGCAATCCGCAGGCCATGGCCGCCAGGTAGTCACCCATGCTCGCGCCGCGGCGCAAAAAATAGACGGCCAGAAAAAGTGAGGCCGATTCGAGCGAAAGGGCCACCCCGTAACGGCGGCCAAGGCGCAGGGTGCTTTTGCTGATGAGGGCCCCGCTGACCAAGCAACCCAGGAAAAAGGCGGCGAGAATCGCGAAGGCATGGAAAGCAACGCCGTAGTTGGCGCGGGCCAATTCCATGCCCAATACCGTGACCGAACCGGTCATGTGGCTGAGCGCCTGATGGTGTTGCCCAAGGAATCCGACAGCGTTGATGGCCCCGGCGGTGGTGGCAAGGGTCAGGCCGCCGAAATAGACCCAGCCGGGAGTTGCGGTATGACGAATCATGTTGGTTTCGAAACCGATTCAGCAGGAGGCTTGCCCGTTTGCAGGATTTCGCGGGCGCGGGCGAGCGCGTCGTCGAAATGGGCGCGGATATTAGGCCGGCCCAGCCGTTCGATGAATCCTGCTTTCACCATCATGTCGAGGGGTTGGCGGTGCGGTCCGCTCAGGATCACGGTGCCGCCGCCGGCCTGCATGCGCTCAACAATGCTTTCGAGGGCGTTGAGCGCGGTGGCGTCCATGGCCGGGACGAGTTGCATGCGGAGAATGAGAACCTTGGGCATGATCCCGGCCCGCTGCAGCGCGTCTTCCATTTTTTCCGCGGCGCCGAAAAAGAACGGACCGAAAATGCGGTACACCACCACGCCGGCGGGAATGTCTTTGCCGTGGGCCAGTTGCTCGGGCGTCTCGAGTTCGTCGCGTGCGGTCACCTCGGTGATCTCGGTCGTGTCCGCCATGCGCTTGATGAACAGAATTGCGGCAAGAATCACCCCGACCTCGACCGCGACCACGAGGTCGAAGATCACCGTGAGGCTGCAGGTGGTGAGCAGCACCACCGAATCGCTGCGGGGCATCTTGCGCAGGCGGGCGAGCTCGTGCCATTCCCCCATGCGAAAGGCGACCACGATCAGCACGGCGGCGATGGCGGCCATCGGCACATACTGGGCGAAACGGGAGAAAAACAGGACGATGAGCAGCAGCGTGATGGCGTGCACGATGCCCGCGACCGGGGTGCGTCCGCCGGCTTTCACGTTGGCCGAGGTGCGGGCAATCGCCCCCGTGACGGGCATGCCGCAGAAGAGCGGAGACGCGATATTGGCCACTCCTTGGGCGATCAATTCTGTGTTTGAATCGTGCCGGTCGTTGATCAGGCCGTCGGCGACCACGGCGGACATGAGGGATTCAATGGCGCCAAGAATAGCGATGGTGGTCGCGGGGCCGAGCAGAACGCGGATGCGTTCGAGGGAAACGACCGGCCAGACCAAGGGCGGCATGCCGTGTGGAATCGCGTTGGGGCCGAATTGGGAGCCGACGGTGGCCACGCCAAGCGTTTTGTCGCGGTCGAGCCAGGACACGATGATGGCGGAGACTATCATGGCAATGATAGCGCCGGGAATTCGTTCGGCCCGGAGCTTGGCGCGGTATTTTGGCCAGAGGTGAATGAACAGCGCGGACGAGACTGCGATCAGCAACGTGGGCCAGTTCAGTTGGGGAAGATGCGAAATCAGCCACGGGATTTTCGCGGTGAATTCGCTGGGAGCGGGAGGAGAGAGGGGCAGGCCGAGAAATTTATCCGCCTGGCCGGCGATGAGGGTGATGGCGATGCCGGTGGTAAAGCCGCTCGTCACCGGATAGGGAATGAACTTGATGAGCGTACCCATGCCGCTCAGCCCCATGAGGACGAGGATGATTCCCGCCATGATCGTGGCGAGGAGAAGCCCGTCGTAACCGTGGGTTTTCACGATCAAAATGACGACAGTAACGAACGCGGCGGTCGGCCCGGAGATTTGCACCCGGCTGCCACCGAGCAGGGAGACAATAAAACCTCCGATGATGGCGGTGAAGATCCCTATGGCAGGAGCTGGAAACGGCGTGGTGCTTCCGATGGGAACGCTCGCCACGCCCAGGGCCAGGGCCAGCGGTAACGCGATCAGTCCCACCGTAACTCCGGCCAGGGCATCGGTCATCGCCTGATGTCCGGAGTAACCTTGGCGCAGCGTTGCGAGAAGGCGTGGTTGAAATCTCGCCGATGGCAGAGGCCAGTAGCGCGAGAGATCAGGTGTTTTCATTGGGCTTGGGCGACGATTCGACCGCAAGTTAGGACAATCAAACCGCGCATTCAACACCTGTGTGCGGTTTTTCCGACCGGCCGACCACGCACGAATTACTTGCCAAGCACGGTGCGGATAATTTTGCCGAGGTCACCGACACGGTACGGCTTGGTGAGGTAACCGCAGAAGCCCAGTTTGAGATATTGGGCGGCCATCTCGTCGACGTCGTAGCCGCTGGCGATGATGGCGCGCACGTCGGGATCGAGTTGACGCAGAATTTTGAAAGTCTCCTCGCCGCCCATGCCACCAATAATGGTGAGGTCCATGATGACGGCGTCGTAAGGACGGCTGAGCGTAAGATAGCGCTTGTAGAGTTTGACGGCCTCTTCTCCGTTCCGGGCGAGATCGAATTTGTAGCCGAGGCTGTCGAGCATCCCGCCCGTCAGAAGAGAGATGTTTTCGTCGTCGTCCATGAAGAGGATGCGGCCGGTGCCGTAGCCAATGCTGGGAGCGCGCTTTGCCTCGGTTTCCGCCGGCTTGTCGGCCTGCGGGAGGCAAACCGTGAAGGCGGTGCCGATCCCGACCTTGGACGCGATGCCCATCTGGCCACTGTGCTGCTTGACGATGGAGAGCACCGTGGCAAGACCGAGTCCGGTGCCGTTTTTCTTGGTGGTGAAGAAGGGCGCAAAAATTTTACCCAGATGCTCGGGCTCGATGCCGGAGCCGTCGTCACGCACCTCGATGCTGACGTAGTTGCCGGCGGGGAGGGTCGCGAGCAATTCGGTGTCTTTCTGCGCCACGTTGCCGGCGGTGATCCAGATGTTGCCCTGTCCGGCGGGCATGGCCTGAATGGCGTTGATGATGAGATTTTGAAAGACCTGGAGGATTTGCGCGCGGTCAACACAGACGGTGAAAGTTTCGGGCGCGACGTTCAGTTCGAACTTCACGGCCGAACCGGCGGCGGCCAGGCGGATCGCGTCGGCCAGTATTTCCGCCGGCTTGACGACCTGCCGGACGGACGGGCCGCCTTTCGAGTAGGTCAGCAATTGTTTGCTGAGTCCTTTCGCGGCGAGGCAGGCGCGTTCGCTGTTCGCGAGGCCGGAAGAGTTCAGGGTGTCCTTCGCCAGGGAGATGCCGCCCAGAATGGTGGTGAGCAGATTGTTGAAATCGTGGGCGATGCCGCCGGCGAGCTGACCGAGGACTTCAAACCGGTTGGCGCGTACCAGCTCCTCCGGGGTGAGGCGCATTTCTTCCGGATTACGGAACACCACGACGGCCCCGTTTGCCTTGCCGGCGGTATCGCGCAGGACGCGTGCGCTGAACGCAATCGGGATGGGATGCGCGCCGCCGACGTCGAGGGCAAATTCCGTATTCAACGGGGTGACGTCGCCCGTGATGAGGGATTTGTCGATGGGATTTTCTCCCGGCTGGCCGCTGGTGCGATGGACCAGACGGAAAATCTCGGACGCGCGCTGGTGGCGGCATTCCTCGGTGGTGCGCATGAGCAACTGCTCGGCCCTGGCGTTGAGATAAATAATCTGGCTGCTGGCGTCGGCGATCAGCACCGCCTCGTGAATTTCCGCCAGCAGAGCGGCCAGATGGGCGGCCGGCATCAGGAGATTGGATTCACCCGCGACCGTGGCCGGCTCATTCGGCGGCGGCACGGTGAAGCCGAGCACCCGTTGCAATCCCTTGCGCCGGGAAATCTGCCGGACGATGCCGGCGTGAACCAGCACTTCGTGCCCTTCCCGGTGACACAGCCGCAGCGTATCGAAATAGAAAACCTGATTGGGATGCTTGGCCAAAAAATAGGCCTGCGTTCCGCCGGCGGTTTCATCCTTCGGCAACACACGGGCAAAAACATCGAACGTGTCAGGCTGGTCGCTTTCCTCATAACCAAGCAGTGACTTGAATCCCGGCGAAAGCCAGCAGTGCCCGTCGGAGAAATTGAGGTCAAACGCTCCGGCGCGTCCGCGCTCAGTAAGCTGGAGCAGCCGCTCCTCGGCGCGGAGACTGGTTTCCTCGAATTCCTTGCGGTCGGCGATGTCGAGGTGGGCGCCGATGACCCGTTGCAGTACGCCGTTGGGAGCGTAGAGCTGGAGACCGACACTCTGCACCCAGACGTAGTGGCCCTTGGCGTGCTTCATGCGGAATTCGATCGAGAATTGCCGGGTGCCGATGGCGCCGCCACGGCCCTGCCGATCGGGCGCGGCGGTCGAATCGTCGGGATGAATGAGGGCCAGCCAGCTATCGTAGGTGTTGGGCAGAGCGGTGTCGGCATAACCCAGCATGCGTTTCCAAGCCGGCGAATAGTAGACTTCGTTTTTTTGCAAATTCAGCTCAAAGAAACCGAGCGGGCTCCATTCGTAGAGTTGGATCAGAAAATTGTCGTCGGTCGTGGCCGGGGTGGCGAAAGGTGAAGCGGACGCGACCGGAGGCGAAACGGGCGGAGCGGGCAGGCTGACAAAAGCGAAGTAGCGGGCAGGTTCGTCGCCGGCCTTCTCGATGCGAACCAAGGCGTCGATCGCTGCGGATTCCTTGGGCTGCAACTTCAGGGCGACCGGCTGCTCCTGGGCGATTGCGAGCAGGACTTCCCACTGGGATTGGACCCAGCCTGAGTCCCGCGATACCACGTCAAAGGTGAAAAGATTGGGGAAGAAATCATTCGTTAGTTCCGTGCTGGAGGCCTGCCAGAGTGAATGCGCGGCAACACTGGCAACCTGGATGCGACCGTCGGTGTCGAGCAAGAGGACCACGCTGTCACCCAAGGTCAGGTTTCTGCCAGTAGGATGGGGCGAAAGTTGAGGCACTCTTTGATTGTGGTTTAGAATGCTCATCGGCTATCGGGGACAAAGCCTCCGGAAATTGCCGACAAAGCATGATCTGGCTCGAACGGAATGTCCGGAACGAAGCTGCAGTCCGCGTGAAAGCGATGGCGAGCCAAGGAACACTCCACCAGACCAAATCCATCGAAGAGGGTTCCCGCTGATTTCATTGAGAACGGTCTTGGAATTTAATGGCGGCGATTAGTCGCACGCCGCTTCGTTTATTTTTCCTTTCGCGAATGGTGGCCTTTTGAAAGTCGGATGGGGCCGGGCCTTTGTAAACGGCAAAAATACGGGAGCGATATTGGGGGCGGGCGGGCGCGATCAGCGTCCCAAAGCTTGGGTGATTGCCGCGCCCAAGTCATCCACGCGGTAAGGCTTGGTCAGGTAGCCGCAAAAACCTTTGTTGATGATAAATTGCTGGGCACGCTCGTCATTGTCGTAGCCGCTGACAATGACCGCTTTTACCTTGGGCGAGAGTTCGCGGATGAGCTTGAAGGCTTCTTCGCCGCCCATGCCGTCGATGATGGTGAGGTCCAGAATGACGAGATCGTAGAGGCGCCCCAGGTTGAGCGAGCTTTCGAAAAACTTGATGGCTTCCGCGCCGTTCTTCACGAGGTCGTATTCATAGCCCAGGGTTTGCAACATGGTTCCGGTGAGATAGGAAATATGAGGGTCATCATCCATGAAGAGCACCCGGCCGCTGGTTACGGCAGCGGGCGGGGCGGAGGCTAGGGAGCCTTGGGGGCGTGGTATTGGCGGGAGCGAAGCCGTGCTGAGCTTGGTGCTGTTACCTCGCGAGCTGGTCGCGAGCGGGGTTGAAGTGGCGGTGGCGGGCTTGGGGGTAACGGATGGCACGTGACGTGAAGGGTGTGCATCAGGCGTAGTTAACTTCCGCCGGAAACCGAGCGCAGAAATGCCCGGAACGCCGATCCTGGCGTCTTTGAAAATCGTTTTACGCCGTGGAGGAATTTTTTCTGATTTCCGGGGATCTAGATGGTGCCGGTCTTGTCCCAGCGCTGGACCCGCCGGTCCAGAAAATCGATCCAAACAGGCTGATCATTCAGGCAAGGGATATGTTGGAACCACTTGCCCCCGGCGGCCTTAAAATCTGCGCAACCTTGCACGCGGATTTCCTCCAGCGTCTCCAAACAGTCGGTTACGAATGCCGGGGTGATCACGAGCAGGTTCTTTTTTCCTTCCTGCACAAGTCGCTTGAACTCGAAGTCAGTGTAGGGAGTCAGCCAAGGTTCACCGGCGATGCGCGATTGGAAGGAAATGGACCATTTGGCCGGATCGAGACCGGCTTTCTGGGCAAACAAGCGGGTGGTGCGGGTGATCTGTGCTTTGTAGCAGGTGGCGTGGGCGGGTGAGGGAGTGTTGCAGCAATCGGGCACGATCATACAGTGGGCGCAGGAGCTGTCCGCCTTGCGCATGTGACGGACCGGGATGCCGTGATAACTGAAAAGCAAATGGTCGTGCGGTTGGGCGAGATAGGGACGCGCACTGGCCACGAGGGCGTCGATGTAGTCGGCATCGCCATAGTAGGGTTGGACGCATTCGATTCGCATGGCGGGAGCGATGATCGCGGCTTCACGCCGGACCTTGGCCACGGCTGTTTCCCAACTCGACATGGCATAATGGGGATATTGGAGGAAGAGCAGGAGCTGATCGACGTGGTCGGCCGCCAGTTGGCGCAACACGTCGGGGATGGAAGGACTGCCATAATTCATCGCCAGCGCGATGGGCAGGCTGCTTCGCTTTTGCAGTGCGGTTTGGGTTTGACGGCTGGTGGCGATCAGGGGCGAACCCTCCTTGGTCCAGATGCTCGCGTAGGCGTGGGCGGAATTGGCGGCCCGACGGGGAATGATGATCTGGTTGACCAAAAGGCTGCGCAGGATGGCGGAAGCCGGCCGATCAATCACGCGTTCGTCGCCCAGGAATTCACGGAGATAACGCTTCACGTCAGGGACTGAAGTGGAATCAGGTGAACCAAGGTTCAGGAGCAGAACAGCGCGTTTGGACATGAGGTTGATTACAGCGGAGGATACGGAGGAAAGTCAAATGAGGTGATGCAGGGAATGCGGATCGGAGAGGGGGTCTGCTCGGTTGGCCGAAAACGCGGGATTTGCGTCAGAATAAAGCCAATATTTACTCGGCAGATAGTGCTTCTCTGCTTAACTGAAGAGTGCGAAAGCCGATTACTGCATGATCTCCTTTGCCATCATCACTGCGTCGGTGTCGGTGTTTCACTGGCATGGGATGACCCCACCACCTTGAGACCGGATGCACAACAGGGCCGAGCCGGCCTGATTTCTGTCCTCGCCTGGGGTATGCTGTATCCTTTGACGGCGAGAGCGGACCCGCAAATTCAAACGCCCGGCATGTCGGTCGGGTGGGGGTTGGCGCTTGGGGCGCTGGTGACCGGAGTGATTTTCGCGCTGATCTACCGCAATATTCGCTCGCGGCTGGAACGCAAGGTCACGCATTCGCTCCAGCAGGTGACTTCACTGATTGAGCATGCGGATTGCATCCTCTGGGAAGCACGGGTCGAACTTGATACTTGGAAATGGGTCATGACCTTTCACCCCACATCCCTGGCCCGGCGGATTTTTGGCGAAAGCACGGCGACAGAGAAAATGAGGATCTGGTATGACATGCAAAAATCCGAACGCGAGATACTGGATCATCGGACCCGGGAAACACTGCGCCAGGGCCGTTCCGCCTATGAACAGGTGATCCATGGGAATTTGAACGGACGCAGTGTCTGGTTGCAGGAGAAGGTTTCCGTCACCCTGACCGGGAAAAATGAATTCTGGCTGGTGGGTTTGGTGACGGATGTCACCGCCCAGCACCTGGCGGAGGAAGCCAGGATCCATAGCGAGACCCGTCTGACCCAAATGCTGGAACGAACAGACAGCCTGATCTGGCAGAGTCAGGTGGTGCGCTCGCCACAGGGAGAATTGATCTGGGCCGCAACCTTTGTTCCTCCGGCCCGGCTTTACCGGAAAATTTTCAACAAAGATCCGGATCCTCCGGGCTGGTTTTATTGGCGCGAGATAGGCGTGCCGGAGGAGGAGGAGATGGCATTGCGCTGGATGAAGGCGGTGGCGGGGGGTGCTTCGGGTTACCGCCAGGTATTCCATGTGCCCAAAGCTGAAGGTGACATCTGGCTGAGCGAGCATGTGAGCATCAAGCCCGCCGGACCCGACAAGTGGGATTTGGTCGGCATCATCACGGATATTTCCGCCCGCCGCGAAGCGGAGGCTGCCCAGCAGAAAACCGAAGGGCGATTGCGCGAGCTGTTGAGTCATGCCAATTGCCTGCTCTGGGAGGCCACGGTGGAACTGATCGCGGACGGCTGGAAATGGGAATTCAGCGTCCAGGATTCCGGGCTCAGCCAGAAACTGTTTAACGCCGCCCAACCGCCGCCCCAAGTGGGTTTGTGGGGCGGCTTCAAAATTCCGGAGTGGCAGGAAATGAACCAGCGTGCCCGTGCCGCGCTGACCTCGGGTTCGCCGGGTTATGGACAGATCTTTCAAATCGTGAAAGAGGATGGCTCCGTCATCTGGATTCAGGAGAGTGTCACGATCAGACCGCTCGGACAAAACCGTTTTACGCTCGTGGGCCTGGCGACCGATATCACCGCCCAGCGGACGGCGGAAATAGCCCGGCGGGCGGGCGAGGAACAATTGCGGCAATTGATGGGGCATGCCAACTGCATGCTCTGGCAGGCCGATGTCACCCGGGATGAATCAGGCAAATACGATTGGGCATGGTTTGTGCCCGCGTCGGAACTCTTCCGTCGGATCGTCGGCGAAGATCAGAACATCAAACCCTACATGCCTTGGGCAAACTTGAACGTGCCGGAGTTTGCCCAGATGGAGGAGAACAGCCACTACGCCATGAACCACCATCTGCCCGGCTACGAGCAGGAATTCAGGGTGCGCGTGGGAACCGAGATCCTGTGGATTCATGAACAGGTCACGATCGCCCATCTGACCGACAATCACTGGAAACTCGAAGGCGTCTGCATCGATATCACCGCCAATCGCCGCGCGGTGGAAGCCCAGTTGGCCAGCAATGCCCAGCTCGAGCAATTGCTGAATGTGGCGAATTGCATGGTCTGGGATGCCGAGGTGGGCGTCTTGCCCGATGGCTCCTTGACTTGGAGTCACTTCATGCCGCGCTCAGCCCTCTATCGCAGAATATTTGGCGATACTCCCGAAACCAGGTTGCTGTGGCACACCAAGAATGTGCCGGAGCTGGAGGAAATGAATGCGCGGGTACGGGCGGCGGTGAAGGCGCAGGCCCCCGGTTATGTGAATGATTTCCACGTCATTCTTCCCGACGGCGTCATCTGGCTGCGCGAAGACGTCACCATCAAGCGCGAGCCTTCCGGCCAGTTGCGGATGGTGGGGGTGGTCACTGATGTTAGCGCCCGGCGGACGGCGGAGGAAGCAATGCGCGTCTCGGAGCAACGCTACCGTACTTTGTTTCAACACACCCCCGTGGCTATCATCGAGGCGGATTTCACCCAAGTGGGGACTTGGTTGGACGACTTGCGCCGGAACGGGGTGGAAAATTTCCCGGCATGGCTCGATGCCGATGCGACCCGGGTGCGGCAGGGGGCCGCTCTGGTGCAGATCACCAATATCAACAGGACGGCCCTCACTTTGCTGCGCGCCACTTCCCTGGATGCTTTCCGCCGCCGTCGCCACCTGTTGGAAACTCCCGATGCCTTGGGTGTCATCCGTTCGGCCTTTGTCGCCCTCTGGGAAGGGCGCACCGAATTGGAAGCCGAGTTGCAGATGCACGATGTCGCGGGCGGCGAACGCCACATGAACATGCGGTGGTGGATCGGCCGCAACGAGTCGACCGTCGATCTGACGCAAACCGTCATGGTCTTCATAGATCTGACGGAATTGAAAAAAACGGAGGCCGAGTTGGCGGAGGAAAAGGAACGCCTGGCCGTCACCTTGCGCGCAATGACCGAGGGTGTGATCACCACGGATCTGGCCGGGCGGATCTTGTTCATCAATCCTGCGGCGGCGACATTGACCCAGGTGGAGGCAGCTTCGGCCACCGGGCGGCTGCTGACTGAAGTGTGCGTATTCCAAAATAATCGCGACGGCACGGCCGTGGAAGTTCCGATCTCCCGCGTGGCCCAGGGAGACACGGTGGTCAATCTGCCGGAGCGGACCCGGCTCGCGACGCCGAGTGGCTCGTACCGCCTGGTCGAGGGCTGCTGCGCGCCGATTCACTCGGCCGCCAGTGCTGTGATCGGTACCGTCCTGGTGTTCCGTGACGTGACCGAGCATGAGCGGCTGGAAGAAGAACTCGTGCGCGCCACCCGCCTTGAATCGGTCGGCGTGCTGGCGGGAGGCATTGCCCATGATTTCAACAATATCCTGACCGCGGTGATGGGTAACATTGCCCTGGCTCTGCTGGATGTGCCGGCCGACTCTCCCACCGGTGTCAGCCTGCGGGCGGCGGAAAAGGCAACCATCCGGGCGCGGGATCTGACCCAGCAATTGCTCACTTTTGCCAAGGGCGGAGAACCGGTGCGGGCCGCCGTGCAGCTCGACGCCATTGTGCGCGAGATGACGACGTTTTCCCTGCACGGCTCCCAGGTGAAGGCGGTCTATGATTTCCCGCCGAATCTCTGGCCCGCCGATGCCGACAAGGGCCAGATCGGACGCGTGATCCAGAATCTGGCGATCAATTCCGTGCAAGCCATGCCGGGCGGCGGCACCTTGTTCGTGAAGGCCGGCAACGATCGGGTCAGGGGTCTGGCCCATCCCGGTCTGGATCCGGGCGACTATGTCCTGATCACGATCACCGACACCGGGGAAGGCATTTCTCTGGAAAACCTTTCGCGCATTTTCGATCCTTACTTCACCACCAAAAAAACCGGCAGCGGTCTCGGCCTGGCGGCGGTTTACTCGATCATTAAAAAGCATCGCGGCCATGTCGAGGTGGAGTCGCAGGTGGGACGGGGGACTACTTTTCGCATCTGGCTGCCCGCCCTGCACGAAAAGGCCCAGCCCACGACGACACGACCGCCGATGGCCTCATCGACAATGAACGGCCGGGTGCTGTTCATGGACGACGACGAGATCATCCGTGTCATGGCCACAAAGCTCCTGCAGCGTTTCGGTCTCGAGGTGGAGTGCACTGCGGATGGGGCGATCGTGGTGGAAAAATACCGGGCGGCGAGGGACGAAGGCCGGCCATTTTCCCTCGTGGTGATGGATCTTACCGTGCCGGGCGGCATGGGCGGGCTGCCCGCGCTGGCGAAGCTCAAGGAACTCGATCCTCAAGTGAGGGCGATTGTCTCCAGCGGCTATTCGAGCGATCCGGTGCTGGCCAACTACCGCGAACACGGATTCTGTGCGGTGATTTCAAAACCCTACGACATCCATGAATTTTTCCGCGTGCTGCGTGAAGCCCTCCCCAGTCCTCCGCAGGGGCAGGATTCCAGCGGCGGCGAAATCATAAGCGCGTCACGGTAACCAGATCGGAACCGCCCGGTATGGCTGCCTCGTGCCATAGCCTTGGCGCAGGCCGAACCCGTACGTCAAAAGCTGAGGTGGCGTGGGGCCGGGGGCTAATCACTCCCCGCTAAACGATTGGGCGGTCTTTTTTGTGACGCGTGGCATAGAGGTAAAAGCTGGAAATTGCCTCAACAATGACAGGCAGGACGCCCAAGGTCGAATACTTCGCAAGAATAGTTCCACCACGGTACGCGGCCGTTATGAACAGCGAGATAAAGAAGGAACGACTGAATCGCTAGGGTAACGACGAGAAACACGCCGATCCCCAACGACCATTCGTCTTCCACTGCGCGTAAGCCAAGCCGAACCAGAAAATCACACTCACAATCGCGCCAACAATTCTGCCGAGCCATGCGGCATCACCTAAAGACCCAGAAGCTGCGACAGCAAATGGGCTCGGTATTCCGATGGCGCGTCGAATGGCGAAGATACACGGAAGGACGACTGAAACTATCAGAACGTGACGGCGTGACATGGTTTTTTGCCAACACCACGGATGAGAGACGCGCGGGCGAGCGTGGCGTGAGCCTTTTGAAAACGAAAATGTTGATCGGACAATGGGCATACGATTTATGTTACGGCGTAGCGTTGTTCTCTGGTCGTCTGGTGTGTGCCCGGCACGGGAGTGAACCGACGGGGTGGAAGTCATCGATGCAAGATGACAAAGTGAAAACAAAAGCATTGGACAAAAGCAACGGCGCAGCCGCGAGACTTGGCGGGGCTCCGAGGCGAGCCGACAAGACCGGGCGCACGCGAACGGTCCCAAGAAGCTGGAGTCAAAGCCACGAGCCACGATAAGGCGGACGGGCTCAGGTCATGACTCTTGGCAAGTTGCTTGCCCTCCCGCACTCGCCGGCAGGCGGCTATTTTTTATCCGTCAGGCCGCCGCTCCACTTGAGCTTGGTCCGCATGACGCCGAAGTGGGAGTAGTCGGGGCGTTGGACCAAGGCGAGCTGGCGGTCGGCGACGGTGACCGCGATGGGCGAACCTTCGGTGACCACGCGGTTGCGCTGGCCGTCCATCGCAACCAAGAGACGTGATCCGCCTGAACGGTTGAAAATTTTCAAATGCACGCTGTCGGGGAAAACGATGGTGCGGTTGCTGAGCGTGTGCGGACAGATGGGCGTCATGGCGATGACGCGTCCGGCCGGATGCACGATAGGGCCGCCGGCGGAGAGATTGTAGGCGGTGGAACCGGTGGGGGTGGAAAAGACGAGACCGTCGCAGAGGTAGTCAGTCACGAGCTCGCCATCGGCATGCACTTCGAGGCGCACAAGCCGGGAATTGACCTCGGCCTTGATGAGCACGTCGTTCAGGGCAATGTCGCGGCGCCGGGCTCCGGTCTGACAATCGAGGAGGGTGCGGGATGCGATCTGATAGCTGCCCTGAACGAGTTCGCTGAAGTTCGCGCGCGCTTCCTCCGGCGAAAAAGTGGTCAGGAACCCCAAACTGCCCTGATTGACGCCGATAATGGGAATACCGGCCCGGGTGGTTTCGCGCACGGCACCGAGCAAAGTGCCGTCACCGCCGATCACACAGCAGGCATCGCAGCCTTTAAAGTAGCCGGCGGGGATTTGACGGGAGCTGACGGATTTGATCCGCGTGGCTCCGGCGGTTCGGGCAAGAGCCATCAGTTCACGGGCGAGCTGGGTGGCCCCATTTTTCTGCTGATTGACGACAAAGGCGATTTTTTGGAACGGCGGCATGACTGATTTTCCTCTGATTACGCTGATAATCGCGCCTATTGGAACATCATTTTATCAGGTCGGAAGCTGTTTGCGCAAACCCAGCAGATACTCGCGGTTGCCATCGGCTCCATGCACCGGACATTCCATTGCGCCGTGGAGCGCGGCACCGGACAATTCGCGCAGGGCAAAATCGCGCACGTCACCGAATACCCGTTCCCGCACCTCATCATCGCGAATCACGCCCCGGCCGCGATCCACCTCGGCCTTGCCGGCCTCGAACTGGGGTTTCACGAGGGCGATCAGCGTGCCGCCGGAACGCAGGAACGGCCAGACGGCGGGCAGCACACTTTTCAGGGAAATAAACGAAAGGTCCATCACGACGACGTCGTAGGCCGGGCGCGGCAAAGCGCCGGGCATGAGGTGGCGCGCGTTGGTTTTCTCCAGATTGGTTACGCGGGGATCGCGACGGATCTTGTCGTGGAGCTGGGCCGTGCCGACATCGACGCAGGTAGCAGAAACCGCGCCGGCTTGCAGGGCACAATCGGTGAAACCGCCGGTGGAAGCGCCGACATCGAGCAGATGCGCGCCGGCGAGATCGAGGGGAAATCGTTCCAGGTAGGCGGTGAGTTTTTCACCGCCGCGGCTGACGAAACGGGGCAACTCGTCGAGGCTCATCTCAAAGTCGGCGGGGTAGGTCTTGCCGGGTTTGGAGAGACGTTCGGTGTGATGGCGCACGCGACCGGACATGATGAGCGCCTTGGCCTGGGAACGGGATTCGCACAGTCCGCGGGCCACGAGCAGTTCATCGAGTCGGAATTTGGCGGGCATGGAATCAGCGTAGTTTCTGCCGGGCGGGTGACCAGCAGGTGGTGCGGCCGCCGATTTGCTCGCGGCGGAGCGGTTTTTTCGTTCTGGGGCAACAGCCGCCATCTTCCCAGCGGTGCCAGAAGAGCCAGGACTTGGGGATGTGGGCGTTTAAATCCGGCGGCAGGTATCGGCCTTTGCCGGCGATGGTGTCGAGGGCAAGGCGACTGACATGGCGGCATTCGCGGTGCAGCATTTTGATTTCGGCGGTGGTGAGCGATCCGGCCAGGCGCCGGGGATGGATCGCGGCGCGCCAGAGAATTTCATCGGCCATCCAATTGCCGATCCCGGGAAATTTTTCCTGCATCAGGAGCACCGCCTTGATCGGGGCGCGGGCGCGGCGCCGGAGAAAGGCCGCGACCGCTTCGACGGTGAAATCAGGGGACAGGATTGCCGGGGCGATCTTCGTCCACCACCCGGGCCGGCTTTTCCCATGATGAAAGAGCACGCCGCCGAACATGCGCGGATCGTTAAAAACGAGCTGACGTTTTCTTTGCACGAGAACGAGGTGATCGTGCTTGGCGGGGGAATAGGCGGGCGGTTCAACCCGCAACTCGCCGCTCATACCGAGGTGAAGGCCGAGCCAGTTGTTGCCGCTGAAACGAAACAGCATCTGCTTCGCCGATGCTGCGGAATCAAGCAGGGTTGCGCCGGTGAGCTTTTCGATCAGCAGGGCGGTATCACCGCCGCGGAAAACTTTTTTCCCAGCGTGCAAACGCACCGCTAGGATTTTTTCGCCATGTCCCGCGCTCCAGCGTTTGCGGAAAAACTCAACTTCAGCCAGTTCGGGCATTGGGTTCCTACAAAAGAGGTGTCAACGAATCTCCCAGTTGTACGGATGTTTCGAGAGCAGTTTAGCCGGACCCTTCGTGACCTGCACCACATCTTCCCAGCGGCAGCCGCCCAGGCCGGGATAATAGAGACCGGGTTCGACGGTGACCACGGAGCCGGCCTTGAGCTTATACGATACGGTCGAGACGCGAGGGGGTTCATGCACGGCCAGGCCGAGTCCGTGGCCGGTACCGTGAAAGAATCCGATCGAGCCGGATTTTTCATGGCGGGTCGCAAAACCGGCGCGGGTGAAAATGAAATTGACCAGGTCGTGGACGTCGCAGCCGTCCACGCCAGCGCGGATCATGCGCAGGGCCGCCCGCTGCGCGTTGCGCACCGTGGCGACCAGCTTGCGCTGGGCGTCGGAGGACCGGCCTTTGAGGTAAGTGCGGGTCATGTCTCCGTGGTAACCGGTTTTCAGCACGCGCGGAAAAATATCCACGATGATCAGTTCATGCGGGCGCAGTGGGCCGCTGCCACGTTCGTGGGGATCGCAGGCCTGGTCGCCGCCGGCCACGATGGTGTCGCGGGCGTCGCCACCCCGTTCCTTGATCGCAACTTCGATGGCGAAACGGAGTTGTTCCGAGGTAAGCGGGCGGCCTTGATGGATCAGACTGCGGCCCTTGATCCGCGCATTGCGCAGGATTTCTTCGGCGGTCACATAACCGACCGCGGCCAGCCGGTTGCCTTCGCGAATGGCGCCGGCTTCCTGCGGGGATTTGATTTCCCGCTCGGGAAAGAGCATGCCGCCGGCCAATTCAAGCTTCAGGCCCAGTTTGCCCAGTTTGTGGTAGAGGCCGGCAGGAAAATCGTCGGGAATGCGAAAGGCCTTGAGCCCGTGCCGGCGGGCGAGGCAGACGATGATTTCTGCGACTCCGGCTTTTGGCCCATAGGTCTGGCGAGCGTGATCCCGCCAGGTTTCGAGCGACAAAACCTGGTCGAAGCGGCTGGTGCGTTTCACCCGGCCCAGCTCGAGGGCGCTTTGCACCGTGATTTTTTTCCGGCCGGTACTGAAGGCGATGAACGGATCATGCACGTCCACGCCGCCAAAATACAGCATGTCGGAACTGGAATGGGTGTCGGCGTAAAGGAGGGGTGGGAATGAGTGGGCGGCCATGAATGGATGGTTTGATTATCCACTCATACGGGAATTCTGATTTTGCAGCAACAATTCACGCTATGCAGAAAAACAAAAAAGCCGGCGAATGGCCGGCCTGAAAGGGACTCGCCCACCGACTTGCCAGGCAAATCACGAAGCCCGGGTGGTGGAGTAGGAAGGAAGGGTCGAAGGGGCCTTCATCGCGGTTGCTGACTTCCGTCCGAGGCGAGTGTCGGCAATCTGAATCATAAGAGCGGGAACAGTGAGCAGAATGATCTTAACGTCCAACCAGAACGATTTTATCTGGCCATAACGGATATCGAGACGGACCATCTCTTCAAAAGTCGTGCGGTTTTTCCCGGAAACCTGCCACAGACCGGTCAGACCGGGCATGGCCATGCAGCGCTGTCGCTGCCAAGGCAGATAGGCTTCGTATTCGGTCGGGATGCAGGGGCGGGGACCGACGATGCTCATTTCTCCGCGCAGCACATTGATGATCTGGGGCAGCTCATCCAAACCGGAAGCGCGCAGCAACCAGCTCCCGGGAATCAGACGGGTGTCGCCTTTCGCATCCAACTTGGCCATGGGAGCGTTGGTGTGGATGAGATCCTTGAAATAGTTTTGGTGGCCGTTCGTATCGGCATTCACATACATGCTGCGAAATTTATAGATCCAAAAACGACGTCCCATGCAACCCACCCGTTCCTGGCGGAACAGAACCGGACCGGGGGCGACCAGCTTGGTGACAAGCGTCATGATCAGCGCGAGGACGGCGAACAAAGGCAGGGCCATGAGGCAGCAGGCGATATCGATGCTACGCTTCCACATGGGCAGATGATCTGCGGCAAGACCGGTCTGGTCTGAATTGGGAGATTGTTCGGATTGGGGTGACATGTGGGTGATCAAATTGAGCCGCTAAGATATCAGGAGTTAATCATTTGTGATATTGGCCAGTAGGCTAATCATTATTTTAGCTAAAAATCGACCGCCACAAGGGGGAATTACCCACCAGCCTTAGCCGATCGGCTAGTATGGGCAGCGTGGTCCGTGCTAACTGGCGTGCCTGCGCTGATTAGCCGAAGAAGCGCTCAGCAACGGGCCGGGTCAAAAAATCTGTTTTGTCTCCGTCGCTCAGCCCTGCATTTTCGCTGCCAGCCACCGCAGCATGTCATCCAAGATTTCCGCTCAATCATTCGTCGGCTGATTCCACGAGACGTTTGTAGACGTCGGGGTCGAGCCGTTCCATGTAGCGTTCGGGATGTTTGATCGGACCAAATCCATGTTTACCGTAGAGGTTGTGGGCATCACGAGTTACCAGATTCCACCGGCGCAGGCCTTGAAGCTTGGGATGATGGACGGCCATTTCCATCATGGCATGGGCCAGGCCGTGGCGGCGGTGTTCCTCCAGAACATAGACATCGCACACATAACAGAACGTGGCGAAGTCGGAGATGAATCGCGCCAGGCCGATTTGGGCGAGATCCGTGTCATAGGCTCCGATGCAAAGTGAACCGTGCAAGGCGCGTTCCATCGTTTCCAGCGGGATATTTTCCGCCCAATAGGAACGGCTGAGATAGGCGTGGATGGCGACCGGGTCGAGACGCGCCGGATCGTCGGAAATCAAATACTTCCCATGGCGGTGCTCAATGGACGTGGGTGATTTTTTCTCCATGGCGGCGGCGCGCTGCGATCCTACAGGTTGGCGATCGTGGCGGCGAAAGCCGCTTTGTTCGTGGCGCGAAAAAATGACGTGCCCGCGACAAAGGTGTCGGCCCCGACGGCGCGGCATTCGGCGGCATTGGCGAGATCGATGCCGCCGTCAACTTCCAGACGAAATTTCAGGCCGCGCTGCCGACGGATACGATCAAGTTCCGTCAGCTTCAGGAGCATGTCGTGGCGAAAGGGCTGGCCGCCAAAGCCGGGTTGCACGGTCATGACCAGCACGAGATCGACTTGAGCGAGGAGATGCTCCACCGCGCCAGTGGGTGTGCCGGGGTTGAGCACAATCCCATTCTGACAGCCTAGAGCGCGGATGCGGGCCAGGATGGCGGCGTGATCGCAGGCCGGCTCGATGTGGATGCTGATCTGGTTGGCACCGGCCTTGGCGAAGGCCTCGATGTATCTGGCCGGTTCGGAAATCATCAGATGGGTGTCGAAAAAAAGCTTGGAACCGGCGCGACGCAAGGCATGCAGGGTCTCGGGACTGAAGGAGAGATTGGGGACGAAGTGTCCGTCCATGATATCGACATGGAGCCATTGCAGGCCGATATCGCTCACCAGGCGGGCGCTTGTGGCGAGATTGGCATGATCACCGGCCAGCAGGGACGGGGCGAGAAGAGGAGCATGCATCGCGATGCCGCCAATATCTGCCGACTAACGCCGTTTTGTCGAGCGTGTCGTTCCAAGCCGATCCCTGGATGCCAAGCGAGTCGATCTTCCTACCAGGTATCCAGAGTGGCATGCAGGGCTTCTTGCGCCAATTTCTCCGCCAGCAACGGCAGTACCTGGTATTCGGCCTGCTGTTGGCCGCTATCGTTGAAGATGCCGCGGTTGGCGATCAGCGGCCGGTTGGCAAAGGCGTTTTTCTGGCCGGTTCCGATGGTCAGCGTGGCTTTCGCGCGAAGCGTAATATCGAAACGCCGCGCTAGCTTGGTGTCGTCGGGCCGCGACACCGCCACATCGCGTTGGTAGCCTGTCAAAGTGATGCTGAGCACGGCATCCGCGGCATCGGGTGATTCGGCGAGTGTGACCCGACCGTCCTTGATAAAGGCTTCCCGGAGTTGCGTAGTGATCAAGGCCTGGGCCTGGGGAATGAGCGCTTCGCTCGTGATCGGGGCGATGTACAGACGGGAAAACTGCGGGGCAGCTCCATTGTCCAGGTGATAATTGGCACAACCGGCCAGGCCGAGGCCGGTGAAAATCAGGCAGAAAAAATGGGTGAGTCGGGACATCCTGAGTGAGCTGAAGTCGTGGTAATTGTCACCGGATTGATCTGGCTTTGCCGGATTCAGCATCGGCCGGCAGGGGAAATTACGGCCGGCTGCGGTGAGCAGCGTGAGTTAGAACAACCAGAAGCGTTTCTTTTTCTGGACCGGGGCGGGGGCCGGGGCTGTTCCCGAGCTGGCCGCACCGGGTTTCGGCTGGGCGGCGAGGAGGGCTTCAACCTTGACCAGCTTGGCGCGAGCCGTGGCGGCTACTTCCGAGTCGGGATAAGTGGTGATGGCTTCGTTGTAGAAAATTTTTGCGGCCTGGTAGTTTTTCCGGTATTTGAAGTTGTAGTCGGCCAAAATCATTTTGCTCTGGGCGAGCACGGTTTTCATCTTGGCCAGGCCTTTTTCCGCCGCAGCGGCACCGCTGTCACCCGGGAACAAAATGAGATAATCCTCGTAATAGGTGATGGCTTCCTTGGTCGAGGCTTGGTCGTAATACGGGCCTTCGACCAGCGAAGCGTGGGTTTCGGCGATTTTCAGGTAGGCGTCGGGGGTGAGCACACTTTTGGCGTAATTGTTGATCATGCGATCAAGGGCGTCGATCGCCACTTCGGTTTCGCCGATCTTTTGATAGCCGCGGGCGGCATTCATCAGGGAGAGCGGGGCGTAGTCGCTGTAGGGGGCATTGGCCACGATCTGCTCCATGTATTGCAGGGCCCGCTCGCGGTTTCTAAAACCCGGGATGATGCCCCAATAGTAGGGGCGTTTGCCTTCCTGCAGCAGGGAGGCGATGCGATACTGTTCGGCGACCACCTGATTGAATTTGTCGCTGTTCGGGTAGAGCGTCAGCAGACTTTGGTAGGAATCGAAGGCCTTGTAATATTGGCGCCTTTTCTGGAGAATATTGCCGATGCGGAAAAGCGCCTCGGAGGCATAGACCGAACTGCCGTAGCGTTTCACGACCCGCCGGTAGCTATTCAACGCGCTGCTCATCTGGCCTGCTTCCTCGGCGTTGCGGGCCTTGTTCATAATATCGAGCGCATTGCGGCCATCCTCGGTGGAGAGCAGGCCGAGCACGCCTCCCTCCACACGCCAGCCTGTACCCGGTTGCCACACCAGATCAGCGGCGAGCCGGGGCGCAAGGGAAGCGGTGAAGAGGGCGAGAAGGAGGACAGGAATGAAACGACGCATGATTAAAGGGGTGTTACCATCGAACGAGTGCGGCGCCATAGGTCAAGCCGGCTCCGAAGGCAACAAGGAGAGTGAGATCGCCGGGTTTGACCCGGCCGGAGCGGCGGGCCTCGTCGAGTGCGAGCGGAATTGTCGCGGAGGAGGTGTTGCCGTAACGATCCAGGTTGATGAAGAATTTCTCCAGCGGCAGCTTGAGGTTGCCCGCCAGGGCTTCGATGATGCGGATGTTGGCCTGGTGGGGAACCACAAGATTGATTTGGTCAGGCGTGAGCTGGTGTTGTTCCATCATCTCCCGGCAGACGGTTTCCATGACTCGCACCGCGCTCTTGAAGACTTCCTTTCCGTTCATGCGGATGAAGTGCAGCCGGCCTTCCACCGTTTGGGCGCTGGCGGGGCAACTGCTTCCCCCCGCCGGGATCATCAGTTTGTCGGCAAATTCACCGTCAGCCCCGAGATCGGAGCCGATGATGCCGATGCCGGGCTGATCGACTTTCGTGAGCACGGCGGCGCCGGCGGCATCGCCGAAAAGCACGCAGGTGGTCCGGTCGGACCAATCGACGATGGTGGAGAGCTTCTCGGCTCCGATGATGAGCGCCCGCTTGTAGCGGTTGGTCAGCAACTGGCCGTACGCAATCTCCATGGCGTAGAGAAAACCGGAGCAGGCGGCCGAAATGTCGAAACAAGTGGTGTGGGCGGGAACGCCGAGTTTGTGCTGCACGATGCAGGCGGTGGAAGGCAGCGGCGTATCCGGCGTGCAGGTGGCGACAATCAG
Source organism: uncultured Opitutaceae bacterium (assembly GCA_964541315.1). GTDB lineage: Bacteria > Verrucomicrobiota > Verrucomicrobiia > Opitutales > Opitutaceae > Didemnitutus. The sequence goes on from CAZIQP010000031.1 coordinate 27,548, forward strand.
AAGGTCGATGTCGCCGGGGGTCATCTTGGCATCGGCCAAAGCCGCGACGGCCGCTTTGACAGCCATGTCGGAACAGCTCTCATTCTCCGCCGCGATCCTGCGCTCGCCAATGCCCGAACGGGTGCGAATCCATTCGTCCGAGGTGTTCACCATCTTTGAGAGTTCTTCGTTGGTGAGGATGCGCTCGGGGACATAGGAGCCGACACCTTCGATGATCACAGATGCCATAAATTATGATGATACCTCGGTTGGCGCCAAGGGCGTGGCGGTCGCCTGCGGTGTGATCTGCATCAGCTCGTTGGCCTTGGCGATGTCCTGTTCCATGCGTTGATACAGATCCTGCCGGATGATTTTTTCCGCGGCGCGAATCGCGTTGGCCCAGGCGTGCCGGGTGCTGGAGCCGTGGGTTTTCAGGATATTCCCCCGCACGCCCAGCAACGGGGCTCCGGCATAACGGTCGGGATTCATCCGGTCTTTCAGGGCGTCAAAGGCTCCTTCGGCCAGCTTCGCACCCAGCATGCGGATCGGAGTCTTCTTCAACTCCGTGCGCAGCATGCCGGTGATGAATTTGGCGAGTGATTCCCAAGTCTTGAGCAGGGTGTTGCCGACAAATCCGTCGCAAACCACGACATCAACTTCGTCGCGGAAAACCTGAAAGCCCTCCAGCGGACCATGGTAATTGATCACAGCACCGATTTTTCTCAGTTGTTCATGCGTCTCGGCAATGAGCCCGTTGCCTTTGCCCTCTTCGGTCCCGATTGTCAGCAAACCCACGCGGGGCGACGGCAAGCCGAGAATGACGCGGGCATAGTTGGCGCCCAAAATGGCATTGTGCACGATGTGCTCGGGGCGGGCATCCGGGTTGGCCCCGACATCGATAAGAATGAAATGACCGCCTTCGCGCGGGATTACCGCCCCGAGGGCGGGACGGCTGACGCCATTCATGGTGCGCAGCCGCAAGGTCGCGCCCGCCATGAGTGCGCCGGTATTGCCACAACTGACCGCGACGCGGGCTTCGCCCGACTTGACCAGCTCGATGGCCCGGAGCATGGAAGCGTCTTTCTTGGTCTTCAGCGCTTTGAGCGGTTTGTCTTCCATCGTGATCACTTCAGAGGCGTGCACGATGGTGAGCTTGGGATGCTCCTGCAGACCCGCTTGGGCAACCAAGGGCTTCAGGATCTCCTGCTGTCCGATCAACAAAATGGGCGCAATGACTTCCCCTGAAGTCAGCACAAGCCTTACGGCCTCGACCACTTCGCAGGGGCCAAGGTCGCCTCCCATGGCATCGATGGCTATACGGGCAGGCATCGACACGGGATTGGCGGTCTCTGGGTGTATGGCGGGAAACCGGCCGGAGTGAATCAGACGGTCACATCGAGGACTTGGCGTCCGCGATACATGCCGGTCTTGGGATTGACGCGGTGCGGACGGACAGCGCCGCCATCAGTGGTGTCCTTGGCGAACTCAGGGGCCAGGAAGGCATTGGCGGCGCGACGATTGGCGCTGCGACGCTTGGATTGTTTACGTTTCGGATTTGCCATAAATTATTTTTTTGTGCCGATGGCTGGTTCAAGCGGTCGACGGGTAGTGTTGTAAAGGTGAGGTTGGTAAGGTTGGCGCTTGGGGCCGTCAAGCCGTTTAACCACAGTCCTGAAATCTGGCCTTATTGGAGATAAAAAAAGATCAGCACCACAGCCAATGCGAGCCTGTAATAAGCAAATACCGCCAGGCCGTGGCTCGTGAGAAATTTCACCAGAAACTTGACCGCAATGGCAGCCGTAATGGCCGCAACCACCGTGCCCACTACGACATTGCCCCAGCCAAAGACTTCAATCATCGCCGGTCCGCTTTTCCAGCCCTTGTAAACGGCGGCTCCGGCCAGTGTCGGCAGGCCAACCAGAAAGCTGAATTCTGCCGCCTTCACCGGTTTCAAACCGGCCAGATAACCGCCGACAATGGTCACCATCGAACGGCTCGTGCCCGGCCACAGGGCGAGACATTGAAACAAGCCGATGCCAGCCGCGTTCCCCACGCTCAGATCGGAGGGATCATTGCGCGAATAGCCGATGCCGGAGTTGGCTTTGCGCCAGCGCTCCGCCCACAACATCAGGAGGGCGCCGAACACCAAGGCCCAGACTACCGCCCCGACGGAGAACAGATGCTGGTCGATCCAATCGTGGAGCAACAGGCCAACGATGACGACGGGAAAAAAGGCCAGCAGGATGTTGCGGAGTAATTTCACCCCGCTGCTGCTGCGACCGAGTAATCCCACGAAGATATTCAATAATTGCCGCCAATAGAGCAGGGCAACAGCGGCGATTGCTCCCACTTGGATGACTACGGTGTAGGTGTCGGCCGCGAGTTTGAGCGTGAGGGGCACGCCGGCAGGATTTTTCGGGGATACCGGCTTGTACCAGAGCGGTCCGCCTTTGGCATTCGTCAGTTGCTTGTCGGATTCGAGGCCCAGCACCTTGTTGGCGATTATGAGATGCCCCGTGGAGGAGATGGGCAAAAATTCCGTCACGCCCTCCACCACGCCCAGTATCACGGCGTCGCTCAAAGTCAGTTCCGCGACCGGCTCAGGTGCAGGTTCGGCGCTGCGTCCGGCCAGAGGAGCCAGCAGCAGGAACAGTGCGGAAAAGCCAAGGCGGACCTGTGGTGTTGGATTCACCGCAGCGTGTTCCCATATCGTTTTTGCCCTGTCGAGTTTTTAGGCTTTGCGCGCCGGTCAATACGCTCTTTTCTGCTCGCGCCCATGCTTGCGCTCCTGACGAAAAAACTCGCTGCCCGCCAAGACCTCGCCGCCGAGGAGGCTTCTGCCGCCGCGCTCGCCTTGGCTGCGGCGGAAGGTTTCGCTGACGAGGCCAAGATTGATTTTCTCGCGGCCTTCGCGACGAAAGGCGAAACGCCCGCCGAGATCGCCGCTTTCGCCGCCGCCTACCGCGGCATCGCCCGCAATCCCGGGGTGGAGGAGTGGGCTCCGCGCGCAGTGGATGTGGTCGGCACCGGCGGAGATCATGCCGGCGGTTTTAATATCTCCAGCCTGGTCACGCTCACCCTCGCCAGTGCCGGTGTCCCCGTGATGAAACACGGCAATCGCGGCATCACCTCCAAATGTGGCAGCGCCGATCTGCTTGCCGGACTGGGCGTGGATCTGGAGGCCACGCCGGAAAAAAGCCGTCGCGCCCTGGCCGAACTGAGTTACTGTTTCTTTTTCGCCCCGGCTTATCATCCCGCTTTCAAAAACGTCGCTCCTGCCCGGAAGGCGCTCGCTCTGCGCGGCCAGCGCACGGTTTTCAATTTGCTTGCTCCGCTGATCAATCCGGGGCGTCCGGCGCAAGCCCTCGTTGGCGTTTATTCCCCGACCATCGTCCCCAAGATAGCCGACGCTTTGGCGACACTCGGCTGTGCCGCCGGTCTTGTGGCACACGGCGTGATCACCCCTGACCGCGGGATCGACGAGATGACCACCGCCACCGAAAATCAGGTGCAAGGGATTGGTCGTTTGCGCCCTCATTCGGGCCGGTGGAGCGCGGGCGATTTCGGTCTGCCGGTCGCCCGTTTCGACGATCTGGTGGGCGGCGACCTCCCGGCCAATCTGGCCATCACTGAGGCTGTTCTCGCCGGGCGTGGTCCGGCGGGGTTGGTTGATACCATCGTGCTCAACGCCGCCGCCGGACTGTGGATCACCGGGAGAACGGAGAATCTCAAAGCCGGTCTCGCTCCGGCCCGCGAACTGTTGCTCGGCGGGGCGGTCGCAAAAAAAATCGCGGCCACCAAGGAATTTTACCGCATCCGCTGATCTTTTCGGGATTTTCCCTGTCCAGAACAGACAACCGCACCTTATGTCATGAGCAGAAAATATTTTGGCACTGACGGCGTTCGCGGCCCCTACGGCAGCGACATCATGAACGAATCATTTGCGTGGCGGCTCGGTGCCGCCGCCGCCCGGTT
>CAZIQP010000032.1:0-31129 GCA_964541315.1 uncultured Opitutaceae bacterium
GTCACTGTCCATGCCGGAGCGCGCGATGGGTATCAGGTCGCGCTGGCCTTGGCCGATTCGGGACGACTGGAGAGCCTGCAGACGGATTTTTACGGTCCGGCGGCGCCAGGCTGGTTGCGGTGGCTGCTGCGGACATTGCCGGCCACACGTCGTTCGGCCGGCCGGGTTTGCGCGGGACTGGACAATCGCCGGGTCAAGAATGTGTGGCTGTCGTTTTTGGTGCGGATTGGCGACCGGACGGGCCGGCATACTTTTCTCACCCCGCTCCGGGACAAATTGCTGGGCTGGGCGGCAACGCGGGCGGCAAAGGCCAGCGGAGCAAACATGCTTTCCTACAGCTATTATGCCGACAGCGCTTTTGCGGGTCTCGGGCCGCAGGTGCGGAAAGTTCTTTTCCAGGTTCATCCGCATCCGACCATGGCGCGCCGGATTTTGAGCGAGGAGCTGAAATGTTTTCCCGCGGGAAAACTGTCGCTTGCCGTCGAGCAGGAATTGAATTTGCCCGCGGCGGAACTCGCCCGCCTGGCCGGGGAGGCGCACCTCGCTGATTTTGTGATCACACCCAGTACGTTCGCCCGGCATTCATTGATCGAAGCGGGCATTTCGGCCGAGAGAATCCGGGTGGTGCCATATGGAGTTGATCTCACCGCGTTCCCGCCGCGCCAGGCCTTTGAGACGCACCCCGGTCCGTTGCGGCTGATCTTTGTCGGGGCGCTCGTGCAGCGGAAAGGGCTCGGGTATCTGTTTGAAGCGGTGCGGCAACTGCCGGCCGGTTCCGTTGCAATCATTTTGATCGGGCGCGGTTTCAAGGACGATCCCTTGCTGAAAGCTTATCAGGACGTGCCTTTCCGCATGCTTTGGAACGTGAGTCGGGAAGAACTGGTCCGGGAACTCCAGCGGGCCGATGTGTTTGTCTTTCCCTCGCTGGTGGAATCGTTCGCTCTGGTGCTGCTCGAGGCGATGGCCGTCGGGCTGCCGGTGATCACCACGAGCAACACGGCCGGTCCCGACATCATGCGTGAGGGCACCGATGGGTTTGTTGGCCCCATTCGCGACGTGGGTTTTCTCGTGGAGAAAATCCGGTATTTTATCGAAGACCGATCACGCGTGGCGGTGATGGGTGCGGCGGCGCAGGAGAGGGCCCGACACTGGACCTGGGCGCGTTTCCGCACCGGCGTGAATGCGGCGTTGTCCGAATTCGAGGAGGGAAGGACATCATGAGGATCGTCATTTGGATGAATCAGCCGTCGCATTATCAGACGGCATTTTTCCGCGAGCTATCCGGTCGCGCCGGTATCACGCTGGCCGTATGCTACGCCACAGAACTTCCTCAGCAGCGCCGGGCCTTGGGCTGGACTGACGCCGGGCAGGAAAAATTCGCGCAGACTTTTCTGAGCAGGGGCAATTGGTTCACCACGGTGGTTCGCACGGCTTGGCGGGAGCGCCGGTCAGTGCATCTGGTGAACGGAGTCTGGAGCGTACCGTCGTTTGTACTGGCTTCGTGGTTGCTGTGGATTTTCCGGGCTCCGTTGTTTTTTCATTCGGAGGCGCCCAATCCGGCGTTGGAACGGCGGGGACTGATCGGTGGGATCAAGCGGTGGGTTGGCCGGTTGATGGTCAATCGCAGCCGAGGCATCTTTGTGATCGGACGAAAGGCCGGGAGCTACTATCGTTCGATTGGCGTAACGGCGGAAAAGATTTTCAAATTTGCCTATTTCGTCTCGCCGGTGCCAGCCGCCTCAGCCCGATCAGACGACGATAATTTTCAGATAATTTATGTGGGCCAGTTCGTGGAGCGCAAAGGGGTGTCGCCCCTGATCGGGGCGGTGGCTCTCCTCCGGCAGGAGGGGATTCCGGCGATCTTGCGTTTGGTGGGGGCGGGGCCGCTTGCGCAGCAATACCGGTCTGAAGCGGCGGCTTTCGGGATAAAAGACTTTGTCGCCATTGAGGGCGCGGTGCGACCGGAGGAGATACCGGCCCGCTTTGCCGCGGCAGATGTGGCGGTTTTGACTTCGCATTTTGACGGGTGGGGTCTGACCATGAATGAAGCGCTGCATGCCGGGAAACCGGTGGTGGTCACCGCGAACTGTGGCGTCGAGGAACTGGTCCGGCACCGTCCGGAATGGGGTGCGGTGGTGAGCCGGTGTGAGGCGCACGAAATCGCGGAAGCGCTGGCGAAGATTCACCGGCAGCGGGACCGGTTCGTGGTCGACCCCGCCGAGGTTGAGGCGGTGATCGGCTGCGCGGCGATGACCGATCATTTTTTGGCCTGCGTCGAATGGAGCCGAAATCCGACGACGGCCCGGCCGGAACCCCGGTGGAGCATTGCCCAACCGGCGAACCCGGTCCCCGCAACCCGCGGTGCGAACCTCGATGGGCACGGCTTTCGTCCGCCGGCCAAAGTCGGCTGACTCCCTCAGTCCGAAAAGCAAATCGCCAACACGCCAAAGCTGACACCCTTATGCCCAGTCTGAGTCCAATTGAATTCGCCGTATTGCTGCCACTGATCGGTTTGGCGGTCGGAATCATCTTCCATGCCTGGTTCAAGTCTCCGGCCCACCTCTGGTCGCCTCTGGTAATGTTCAGTGCTCTGATGCTCTATTACATGATCATCGGTCCGTTCCTGTTAGTGTACAATAAAGAGACCGTATTTCTCGGGGTGGACTACCGGGAGATCTTCTGGAAAGGCTGGCTCGCTTCCCTGGTGGCCTTTCTCGCTTTCTTCGCGGGCTACATGATTCCAAAAGAACCGAAACGCTTGCGGATCGCGACGTTTGATGACCCGCGCCTGTTCTATACTTCGCTCGTTCTCGGCGCTTTTTCGTTTTTCTGCATGGCGGTCTGGGCGGTGCTTTCCGGCCGCGGCCTGAGCATGTTTAATCCGTTGTCCTCCGATGCCGCGTACGCGACGGAAATGGCCGGAAGCGTCAATCCTTTCATCTCTTATTTTCTCTATGCGGGCAATCTCGTCATCCCTGGCATGGTTGTGCTCCTGCTTTTTTGGTTGGACAGCAAATTGCTGCCGGTGCTCCTGGTGCTCAAAGTGGTGTTCGTGCTGGCGATGCTTTTCTTCGTGAATACCGGATTCCGGTATCGCATCGCTTGGACAGTGATCGCACTCGACTCGGCATATTATCTTTGGCGGTGCAAGCGGCCCAATCTTCTATTGCTAGGGGTCGGCGGAATCGCGTTTCTCATGGGCATGGGCCTGATCGGCATGACCCGGAATTATTTCACCGGTTTGTCCCTGGAACGGGCGAAGGGAGCGAGTGCTGGGGATCTGCTGCAGAACGGTTTTAGTGAGGCAGGTATATTTTATTCCGTTTGTGCGGTGACGGATGCAGTGCCAGAGCGGTATCCCTTGACCTATTTTGACCCGCTGATCGTCACAGCAGCCTATCCCATTCCGAGTATGCTCTGGCCGGAGAAGCCGCGCTCGGAAACCCTGACAATCATGGCGGCATCGTTTGAGAGCAAGGACGCCTATGCGGCGGGGCAGGCGGTGCCGTATTTTGGCGAATGGTACATCGCCTTTTGGTGGCCCGGTTTGATCGGCTCGTCACTCTTACTCGGCTATGCCGCGAAGAAATTGTGGTTCTGGTATGGCCAGCGGATGCGCGACAAACTGGCGACTGCGATTTACTGTTCCTGCCTGGGTTATCTCTATGTGTTTTTCGGCCGGGGTTATCTGCCGCAGACCACGATGAACTTCTGTTTTACGGTCCTGCCGCTTTTTCTCATCTACCATTATTTCCGGAAGCGTCCGTTGCCTGCGGCCGCGCGACGCCGGATGCGGGAGCGGGTGCTGTCGGGCCGGCTGTTCCGGGCGGAAAAACTGGCGAACTGATTCATGCGTATTGCCCACGTGGTTTATGAGTGCGAGCCCGGCCGGTTCATCGGCGGGGTGCAGAAAATGGTTTACGAACTCGCCCGGGCGCAGGCTGCCCGGGGTGATGTCGTGGAGATCCTTACCATTGGTGACCGTCCGGAGCTATCCGTGCGAAGCAATCTTCGTATCCGATATTTCCCTGGAAAATTCCACTGGGACTCGCAGGCGATTCGGGAGGCGCTGTTTCGCGAGCATGACCGGTTTGATGTCATCCATGCGCACAATAGTTTTCTGCCGCTCAACCGCGTCGCGGCCGCGGCCGCCCGTCGGTTTTCCAAGGCGGTTTTTTTTCATGCGCACGGGGCGTTTGATCCGGTGCTGCTGCAGGGATGGAATTGGAAAGCGCTGAAAAAGCGCATCTATATCAACTTGGTTTCGCGCTCCAATTTCAATCTGGCCCGCGGATTGATCGGTCTGACGGGAGAGGAATGCCGGCAATTGAAGCTCTTGGGCGTGACGACGCCCCTCTACGAGGTCGGCAATGGCATTGAGCCGCAGCCGGCGGCCACCGCCGAAGAAATCCGTGGTTTTTGCGACCGACTTGGCTTGGTGGACCGCGAGAGCCTGGTGGTCTTTGTCGGGCGGATCACGGCGAAGAAAGGCATCCATCATCTGATCGAAGCGATGCCCACCGTTTGCGCCGCCGCTCCGTCCGCGCGGCTGGTCATCTGCGGTGACCGCGAGATGGATCCTCGCTATACGGTGCAGCTCGATGCGTTGATTGAGCGCCACCGGCTCGGGGGGATTGTTCATTGGGCGGGTTTTTTGGATGAGCGAGGGAAACGAGGTGCCTTGGGTGCGGCCCGCGTTTTTGCGCATCCTTCCGAGTCGGAGGGGATGGCGCTCGCCATTCTCGAGGCCATGAGTTTCGGAGTTCCGTCAGTGGTTACTCCGGGGTGCTACATGCACCGGGCGGTCGCTGCCGGTGCGCTCAAGGAAGTCCGTCCGGAGCCAAAGGAAATCGGCGAGGCCATTGCACTCCTGTTGCGCGATGAAACGAAGCACGCGCAAATGAGCCGAATCGCCGCCGCGTACGTCCGGGGTGAACATTCCTGGCCCGCGTTGGCGCAGCGTCTGGACGGGATCTATCGCGGCCAGCCGGATAAGGAAACGGTGTTTCAAGCAACAGAAGGCACGGACACAGCGAAGTCTCCGGCCGGAGCAACCCAATTTATGTCTGAACAAACAGCTCAAGCAAACGGCAATGACGGGATACCCGCCCGGGAACTATTCGATTCGATCGCCACCACCTGGGAGGACAAATATCACGAAGACGGCTCGATGATTCACCGGAAACGCCGGTTTTGCGAAATGCTGCGCAAGCATGTGCCGCAAAAGACGCGCCTGCTCGACTTCGGCTGTGCCTCGGGGGATCTCTCCTCAACATTCAGCCAAGCCGGCTATCGGGTATCAGGCATTGATCAGGCCCCGGCCATGATCAAGCGCGCCGAGGCCCGGTTTGGTGCAACCGGGATCGATTTCAAGCTGCTGCGGCCCGAGGAGCAGGGCCGAGTCGTGCTGCCGTTTCCCGACGGTGAATTTTCCGCCATCGTTGCGTCCAGCGTGGCCGAATACCTGGTGCCTTTGTCCGCCTATCTTCAGGAATGGCACCGGGTGGCGGCACCAAGAGCCACCTTGCTCGTGACCGTGCCGAATCCCATGCATCCTTTGCGTTGGCTGGAATCAGGGGAGCTGCTGATGGCGGAATTTTCCCTGAATCCATTTGGGAAACAGTCCGACCGGGCCCGCTATCTCCAGACCTCGGTGAACCGTGCCGGAGCCGGGGCTTGGCGGAAAATTCTCGCCGAATCAGGATGGACCTGGTTGCACGCCGAAGGCTGGTCCCACCCGCTCCTGTTAATTGTGGCGCGAAAGGAACCGGTTGGAGACAAGGTATGAAGCAGATCCTCCAAAACCTTGGCTCGGGAGAAACCATTCTGGCGGAGGTGCCGGCGCCGGGTGTGCGTCCGGGGCATGTGCTGGTGGCCACCGCCCACACAATGGTGTCTCTGGGCACGGAAAAAATGCTGCTCGAATTCGGGCGGGCGAGTCTGCTCGACAAGGCCCGGCAGCAACCTGAGCGCGTCAAACAGGTGCTGGCGAAAATCCGCACCGATGGCCTGATGCCGACGCTCGAAGCCGTGCGCTCGAAACTCGATCAGCCCATCGCCATGGGTTATTGCCAGTCGGGCACGGTGCTCGCTGCGGGTGCAGGCGTGGAAGAATTTCGCGCGGGCGACCGCGTGGCGACCAACGGTCCGCACGCCGAGATCGTGTGCGTGCCCAAACATCTTTGTGCGCGTGTGCCTGAAGGAGTGTCGCTTGACGCGGCCGCTTTCACGCCGCTGGCGGCGATTGCGTTGCAGGGCATCCGGCTCGCAGCGCCGACGCTGGGCGAGTCGGTGGTCGTCGTGGGGCTCGGGCTGGTGGGCTTGCTCGCCGTGCAATTGCTGCGGGCACAGGGCTTGCGCGTGCTGGGGCTGGATCTTGATCCGCGCAAGGCGGAGCTGGCGCGCAAGTTTGGCGCGGAAGCGATCGTGCCGGGAGCGGGCGGCGATCCGGTGCCGGCGGCCATCGCGTTTGCCGGTGGCGGGGGCGTCGATGCCGTTTTGATCTGCGCCTCGACGCCCAGCAGCGATCCGGTGCGCAACGCGGCGCGCATGTGCCGGCAGCGCGGGCGGATTGTGCTCGTGGGCGTGACCGGTCTCGAACTGAACCGCGCCGATTTCTACGAGAAGGAAATCACGTTTCAGGTTTCCTGTTCCTACGGACCGGGTCGCTATGATCCCGGCTACGAAATCAACGGACGGGATTATCCGCTCGGTTTGGTGCGCTGGACGGAACAGCGCAATTTCTCAGCCGTGTTGGAACTCATGGCGGCAGGCCGGCTCGATTGCCGGACACTCACCAGCGTGCGATTTCCTTTCGACCGGGCGCTCGACGGTTATCAGGCTATGCTGGCCGGGGGACAGCTCGGCATCGTGCTCGATTATCCCACGACGAGCGGGACTCCGTCTCCGACAGCGCGGATCGTGCAGCTCACTCCAACCGCCTCGGTCAAAGGCACGGGTCGTGCTCCCGTGCTCGCGGTGATCGGTGCGGGCAATTACGCCGGTCAGGTTTTGTTGCCGGCTTTGGTCGCGACTGGCGCCCGGTTGCGGACACTGGTTTCGGCGGGAGGAGCAAGTGCCGCGCATTTTGGACGGAAGTTTGGTTTTGAAAGAGCCGCGACGGACGCAGCGGAGATCTTTTCCGATTCCGAGATCGATGCGGTGGTCATTGCCACGCGCCACGATTCCCACGCGGCGCTCGCCGAGGCGGCGCTGGCGGCGGGCAAGCATGTGTTCGTGGAAAAACCGCTTTGCCTGAACGAAGCCGAGCTCATGCGGATCGAGACGCTGCTGGCGAAATCCTCCGCGCACCCCTTGGTTATGGTCGGCTTCAACCGGCGCTTCGCTCCGCTTATTGTGGAAATGCGCCGTTTGCTCACGGGCACGGCCGGTCCCTCTGCTTTGATCGCGACGGTCAACGCCGGTGCGTTGCCAGACAAACATTGGGCCAAAGACAGTGAGACGGGCGGCGGCCGATTGCTGGGTGAGGGCATTCATTTTGTGGATCTGCTGCGTCATCTGGCCGGGGCTCCGGTGCAGGCGATGCGGGTGGTGCGCGCGACGTCGGGCGGTCAGCCGGTCGAAGATGTCGCCACGATCATGCTGGAATTTGCGAACGGGGCGATCGGCACCATCCACTATCTGGCGAACGGCGACAAGTCGTTCCCGAAGGAACGCATCGAGGTGTTTGCCGGCGGCGGAGTGCTGCAACTGGATAATTTTCGCACGTTGCGCGGCTTCGGCTGGCCGGGTCTCAAATCGCGTTCGCAGTGGCGTCAGGACAAAGGGCACGCGGCGGGAGCGGCGGCATTTGTCACGGCGTTGCGTGACGGCGGGCCGGCGCCGATTGCGTGGGCGGAAATCGCCGAGGCCCATCGCACTCTCTTCACATTGGCGGCTCCGGCCGCCACAATCTGACCATTCATTCCTATGCCAACTATTCTCCACGTTGTGGGTGCGCGGCCCAATTTCATGAAGGCCGCGCCCGTCTATTTTGCGTTTCGCGAGCATCCGTCGGTGCGGCAGGTGCTCGTGCATACCGGCCAGCATTACGACCGGAAGATGTCCGATGTCTTTTTTGACGAGCTCGGCCTGCCGGAGCCCGACCACAATCTCGGGGTGGGCTCCGGTTCCCACGCGGTGCAAACGGCGGAAATCATGGTGCGGTTCGAGCAGGTCGTGCGCAAAGAGAACCCTGATGTCGTGATCGTGTACGGCGACGTGAACTCCACGATAGCGGCGGCGATGGTCGCGGCGAAACTCGGCATCCGTGTGGCACATGTCGAGGCCGGCCTGCGTTCGCGCGACCTGACGATGCCGGAAGAGATCAACCGCATCCTCACCGACCGGATCACCGATTGGTTTTTCACGCCCTCCAGCGATGGCGACGATAATCTTCGCGCCGAAGGCGTGGCCGCGGACCGGATTTTCATGGTCGGCAATTGCATGATCGACACGCTGGTCCGTCTGCTCGACCGCGCGAAACGTCCGGCGCTGCCGGGGCTGGCCGAGCGGTACGCTTTGGTGACGCTGCATCGTCCATCCAACGTGGACGAGCCGGTGATGCTGACGAAGATCATGAAAGCGTTGGAAAACATCTCGACCGACCTGCAGGTGGTTTTTCCGATTCACCCGCGCACCCGGCAACGGCTGGGCGGCACCCGCTGGGGCAGTCCCGATGCATGGGGCCGGTTGTTGTTGTGCGAGCCGCTGGGCTATCTGGATTTTCTCGGTTTGCAGAAGAATGCGCAACTGGTGCTGACCGACTCGGGCGGAATTCAGGAGGAGACCACCTTTCTGCGGATTCCGTGCCTGACGCTGCGCGAAAACACCGAGCGGCCGGTCACCTGCGAAATCGGCACGAATCAGCTCATCGGCCGCGACATGGATCGCGCGCAGCACGAGGTCGGCCGCATTTTGCGCGGCGAAACGCGGCGCGGCGAAGTGCCGCCGCTGTGGGATGGAAAATCCGGTGAACGCATCGCGCAGATTTTGATGGAAAAATTGGTCGGCCTGGAATGCGCGGCCGGAAACTGAAAAATTTGAGCCCGTTGAAAAAGAGCGTTGGAATCATCCGGCACCTTGGTCCGCGTTGGATTGCGTTCCGGATCTGGCATGCCGGGCGGATGCGGGCGGGGACGATGGCCCGGCGCGACCCGATCCGCCCCTGGAGCGCCCGTCCGGGCGATGCGGGATTTTTGACGATGGCCCCGCGGGTGCTCGCCGGGCTGGCGGATTTCGAAAAACTGTCGGCGATGTTCTCCTCGTGGGACGCCGCAGCGGCCGAGCCTCCGGTGAAGGAGGGGGTGGCGCTGCTCGCGGGGCGCTTCCGCTATTTCGGCTGGCGGAGGGTCGAACTCGGCCGTCGCCCGGCTTGGCAGAGCAATCCGCTGACCGGTGAAAGCGTCGCGACCGGTTTGCACTGGTCGCAGATCGCCGATTTTGCCCAGGGCGACATCAAGCTGATCTGGGAGGCCAGCCGCTGGGGCTGGGCCTTGGATCTGGCGCGGGCTTTCGCGCGTACCGGCGATCGGCGATTCGCCGGGCGGTTTCGTCAGTTGAGAAATGATTGGATGGCGGCGAATCCACCGGGAGCCGGGCCGAATTGGAAATGCGGGCAGGAGGCGTCGCTGCGCCTGATCGCGGCGTGCATCGCGACCGCCATTCTGGCCTGCCGCGGTCAGACCAATGCATCCGGAATCCGGCAGCTTGTCGCGCTGGCCGAGGCGACAGCGCAGCGCATCGAGGCGAATCTCGATTACGCGCTCAGTCAGGACAACAACCACGGCCTGAGCGAACTCGCCGGACTGCTGACGGTGGCGGTGCTGTTTCCCGATTTGCCGGAAGCGCGGGAACGCCGACGGCGGGCACGCCTGGGACTGATCCGCGAACTCAACCGGCTGGTGGCGGCGGACGGAAGCTTTGCGCAATACTCGACAAACTATCACCGCGTGCTATTGCACGATGCCGTCTGGTGCGGGCGGCTGCTGGCGGCGGTGGGTGAGCCGTTTCCTCCGGACATGCTGGCGCGGATCGATGCGGCGGCGGTCTGGTTGTGGCAGGTAATGGAACCGATGGACGGCAGTGTGCCCTGCTACGGTTCAAATGACGGCGCAAATTTTCTGAAACTGGACGGGGGAATTTACGGCGATCATCGCGCTGCGGTGCAGGCGGCGCTCGGGCTGACGCGGGGTATGCCGGTTCTGCCAGCCGGACCCTGGGATGAAACCGCCGCCTGGCTGTTTGGGGTGGGGGTTCTAGGGCAACCCCGCCACGCGCCGGAACGCAAAAACTTTGTCGCCCCCTCTGCCGGCTACCATGTGCTGCGCCGGGCGGGGACGGATGTTTTCATTCGCTGCGGGCCGCACCGGTTTCGTCCGCACCACGCGGATCAATTGCACGTCGATCTGCGGCGTGATGGCCAGCCCCTGACACTTGATCCGGGGACATTCAGCTACAATGCACCGCCGCCGTGGGACCATGCGTTCAAGAACACCCGGTTTCACAATACTGTTTCAGTCGATGGGCTGGATCAGATGGACAAGGCCGGCCGTTTTCTCTGGCTGCCCTGGACAAGCGGCACGAGCGCCGCCGTGCGGGAGCTTGCGGAAGGAGCGGTGCACTGTTGGGAAGGAGAAACGGATGCCTGGCAGCGGCTCGCGGCTCCGGTCCGGCACCGCCGGGCGGTGTTGCTTCACGCCAATGGGGAGGTGAGCGTAATCGATCGATTGCAATCAACGGGCGAACACGAGTATCGGTTGCACTGGCTGCTGCCGGATGCGCAGTTGGAAATGACCAATGGCGGATTGGGCGCATGCCTGACCGCGCCCGATCACACCATTGACTCGGTGGAAGCCGCGGTGACTGGTGCGGGCGCGCGGGCGGATTGGATGCGGGCGGATGAAAAGTCCGGCCGGGGTTGGGCTTCTCCGCGTTATTTGGAGCGGGTGCCGGCGTGGTCGTGGGAAATCACCGCGAGCGGCACCACGGTGTGGTTTGGGACTCATTTTGGCGGTGCGACCACAGCCGTGGCGTTTATCGCCGACACGATCCGGGTCGGCGAGGCGACGATTGTCCTTGGGTCCGATCGCGACGGCCCGCTGCTGCGGGACTATCAGGCTAAAAACTTTGCTTCATGAAGATCCTCTATTTCCATCAGCATTTTTCCACGCCGAAGGGCGCGACCGGGACCCGTTCCTACGAATTCGCCCAGGCCCTGATCAAGCGCGGACATCAGGTCACGATGGTTTGCGGCAGCTACACGCTGGGCAACACGGAGGGGACGGCCACCGCGAACGGCCGCAAGCTGGTCGATGGCATCGAGGTGATTGAAATTCCGCTGGCGTATTCCAACTACAATTCGCTGGTCAGCCGGAGCCTGCTGTTCCTCCGATTCGCGCTGCGCAGCGTGGGGATCGCGCTGACGGAAAAGTATGACCTGTTGTTTGCGACCACGACGCCATTGACCGCCGGATTGCCCGGCATCGTGATGAAATGTTTCCGGCGAAAACCCTTTGTGTTCGAGGTGCGCGATCTCTGGCCGGAACTGCCAAAGGCGATGGGGGTTGTGACCAATCCCGTGGTATTGGGGGGACTCTCGTTGCTGGAGTGGCTCAGTTATCGCGCCGCGGATGCATGCATCGGGCTTTCGCCGGGAATCGTGGAAGGCATCAAGCGGCGTTCGCGCAAGAATCTGCCGATCGCGATGATTCCGAACGGGTGTGATCTGGAACTTTTCCAGCCGGGCGACCGCAGCAAACTGTCGTTGTCCGGAATCGGGCCGGGCGATTGCGTCGCGGTGTTTACCGGTGCCCACGGTCAGGCCAACGGATTGGAGGCGGTCCTCGATGCGTCGGCAGAGTTGCGCCGGCGTGGCCGGAAGGACATCAAGTTTGTTTTTATCGGCGATGGCAAACTGAAGCCTGCGTTACAGGCGCGCGTGGCAAAGGCAGGGTTGGAGGAATGTCGGTTTTTCGACCCGATGCCGAAGCGGCAACTGAATGACGTCGTGTCATGTTGCGATGTCGGACTGATGATCCTCGCGGATGTGCCGGCTTTTTATTACGGCACCTCGCCGAACAAATTTTTCGACTATCTAGCGTCCGGCCTGCCCGTGTTGAACAATTATCCCGGCTGGCTGGCCGGCCTGATCCGGGAACATCGTTGCGGCGTGGCGGTGGCACCGCGCGACCCGAAGGCGTTTGCCGATGCGATGGAGTTTCTCGCCGATCACCCGGAGGAACGAAAGGCCAGGAGCCGGCGGGCGCGGCAACTGGGTGAGACCGAATTCGCCCGCGAGAAGCTGGCGGCAGAATTTGTTGCCTGGCTCGAACGGTCGGCCGGGCTCAGCCCGACCGACAAACTTCGCCCGGCTGACGGACTGACGCCGAAGCTTCGGCAAAAAGATGAAGCACGCGTTTGATCTTTTGATTTTCGCCGTTGCGCTGGGGTTGTTTGCACCCGGTTGCCGGGCGGCGTTGCCGGTTTTTCATGACGGGCAGATCTTGCTGCCGGTTTTTGTGGCAGCGGATGCTGCGCCAGAAGTGCGCGCGGCCGCGGAGGATCTTGGCCGGGTGCTCGGAAAGATGTCCGGCCTTGTCTGGTCCGTGCGTTCGGCAGTTTCGCTCGGGGAAAAAGGAATTTATGTGGGGTGGTCGCTGCCGGGAGCCGGCGGTGAGGCAAAGCTGAAACTTGCAGCGGACCTGTTTGCACCCGCTGTCGGCGAGATCGGGCCGGACGGTTTCCGGATAATTTCCCGCGACGGCAGCGTGTACCTTGAAGGAGCGACGCCGGCGGCAACCGGTTATGCGGTGGCCTGGTTTTTGCAGCGCGAGGGCGGGGTGCGTTGGTATGTCCCCGGGGAAAGCGAAGAGATGGTTCCGCGCCGGACGGAGTGGACGCTGCCGGATTTGTACGAGGTGCGTGAGCCGGCTTTTTTGTCACGCGAGATCTCCGGCTTGCAAACGCCCGAAGGCGAGGGGTGGGCTCGGCACAATGGACTCGGTGGCCGGCTGAATTACACACATGCGTTGGGCCGGGTGTTTGCGGCTGATATCATTGAGCAGCATCCCGACTGGGCGCCCCAACTTGGGGACAAACGTTACCGACCGGTGTCGGCTGACGATCAGAACTGGCAGCCGAATCTGGCCTTGCCGGAAGTGGCGGAACATGCCGCGCAGCAGGCGAGGGGGGCTTTCGCCCGCGATCCGGCGCGGGGAAGTTTTTCGCTGGGGGTCAATGACTCGATGCGCTTTGACCAGAGTGCGGTGACGCGAATACTGGTCGAGCCATTGCATTATTTTCGCGGGATGCCGGATTATTCATCGCTGGTGTTCACTTTCATGAACCGGGTGGCGGAGTCGCTTGCCCGGACGAATCCCGATCGGACCCTCGGATGTCTGGCGTATTTCTGGTGCGAAAACCCGCCGGCGTTTCCCGTGCAGCGCGACGTGGTGCCGTATGTTACCACGGATCGGAGCCAATATTATGATCACGAGTATCGCGCGGGAGATCTGGCCCTGATGTCGCGCTGGGGAACGTCAGGTGCCAAGGCGTTCGGTCTTTGGGAATACGCCTATGGCCGGGGATTTCTGGTGCCGCGAATGCCGCTGACCTCGCTGGCGGAGTCAGTGCGCGAGGGATGGCGGCGCGGAGCGCGTGGCTATCAGGCCGAGGTGGGGCCGCAATGGGGTTTTGATGCCTTCAAGGTCTGGATGCTGGCGCAGCTGCTGTGGGAGCCGAATCGTTCGCCCGAAGATCTGGCCAATGATTTTTATCACGGCTACTATGCGGCGGCGGCGGGACCGATGCGCCAGTTTTTCACCCGCTGTGAGGAACGGTGGATGACCCAGACCGGATCTCCCGGCTGGCTCAAATATTATCTGCAGGAAGACCAGGGGTTGCTGTTTCCGACGGAGGTCTGTCGGGAATTACGCGGCTTGCTGACCGAGGCGGCGCGGCTCGCGGGTAGTGATCCCGTGATTCTAAAGCGAGTGGAGCGGACGTCGCGGGCGTTTGCCGTAACCGAAGCGTATCAAAAGTTCGATGCAATCCGCCGGATGCTGGCGGTGATGGATCATGCCGGGACTCGGAAGGAAGAAGCGGCATCGGCGGTCTTAATCAAGGATCTGATGCAGTCAGAAGCGGCCTTGCGGGAGAAATTCAAAATCGCGACAGAGGGTGAGCTTCCGGCAATGACAGCCATGGATCTCTCCCCCTTTGTGCGCAACGATCCGGTTCCCCGCCTGCTCTGGCTGGCGGGCCAGCATGATCCGGCCGCACCTCGTCGCATTTTGGCGGCGGCCGGGGCTGAGGCGCTCAAACAGGGTTCCTGGCCGGCGCTTTCTGAATTGCTCGCCAGTGGACAACTTCGGACCGCGCCCGATTTGGTCGCGAACGGTTCGTTCACGGCTCCGGCCAGTAATTTCATGGAACCGGAATTCTTGTACCCGAAATTCGGCATGCTCCCGGCGAAATGGAAAATCACCGCCATGCCGACCGAGACCGGCAAGGTGGTGCTGGTCGGGACTGGCCCACAAAGTGATCAGCAGGCGCTGCGGATTGAGGGCGCATGGGACACGCAGGTTTTTCAATGGATTCCGGCCGAACCCGACTGCGTGTATCTTGCCACGGCGAGAGGGCGGGGAAAGTCGAGCCCCGGCAGCGACTCGGCTCTGTTCCTGACTTTTCTCGACCAGGCGGGCAAGGTGGTGGGGCCGGTGCGCATGCAGGGCCTGCCGAAAGGAATGACGGAATCTTGGCGGAATCTGGCATTGGCCGACCGCGCTCCCGATGAAGCGGCGTGGGTGGGGATCGGGATCGGTTCCACCCGGCAGCAACCGGGGGATGCGCTTGAAGTGGCCGATGTCGGCCTGCACGGCGTGATCAGGGAAGCAACCCCATGAAGCGACTCTTCGATTTTATTGTCTCACTCATTGCGCTCATTTTGTTTGCCCCCGTGTTTCTCGTGCTCGCGATTTTGGTGCGGATAAACCTCGGTTCGCCAGTTTTGTTTTCCCAGAAACGACCGGGGAAAAACGGGCGGATTTTCACCCTGTGGAAATTCCGATCGATGGTGGATGCCCGGGATGCGGTCGGTCAGTTGCGAACGGATGCGGAAAGACTCACCCGGTTCGGCCAATGGCTGCGCGCCTCCAGTCTCGACGAGTTGCCGGAGCTTTGGAACATCCTGTGCGGTGATATGAGCCTGGTGGGACCGCGCCCGTTGTTGATCGAGTATCTGCCCCTGTATTCGGCGGAACAGGCGCGGCGGCACGAAGTGCGGCCCGGGCTGACGGGCTGGGCGCAGATCAACGGGCGCAACGCCCTGAGCTGGGAGGAAAAATTTCGCCTCGATGTCTGGTACGTGGAACACCGGACTTTCTGGCTCGATTTGAAGGTGATCGGGTTGACGGTCGTGAAGGTGCTGCGGCGCAAAGATGTTTCGGCGGCCGGCGAAGCCACCATGACCCGGTTTACCGGAACGAGAACGACGGCCGTCGGGAGCTCCCAATGAATTCCAAACCTGAAAGCAGACCGCGTTTGGTGATTGTGGGAGCGGGCGGCCACGGGTTGGTGGTGCGTGACATAGTGTTGCGCGCAGGCACGCACGAGGTGGCGGGCTTTTTGGATTCCGGCAAACCGCCGGGTCTGAGTCAGCGCGGGCTGGAGGTGTTGGGGCCGGTGGAGGCGGTCGCGGAAATGGCGATCAAACATGCCTTCACGGCATGTCTGGTGGCGGTCGGTCAAAATTCCACGCGACGCTTCTGCGTGGAGCGAATAGCCGCCGATTGTCCGGCGTTGAGTTTTCCGGCCGTGGTGCATCCGTCGGCGGTCGTGGCTTCCGGTGTGGTGCTGGGAGCGGGCACGGTGGTGATGGCCGGGGTGGTGTTGAATCCGGGCTGTATCATCGGGCGGCATTGCATCATCAATACGGGCAGCCGGATCGATCACGAAACGCGTCTGGAGGATTATGCGAGTCTTGCTCCTGGCGTCGTGACCGGTGGCAATGTTTTTATCGGGACGGGTTCGGCGATATGCCTCGGCGCGTCGGTCATTCATAATGTGCGGATTGGGTCCGACGTGGTGGTCGGTGCGGGGGCCTTGGTATTGGAGGACTTGCCTGACCTTTGCGTGGCCTATGGCAGCCCGGCGCGACGCATCCGGGCGCGGGTACCGGCTGATCTGTATCTATGAAGGGTCCCGGAGTGGCGGGAGTAATGGGGCATCGCTTGGTTACGATTTACCGGGCAGTCACCATAATGTAACCTACGCATTCTGGACAGCCTACGGGGCGTGGACAACCGTCACGCGGTGAGCACACGCACCCAAATCGGTTTTGAAAAAGTCCGTCGCCTGGTGGTTGAAACATTGCCGCGGCCCGTTTCGAGCGCAGCCGGCGAAGCCATTTTCGGCACGGGCGGAGTGCTCGACAGTCTCGACCTCGTGAATTATCTGGCCGATCTCGAATACCGGCTGGATCAGGAATATGGCCGCGAACTCGTGCTGGCCAGCGAGCGGGCGATGAGCCGCAGCCGCTCTCCTTTTCGCGATGTCGATTCACTCACCGCATACATTATGGAGCTGCTCGCCGAATGAGCAAAAAACGTGTCATTGTCATTACAGGCACCAGTCGCGGCATCGGTCGCGGCTTGGCCCGGCATTATCTCCAACATGGCGATCTGGTGTGCGGCTGCAGCCGGGGATCCGCTTCGGTCCGTCACAAAAACTACCGGCATTTTGCGCTTGATGTCGCGGAGGAACGGGCGGTGGTGGCGATGATCCGTGCCATCGTGGCGGAGCACGGGAGGATCGATGTGCTGGTGAACAATGCAGGCATCGCGGCGATGAATCATGCATTGCTTACTCCAGCCTCGGTGGCACGGGGGATTTTCGAAACGAACTTTCTGGGGACGTTTCTCTTTTGTCGCGAGGCCGCCAAGGCGATGTTGCGGCCCAAGACCGGGCGCATCGTGAATTTCGCGACGGTCGCGACGCCGCTCCGGCTGGAAGGCGAGGCGATCTACGCGGCAAGCAAGGCGGCGGTGGAATCATTTACCCAGGTGCTGGCGCGCGAACTCGGCCAGACCGGGGTGACGGTGAACGCGGTTGGCCCCACCCCGGTGCCGACCGATCTGATCAAGAGTGTGCCGCCCGCCAAAATGGAGGCACTGCTTGCCCGTCAGGCCATCCGTCGCTTCGGCACGATCAAAGACATCATCAACGTCGTGGATTTTTTCGTGTCTCCCCAAAGCGAGTTTATCACCGGCCAGGTGATTTATCTGGGCGGAGTGAACGGCTGAAACACATGTCGTGCGCGGCGCCTGCGGGCGCCGCGCACGACCCACAATCTCCCATGCAAATATCCACCCTTCAAATGATCGGCCTCGCCGTGGACGACATCAGGATATTGGCGGGGCAACGGGCGCGGCGCAAATTGTGGATCAGTGATGCCGGGAGGTTCACCTGGGCGCAGTTCGGGGTGGCAGTTGAGGCGGTGCGCCGGCAATGTGAAGCCGCCGGAGTGGTCCCGGGCGAGATTGTCGTCACCCCCGGTGATTCTACTTTCGATGCGTTGGCGTGGTTTTTCGGCGCGGCCGCGTCGGGCGCGATCGTCGCTCCGCTCCGTTGGGAGCGTCTGGGTGAATTTCATGCTTGGAAAGATTTTCTCAAGATTGGCTGGCGAGTCTGGGAGGGCCGGATTGTGCGGGTGCGTGAGGGCGCGATGTCACCCGTTGCCGAGCGTTTGGTTGAAGAGTTACGGCTCCGCCAGCAGCCTGGTCTGATTCTCGCCACGGGTGGGACGACCGGGATTCCGAAACTGGTTCTCCACGATCTGGGTTCGCTGCTGGCGACGGTGCCGGTAAGGCATAATCCGCCGAAACGCATGCTGCCGTTGATGCGGTTCGATCACATTGGCGGGCTGGACATGGCGTGGCGGGCCCTCGCCGGCCAGCAAGTGTTGGTGGCGCCTCCGGAGGAAATCACTCCTGTGGCCGTGGCTGAAACGATTGCAAATCACCGCGTGGAAATATTGCCGGCGACGCCCAGCTTCCTGAACCTGCTGCTGCTCGCCGAAGTTCACCGGACGCACGATTTGAGTTCGTTGCGCGTCATCCCTTACGGGGCCGAGCCGATGCCGGCCGGTTTGCTCGGCCGGTTGCGGGCGGCTCTGCCCGAGGTGGAATTTATCCAACGCTTCGGCACGAGCGAAACGGGTGCCTTGCCCGTGCGCGATGAGGGCAAGGGTCTCGTGCTGCGCGGCCAGCAAAACGGTTTTAGTTGGAAAGTCGTCGACGGCGAACTCTGGGTGCAGAGTCCGGCCCGCGCCCTGGGCTATCTTTCGGGAGACAATGGCCGGCTTGAGATGGCCGGCTGGTTCCGGACCGGAGATCTGGCGGAGGACTTGCCCGGAGGATCTATTCGCGTGCTGGGACGCCGGGAAGAATTGATCAATGTGGGCGGGGAAAAAGTTCTGCCCAGCGAGGTCGAGGCGGTTTTGATGGCGCATCATCTCGTGGCGGACTGCCGGGTCGGGCCGGAGCGCAACGCGGTGATGGGACAGGTTGTAGGGGCCGACATCATATGGCGGGGACCGGACAATGATGCCTTGGCGGTCAAGCGGGTGCTGCATGCCTATGCGGCCGGTTTGCTCGCGCGGCACAAACTGCCGGCGGTGGTGCGGTTGGTCCCTGTCCTCGAGGCCACGGGAAATCTGAAAAAGCGGCGGCATTTCAGTTCATGAAAAATATTGTCATCATCGGGGCGGGAGGATTTGGCCGCGAGGTGCTGGCTTGGGTGCGTCAGTCGGCGGCCGTCTGGCCGGTAAAAGGTTTTCTCGATGACAATGCCCGGGCGCTGGATTCGTTTGCCAAAAATGTGCCGCTGTTGGGCGGCACGGAAGATTATGAACCGAGGCCGGAGGATCTGTTTGTTTGTGCGATGGGCCTGGTGGAATTCAAACGCCGCTGCATCGAGCGATTGCTGGCGCGCGGGGGTGTTTTCACGGAGGTGGTTCACGCGACGGCCGTCCGGGGCGAGAATGTTTCGATGGGGCAGGGCGTGATTGTCTGCCCGCACGCGGTCGTGGCCTCGGACGTGCGGCTCGAGGATTTTGTCACGATCAATCTGCACTCGACGGTGGCGCATGACGCGGTGGTCGGACGCTGGACGCAGATCCATTGCCATGTGGATGTTACCGGCGGGGTGATCCTCGGTGAAGGCGTGACCGTGGGCAGCCACGCTTCAATTTTGCCCGGAGTGAAGGTGGGCGACGGCGCGATTATCGGTGCCGGTTCCGTGGTGACAAGGGATGTGCCGGCTGGCGCGACCGTGTTCGGTGTGCCCGCCCGGCCCTATGTGATGAGGAGGGAGACAAATGAATAGACCGGAAAAAAGCGGGCGGCGATCATGGTCGTTGATGCTGTCCGGTGGCGTGTTGCTGGCGGCCGTGGCGTTGCAGGGCGTGAATCTTTTTCGCGAAACACCCCGGGCCCGAGGTCCGCATCTGAGCCGGTCGGTGCCGCTGGATCTCTCGGGCTGGAATGGACGGGATGTGCCGCTCGGGGCCAACGAATTCAACTCCGAACAGGTGGAAAAGGTGTTGAACTACGACGAGGTGTTGAACCGGGTGTATGGCCGTGGCGGCGAGAGCTTCGGGGTTTATGTCGCCTATTGGGGTGCGGGAAAAATGCCGACCCGTCTGGTGGCCTCGCATACGCCGGATCGCTGCTGGACGGAGAATGGCTGGCACTGCCTCCAGATGAAATTCAAGGAGGCGAAGGTCTTCGAGGGCGCGGCGTTGCAGCCGGCGGAGTGGCGGGTGTTTGCACCGCCCCGCGGCGGCTCACCCACCTATGTGATGTACTGGCACTTGGTCGAGGGACGGACTTACGATTACGGTGAGCGGTTTAACGACGTGCCGGATCCGCTGTTGTGGTGGAAAGATGCGGTGCAGCAGGCGGTGCTGGGTAGTCGCGAGCAGTATTTTATCCGGCTCACGAGCAGCGAACCGCTGGAGAGTCTGTGGAGCGATCCGGGCTTCGCGGAAGTGCTACGGGGCCTGGGGCAGCTTGGTCTTACCGTGAAACCTTCCAACCCAACCCGAATCTTATGAATGTCCTGACCGCACCCGCTCCCGTGAAATCCCGGATTTTTCTTTCCCCGCCGCACATGGGTGCGGTCGAGCTCGCCTTTATCGAAGAGGCATTTCGGACCAACTTCATCGCGCCTGTCGGACCGCACGTGGACGCGTTCGAGCGCGAATTTGCCGCCCGTTTTGGTTTCAAACACGCGGCGGCGGTTTCCTCGGGCACGGCAGCCATCCATCTTTCGCTCCGGCTGCTGGGTGTGCAGCCTGGCGAAGAGGTGGCGTGCTCGACGTTTACCTTTGCAGCGTCGGCGAACCCGATCATCTACGAACGGGCCAGGCCCGTGTTCATCGATTCGGACGAGGCGACTTGGAACATGGATCCGGTCCTGTTGGAAAATTGGCTGGCGGATCGCGCGCGCGCGGGCCGTTTGCCGCGCGCCGTCGTTGCCGTTGATCTCTATGGTCAGTGCGCCGATCTCGTGCGGATCGCCGCGGCCTGCAACAAATATGGGGTGCCGCTCATTGAGGACGCGGCGGAAGCGCTGGGCGCGACCTTTGCCGGTCGGCCGGCGGGATCATTCGGCCGGACCGGAGTCTTTTCTTTTAACGGCAACAAAATTATCACGACTTCGGGTGGCGGCATGTTGGTCTCAGATGACGCCGAGCTGATCGCCAAGGCCAAGTTTCTGGCGACTCAGGCGAAGGATAACGCCCAGCACTATCAGCACACCCAACTGGGATTTAATTATCGCATGAGCAATGTGCTCGCCGGGATTGGGCGGGCCCAGTTGCAGGTGATCGGTGAACGGGTGGATGCGCGCCGACACATTTACAGCCGATATTACGAAGGGTTGCATGATCTGCCGGGATTGCAATTCATGCCCGAGGCACCGCTTTCGCGCAGCAACCGCTGGCTCACCTGTCTGACGATCGATCCGGCGGTGGCCGGGTTCGACAGTGAGAAAATCAGAAAAGCTCTGGAAGTGGAGAACATCGAGGCGCGTTTGGTCTGGAAGCCGCTGCATATGCAGCCGGTTTTTGACGGCTGCGAAGCGGTGGGCGGAGCGGTCTCTGAAAAACTGTTTTCCCAGGGACTCTGTCTGCCTTCCGGTTCGTCCATGACGGAGGAAGACTGCCTGCGGGTGGTGGATGTCGTCCGCGGAGTTTTCCCCGGTCAAAGTCGCAAGCGAAAAGAGACCACCCTGCCGGCGTCGGCGTCTCCCTTCGCGACACCTTCGCTGCTGACCCGCGTGGCCCTGACCCTGCGCAAGAATCTGATGACCGGAGCGCGCCGCTTGCTGGTATGGGGTGATCTCAATATCGGCCGGTCCCAGTTCGCCCGGTTTGCAACGGTGCTGACGATCTACGCGTTTGAGTTGGGCGCGGCGTTCTTTCTGTCGTACGAGATGCGGTGGGATTTTGGTATTCCGGAGGCTTTTCAAAACCAGTGGCAAACCCTCATCATTCCGATTGTGCTCTGCAAATTGATCCTTTTGCGGTCGTTTGGGCAGTTTCGGAGCATATTGAGCTATTATGGCCTGGCTGATTTCAGCGGAGTGGTTCTCTCCATGAGCACCGTTTCGGGCATGATGTTGGGTTTGTGGTATCTGTCGGACGTGTCGGCCGCGCCGCCCCGTGGTGTCATCTTGATGGATTTTGTTTTGAGTGTCGCGCTGATCTCGGCCTTTCGCCTGACCTTGCGGATCGCGCGGATGTGGAGCGTGTCGGGCGAGATGCGACCGGGCCTGATTGAGCGGCAGGTGGCGATTATTGGCGCGGGCGATGTCGGCCAGGAGTTCGCGAAGGATCTGCTGCAACGGCGCGGCTGCGGTCTGCTCCCCGTTTTATTCATTGATGATAATCCCAAAAACATCGGACGTAGCATTCACGGCCTGCCGATTCTCGGGCCGCTGGAAAAGCTGGTGAAACTGGGCGCACGGGTCCGGGTGAACGAACTGGTCGTGACCGAGGCGGGAGTGACGCCGAAGCGGCTGAAGGAAATCGTCGCGATCGGCCGGCAGATCGGGGCGACGACGCAGATCATCCCGATGTTCAAGCAACTAGCCACGGGGGAAATGAAGATCGATCGCACGCGTCCCGTGACCATTGAGGACTTGCTGGGACGTGAACCGGTGAATCTTGACAGCGACGGCATCGCCCATCTGGTGCGGGACCGGGTCGTGATGGTCACCGGTGCGGGCGGCAGCATCGGCAGCGAACTGTGCCGGCAGATCCTGGCCTGCCAGCCGCGACAGTTAGTAATGGTAGAGCAGACGGAGTTTGCCCTTTTTGAAATCGAGCAGGAGTTGATCGGAACCGAACACGGTCGGACCATGCTGCCCTTGATTGCTGACGTTGTGGACGAACAGGCCATGCGCACCGCATTTGAGCGGTGCCGTCCCGCGATCATCTTTCATGCGGCGGCACACAAACATGTGCCATTGATGGAGCGTCAGCCTTGTGAAGCCTTGAAAAACAACACGCTGGCGACGGCGAGCCTGGCCCGGCTCGCGAGCGAGTTTGGTGTCGAACGCTTCGTGTTCATTTCGACCGACAAAGCGATCAATCCCACCAGTGTGATGGGTTGCAGCAAACGGCTCGCGGAAAAAACGCTGCAAGCCCGTCAGCGCGCGGCGGGAAACCGCACGGCATTCATGGCGGTACGATTTGGCAATGTCCTGGGTTCCAGCGGGAGTGTGATCCCCACTTTCAAGCGGCAGATCGCCCAAGGGGGGCCGGTGACGGTGACCCATCAGGACATGACCCGTTATTTTATGACGATTCCCGAAGCAGTCGGACTGGTGCTGCAGACCGCCACGATCGGCCGGGGCGGGGAAATCTTCATTCTCGATATGGGGCAGCCGGTGAAGATCATCGACATGGCCCGGCAGATGATCGAGCTGAGCGGGTTTAAACCTGGGCTCGACATCAAGATCAAGATCACGGGGCTGCGTCCGGGTGAAAAACTTTTTGAGGAGCTTTGCCACACCGAGGAGACCCACGCGCCCACGGAGCATCCGCGGATTTTTCAGCTCAAAAACGGGAATGGAAAAGAAGATGCGGAAATCTGGCTCAATGAGTTGCGGGCCGCCGCCGCTGCGGGCAACCCGCCGGCGGTCAAGCAGGCGATGAAGCGGCTAGTGCCGGAGTACACTCCGTTTGAGGATTAAGCCGGCTCGGCGGTCACTTTCCGCCGGCCGGGTTGATCGAGCTCCGTCCAGCGCAACGCGCCGGCCAGCAGCACGCTCCAAGTCAGCAGAATGGCCGGATTTTGAAACACGAAATCCACCCAGGCGTGCACCGTGATGAGCGCACATCCGAGCACAAGGGAGAGGGAGACGACATTGCGCCAGACGCGGCGGCGATAAAGCCGCCATGCGCAGCAGCCGAGAACACCCGCCAGCGGCAACAGGCCCACGACCCCGAGTTCGACCGGAAACTCAATCAGGTCGTTGTGCGCGTGTTCCCAGTAGCGGCGCGGCCCGTGGGGAAAATAATGGATCGTGGGATATTTTCTCGTGTATTTGGGAAAACAGTATCGAAAGCAGCCCGCGCCCCAGCCGTACACCCAGCGGTCCTGAAACATTTCCTCGGCCGCCTGTCGCGGGAGTGTGCGGTCGAGGACGGCAACGGTGGGATTGGCGAACAGGTCGGAAAATCGTTCCCGGAGTTTGTCGGTTTGCAGCGTCACCAGGCCGATGGAAACAATTGCCACAATGATCAGAACCAGGGGCAGCAACTCGGGTCGGTGGCGAACTGGCCCCGTGCGCCGGCGCAACTTGAAAACGAGACTGACACCGAGGAACAGGATCAAGGCCAGTAGCAGAATGACCGACATGCGGGAGGAGGAAAACACCACCAGAAGACCGCAGCAGGCCGCGATAAAAACAAAGACGGCGGCAGGGCCGGAATTGTCGAGTTGCTGGCGGGAACGTTGCGCATGCCACCAGGCTAGCCCTAAGGCGACGGACGTCAGTAGATAGAAGTAGGGACCGCCGTGGTTGGGATAGATGAAACTGGCGACAAACTTGTCGTTGCTGGAAACGTAGCGCCAAAAAATCAGTGGCGTGCCGCTCAGGCGCTGCACCAGGCCGAACATGGCCAGCAGCCCGGCATTGAGTACGAGCACGGTGAAGAGAGTGTGGAAACTTTTTCTCCGGGTGAAACCCACCCACATCGAGGCGACGAGGCACAGAAGTGATCCGAAGACTGTGAGCACCCGCCAGGGATTTGAACGGGCATAGGGTGCATCGACGCCCGTTGGCAACCAAGAAACAGGATCGAGCGGTTCCAGCCACCAGGTTTCCGTATTGCTTTGGAAATGCCAGGCCGGATTGAACCCTTGGACGGTGATGTATCCGAGAAAGATCAGACCGGCCCAGAAAACGGGTTCCCGCAGGAGTCGTGCCGCAGGCCAATAAAGCGGGCCGGGGTCACCGTGACACGTTCCTGCCGGAGTACGCGGCAATGCGGCCAGAAAAAAGCCGGTCACGGCAAGGGCCAGACTTGTCAACTGGCTCCAAGCGTGCATGCCGCCCAGGGCCCAAGGCAGAAAACACAAATGCAGCGCGGTCACACCGACCAGGCTGGCCTCCCACCGGTGAAGCGGGGGCCGTTGGAGTTCTCCCGGGGGATGATCAGGGGCGGCGGTTTGCCCGGATAGGTCGGGCTGATGGGACAAAGTCACCCCAAGATAAAAGTCCGGGGCATCAACCGGGGTCGAGTGAGATATGTTACGGCGAGGTGAATTCGGAGTACGACGGTAGGGGGAAACGTGTTTTCTGGAGGAATCCAGTTGCGGGTGAAAAATTCGGCCCGCAACTTTTTTGCGCATGCCGAAAATATTGAGCCGGCTCCTCCCGGGTGTCCCTGAACGCTTTCTTGCGGCGCTCGCGCTGGCCTTGGCCTTTGTGGTGTTTCTGGCCGTGGATCAGATGCATTGGTGGCAATCGAAGCCGGACTATGCCTTCGGCTGGCTGGTCCCGGTGTTTGTCGTCTATCTGATCTGCGACCGGTGGGAAAAATTGCGGGAGATATTTCGCGCGACGGGTCCGAGCCCGCTGCCGCGCGGGCTGCAGCGGGCGGTTGACCTGATGGCGGTCATGACCCTGGGTACGGGGCTGGTTTTTTTTCTGCTCGGAGCACTTTACCGGGCGGGGGCCGGGGTGACGCAGCCGGGATCGCTGGCCCTGGCGTTCGGCTTTTCCGGGGTGCTGCTCGGGCTGATTTATTTCAATGCGCCGGACGGACGGGTCGGGGAAGCCGTGCCTCCGACGGTCTGGCGCACGCTGCGGGCGGATGCGCGGCTCCGGGCGGCTGCGTTGTTTTTGTTTCCCGCCCTGATCTGGACTATTTCCGCGCCGCTGGTGACGGCCGTGGAAAACGCGATCAGTCTGATGCTCCTGCGCAAAGTGGTCACGGTGGTGTTCACGGTGTTCAGCCTGCTCGGCTATCCGTTGATCCAGGAAGGCAATGTGCTGGTGCTGCCGCTCGGTTCGGTCGGCGTCGCTGACGCCTGTTCCGGCATCCGTTCGCTCACCGGCTGTCTGTTTGCCGGGTCGTTTCTGGCGGCGGTGTTTCTGGACAAATTTTGGAAGAAGGTGCTGCTCGTGGGCATTGCCATGGGGCTGGCTTTTTTCACCAATCTTCTGCGCAGTCTTTTTCTGACCGCCTGGGCCTACGCCTACGGCAGCGATGCGATCGAGGGCAGCCTGCACGACGCCACGGGCTATGCCGTGCTCGGTCTCACCAGTGTGGGTCTGCTCTGCCTGTTGCCGCTCTTCAACGCGTCCAACTGGTATCGCTGGCTGGGAGTGACCGAGAAAACCCCGGCGATCGGTTCATGAAAGACAACCGTCGTTGTGGGCGTTGGCCCCGCAGAAACCGATCAAGGATTGTTTGTGGTGGCGCTCGGCTCAGGGGGCGTTGCCGTGGGCTCGCGTACCGCCTGGCGGATCATATTTTCCTCGAATACATGTCCGATCCGAAACGGTTTGTCATGATATTCGTTGGTCTCCTCGGGCTCGGGAGCTTTCGGCGGGGCGGTGTGCGCGATCGTGATTTTGCGGGTGCCCCCGCTGAGTGGAAGCCGATAGGATTTCCCCAGATAAAGGACGGAGATCCATTCTTGCGTTTCGTCGTAGGACTCGATCCGGATGCCCTCAGTCTGTCGTTTCAAATCCATCCACATCGACCGGCGGGAGGAGATTTGATAGATGCTGAAGATTCTTTTCCCACGTTCCTCTATCACGCCGCGGAATTGGAGCGGCTGTTCTGCGGCGGGGTTGGCAGCCGGTCCGGCTTCCGCGCCGCCAAACGGCGAACGCTCCATCAATTCTTGCAGGGATCCGGATGCCCGGGCAATTTGAACCGCCGGATCCACGATGATCACCGCTACAACCAAAAAAACCGGTAGCAGACGGGGCGGCATAGGCACTCTGGTGAGAGGGTTGCTCTAGCTGAAGAGCCGCTCCGCGAAGTTGCCCAGGCCGGGCAGCGGGCCGCGCTTGGAGTCCCATTCGCTGTCGATGCCGGCGGCCCAGATCGACAGGTCCGGCCAGGCAGCTTGCAGCCGTGTCAGTCCTTGAAAGCTGATGATAAAACTGAGGAGCGTGACATCGGTGGCCCCGGCGCGGCGGAGAAACTTGATCGCCTGGCTGGCGGTCAGGCCGGTGGCGACCACCGGATCGAAAATGATCACCCGGGCGTCGCCCAGAGCCGGGGCATTGGCGATGTGCAGCCGCGCTTCGGCCCCGGGCGTGTCACCGTTTCGATCCAGGCTGATGGAACCGACGAGAAGCTCGGGGAAAAATTCGGCGGTTTGATGGACGAGGCCCAATCCATGGCGGGTGATGGACAGAAAAACCACCGGCTTGGCCAGCACCGGGCCGGTATGGGTGGTCGCGTGCGTTTGCACCATGTCGTCGCGGGTGGGCAGGGTGCGGGTGGCTTCGAGCGCGAGCATCACGAGCAGTTGATGGCTGATCTGGCGGAACTGGGCCGCCGCCGTGTGTCTGTTGCGCAGCGTCATCAGGGCGTGCTGGGCGAGCGGATGCTCGGCCACGTTCACCGTCTTGACGGCCGGCGGGGTCGCCGGAAGCGAATTGCTGGCCGGAGAGCTCACGACCGGGGCGATGACCGGCGGCGGGGTGGGCACCGGCACGGCTGCTTCGACCGGGACCTTGACCGAAATCATCGGGCGGGACGGAGGATCTGAGCGCCGGAGACGGACCATTCGGGGAGAGCTGGTTTGCACGGGAGAGGAAAGAAGTTGAGTGGTTGAGTCGTGAAGCGGATGAACGGGCGCTGGGAGTGCGGTTCAAATCCGCAGGAGGGCGATGGAATTTGCGGTGTTTTCCACCGTGCGGAAATGACCTCTGCCGTCAACGGCCACTTCGCGTCTGACACCAGTTGTTACCTGAGCGTCAAATATTCGTCACCTGACTGCCGCAATTGAGGAACGGAAGTGCCGGGGATGGCGGGGTCGTCTGTTATCCGGCGTTCCGTGCCGAGGCCGGGAGAAATTTTCTGCGAAGAGCGCGCGGACAGTTATGTGACATCGGGGTG
The DNA here is from genome assembly GCA_964541315.1 of uncultured Opitutaceae bacterium. Lineage (GTDB taxonomy): Bacteria > Verrucomicrobiota > Verrucomicrobiia > Opitutales > Opitutaceae > Didemnitutus. Next base: position 27,656 of record CAZIQP010000032.1, read on the forward strand.
ACGGTTGGGCGGCGAACGGGTGAAATCTAAACCGCAACCCAGGGGCTCGCTTGACCGGCAAAATTATTCCTCGCGATAGTGCGGACCACCATTCGTACCATGCGCATTCTCCCCACCGCAGTCTTGTTGCTGGCCTTGCTTGTCGCGGGGCGTGGATCGGTCGCCGACAAGGATCTGCCGGCGGCCAAAGCCCCCGCATTTTCGCTGCCGTCCGCCGAGGCCGCGACTTCGGTTTCCCCGTTCACCGATGCGCAACTGGCCTATGTGCAGAGTTTGATCAAACAAAAGGCTCCCGAGTGTCCGACGACATTGTCGGCCGCCGTGGCGGAGTCATTTTTGGAGGAGTTGCAGCAGCGGCATCCGGAAAAACTGCCGCAACTGCTCGCCCCGGATTTTCCGTTGGCTGAGTTTGAGCCGATGCTGCTGCGACAGGTTGGTCTCAAGCTGACTGGCGCCGCGCAGGCGCCATTGCGCGAGGAAGTGGCCCGTCGCCGCGCAGGGGCGGTGCTGGTGGCCGGTGGCCGGGAACCTCGGGCTGCTCTCGCCGAGGCCACCGCGCTCATCGCTAAAATCAAAGACGCCTCCCCGACCCAGTATCGCCGCCTCACCGAGGGAAAGATGGATGATGACGATTTGGAACTGGTGCTGAAAAAAACCGGCCAGGCTGCAACGGCGGCCCCGGAGGCAGGGCTGGTCAAGCCCAAGGTGCTGACCGCGGTCGATATCGTGTCGGAATTTTCGCGGCACAACCAGGCGGGGTCGGCCGTGCAACACCTCCAGGCGTACACGGTGGAAGGGAAGCTGATCACGTCCGCCGGCGAGGAACAGGATCTTCTGCTGTTCAAAATGCGCCCGGATCGTTTCCGGCTCGTGGTGCGCGTGGCGGGCCTGACCCGCTACATTCTGGCCGGGGCCGGCGGTCAATTCTGGCAGCAGTCCCCCGGCCAGCCGCCGCAGGCCATTCCGGCCGACAAGATGGGTGACCGGCGTTATCTGACCGAATTTGTCGACCCGCTGCTGGTGGGCGAAGATTTTATCTATGAGCGCCGGGAGGACGGGGCAAGGGACGGACGAAAATTTTACCGGATCGCGGTGCGCCGGCCGGACGGTTCCGGTTACGTGGCGTGCATTGATACGGAAACGTTCCGCGAGACGGCGCGCGAGAACGACGACAAATCGGTTTCCCGCTATGCGGATTTTCGCGAGGTGGGCGGGGTGACCTATGCGTTCCGGGAGGAAGTCACCGGCGCGGATGGTCGCAAAGGCTCCTTCACCCTGACGCGCGTTGCTCCGAATCCGGGGCTGATCGAGGATTTTTTCGAAATGCCGTCCCGTCAAAACGCGGGGTATTTTCAAATTGAGCAACTGCTGGCTCCCCCGGCCGCCCGGACGGCCGCGACCTTGAAACCATGAAACACAATCCTGCCACACCCACGCCCGGCAATGTGCTGCGCAAGCTGGCCCTTTATGGCTGCATCGGGCTGTTGGTCCTTTATGCGGCTGGCGTGGGCGCCGGTTATGCCTGGTTCCGTTTCGTGCGGAAAAACGACGGCGTGAGACTGGTGGATGTGGCGCTGCTGCAGGTGGGCGCGATCCGGCGCGGTATCGCCGCGCAGCATTTTGCCAATGCCGGGAAGGAACGGGCCGCAAAAAATTACCAGGCGGCCTACCTCTTCTATTCCGCCGGCGTGCGGCAGGATCCGGCCAACATCCCCGGCCGCCTCGCGGCGGTGGAATTTTTGCGCGCGGTGGGCGCGGGCAGTCTTGCGCTTGGCCTGCTGGAGGAAGGACTGGCGCTCACCCCGGAGGACGAGCGGCTGATCAAACCGACTTTCGATTTCCTGCTGGCGGCGGGCCGGGACCGGCACGCCCTTGAACTGCTGAAACAGCGCTACGGCGCGGAGCTTTCCGGCCCGAACAGCGCGTTGCTGCAACGGTATGAAATTGCAGCGACCCTGACAGCCGAGGGCGCGCCTGCCGCCAAGAAACTTTTGGAACGCCGGGCCGGGCTGCTGCATGATCCGGCGGCGATACCGGTGGTGGCGCGGGTGCTGTGGGAAACGGCGGAGCGGGCGAAGGCGGTCGAACTCCAGCACAACTATGTGCGGACCCCCGCTGCGGTTTACGCTGATTTTGCGCTGCTGGCCGGCTGGCAGATTACCAGTGGCCACGCCGCCGAGGCGGTGCAGACCGCCCGTAACGCGGTGGAGCGTTTTCCGCGGGATCTGGAACCGCGGGTCCTGCTGATCGATGTGCTGATGGTGGAAACGCCCAACGGGCCGGCCGGGCAGGAAGCCATCGCGGCCTATTTGCGCGATTTTTCCGCCCGTCCCGAAGCGCTCGCCGAGCTGGCGGTGCTGGCGGGCCGCAAGGGCTGGGTGGAACTCAACCGGACGCTGTATGAAATCGGCGCCACCCGGCAGCTCGACCTGAAGCCCCTGGCCCTGTCCTACTGCGATGCCCTGGTACGGGAAGCGCGCTACCGGCAAATCCAGGCGGTGCTGGCCCAGCTCGAAGCCCAGACGACGGAGGAAAGTCCCCCCTTCATGGTCCAGTTGCGGCAGCGTCAGGTGATCGTCGCGGCGGCGCTCGGCGATACGGACAGTGTGCGCGAGTATGCCCGGCGGCTGGCGACGCTGCTCAGCCGCGAGCCGGACGCGCTGGAAGGATGTCGGCGGCTTTTTGGTCGGCTCGGCATCCCCGATGCCGTGGCCGAGCTGTCCGGTCGTGCCAAGCCCGCGGCCAAACCCGCGGTGACCGCGCGCAAATAATTTTCGGGGCTGGGTTCTGGAATTAGCATTGAGGGAGTACGAGACCGCGTGCAGGGGTCGCCCTGCTATACCGTGAGTTTTTCGCACGGATGCCGTCTGGCTTGAGGTAGAGTTTTATGCCGCGATGGTTGGCCGAATCGCGGCATAAAGCCGCTACAGGAAGAAGTGCTAATGGGCACAGGGTGTTACGGGTGGTCTTGGCCAGTGCCTCGGGGTTTGCCCCGAGGATCTGGATCTTTACTCGCGCGATCCGTGGGATGAACGATTCCGACTTTTTCTCCGTTGGAATTTCCGCGGCGCGGATGAATCCCGGACAGGTTGCGCCGGGAGGCAACCGAGAACGCAGAGGATTATAGTCTGATCATACCCTCGGCGGCCTCTGTCACATCGAGTGATAATTCAGCTTCGGTTGTACTCATCCGGGAGTACGCGCGTTCATCCGCGGAAAACTGACGCAGTCCCGATCCACCGTGGATTTTCCGAGAAATAATTTTTCGGAGACCGCACAGCATTTGCGGAAGGTTTTTTTGAACGGAGCCTGTGCGGAAATATGCCGCCAGAGGGAAGACTGGGGATTTTTCCCGGGGAAAAATACCCTCTCAAAACAACATCGTCACTTCGGTGTAACATACGCCGTCACCGTTTCGTTTCAGAATGGTCACTCAAGTCACCATCGATTGACACAATTCTCCGCTAATCTGTG